>JAEYRN010000081.1 GCA_023435565.1 Bacillota bacterium
TTTCCAATGGTATTATAAAAGATACCGATATTTCTGTGGCTTAAACTAAGGCTAGATTTTTTTAGGCCTTTAAAGGCCTTAGTTTAGTGCGCCCTTTTTTCGTCAATTTATGGAATTTTTCACGCTAGTCCTCCTGTTGATTAGTTCGGATTACTCCTCGTCTTTAAGTAGTTTCAAATAGTTAGCCATTTCCAGGGTCATTCCATGAATTACAAAAATTCCTTTAGCAACAATTTCTTCCTTAGAACGAACTACTACTTCGATTAGAAAACGGTGCCCCTTTTTCTCTAAAACTTGGGCCTTAGCGATTAATTTTTCTCCTGTCCGAACAGTCCTTAAAAAGGTAACTTCCGTTTTACCGGTTAAAGCTACTTGAACATCGGCAACGGCATTAGCTAATGAATTGGCTTGGGCAAAAATAATATGTCCCCGGATTATATTACATTTTTCCAGGCACATCGTTTGATCTGTTTCGAGTAATGAAAGACCACGCTTACCGGGCTCAATCTCAATCAATTCACCAACAATTTCTTGGACACCTAGGGATTGGGACGAACCAAAAAAATGGGACGCCATTTCACGAGTTCGTTTTCTTACTTCAGGAATAGCTAACTCAAGGCGATCCAAACGAATGGTCGGAATGCTCACTTGGAGGCTCTCTGCCAGTTCTTCATCGGTAATAAACGGGTTTTTTTCAATCGCCTCTAATAATAATCGATGACGATCATTCTTTTTTATAAGTTTTCCAGACATTTTTACCTTTATTAGCTAATATTATTATTACCTGATAATAATTATAACCAAGGTTATTATTATTTGCAATAAAAAAATAAAACCAGGTCCACATAGATTTAATCTGGTTTTAATAATGAAAAAATAAAGACTTATCTAAAACAATTAATAGTTGGGATTTGATGCAACTCATCAGGTCTCAATTCTCAATGCCAAATTTTTTTACTGAAAAAATCCGATACCCTAGCCTTGACAAGGCATCATTCATTTGTTGATGCCAAATTTCATTTTCAGGAATGTTTGGTACCTCCGGAAACGAGTAGTTCACCATTTCTTCTATAAATTCACGCCTAATATCTTCATTTCCCGGCACATAAAAATATGAGAAAGCCATTTGATGTTCTTCTTTAATTCCCATCACCAAAAAACACATACCCTTAAGCCATAATAGTTTTTGAACTGATTTTTCAAAAGATACGGGTTCATAAAAACGGCCCGGATTGTCTTTAATGGCAAACCTTGTTTTTTCAAACAAGTTGTCCGTTTTGGCAAAAGTGTCTTCGATCAGGAAATCGGGAGAGTGTTTCGGATTAACTTTGTTGAGCTCAGCCGCCTTGGAAAGCATATATTGATCAATCTTATCAAATGTTTGATCTTCTTTGAACTTAGTCACCATATTTCGGACCAAGTTTTCCCGAAATACTTTTTTATTCTCCGGTGACATTTGAAAAACAATAATCTTTCCCTCATCAGCTCTAGAATATTTGGGGAATACTGCCAAAATACTGAAGAATATTAATAATGTAAATAATTTACAATTTCGAAGTTTCATCCATAGTTTCCTCTATCTCAATGAATTATAATAATTTTTAATAATATAGCCAAATATTAACAAAGGAAACTCTTGACGTCAAGAGTTTCTATATTTAAAGATTCAACTTTAATAAAAAGTTAATACCTGATGCGTAAGATTTTTTACACCTAATAATTTAGCATTTTGAATTACCTGATGAGCCTGGGTTGACAACTACTTGTTTTTTAATATCGGCTCCTAATTGTGCTAACTTTGATTCCAATTGTTCATAGCCCCGTTCTAAAAACTGAACCCCCTCAATTATTGTCATTCCTTCGGCTACCAAACCCGCAATTACCAATGAAGCGCCTGCTCGTAAATCCGGGGCAAATACCGGCGCACCACTTAATTTATTATTTCCCTTAACGATTGCACTTCTACTCTCAACCCGTATCGAAGCTCCCATACGGATCAATTCATCAACATAACGAAAACGGCTTCCAAAGACGTTTTCCGTAATAACACTGGTACCATTAGCAACAGCTAATAATGCAGTTATCTGCGGTTGAAGATCGGTTGGAAAACCAGGATATGGTAAAACCATCACGTCAGCGCCCTTGAATTTTCCATTAGATCTTACTAAGACCGAGTCTTCCTTTTCTTCCACATCGATTCCGATTTCTTTTAATTTCGAAATTAAGGCCTCGACATGTTCGGGTATTATTTCGGCGATTTGGACCTCTCCGCCGGTAATTGCTGCAGCAATCATGAAGGTCCCTGCCTCAATTCGGTCCGGTATGACTGTATAATCAATCATCCGATTATTTAATTGAGCCACACCTTCAATCCTAATGGTATCAGTTCCGGCTCCTCTAATTCTAGCCCCGAGCCGGTTGTAAAAATTTTGTTCCTCAATTATTTCAGGTTCTTTAGCAGCATTCCGGATAACTGTAATACCTTCAGCCAAAATAGCTGCAGCCATAATATTTTCTGTAGCTCCTACACTTGGAAAATCAAGTAATATTTCCGCTCCCCTTAATTTATGAGAAGCCTCAAGGATAATATATCCATGTTCCTCCATTATTTTGGCACCCATGGCTTGAAAACCCTTTAAATGCAAATCTAATGGGCGTTGACCGATTACACATCCTCCGGGTTGGAAAAGTTTAACACGTCCGATTTTGGTTAAAAGCGGCCCCATGACTTGTGCCGAAGCGCGCATTTGCCTTACTAATTCATCAGAAGCAGTATCATTTAGTTCTTTATTCACCTTAATCAACAATGAATGCTCATCAGCCCAATCGATCTCTGCCCCCAAACTTCGTAATACTCCAAACATTGTTTCGACATCCCGGATCTTTGGCGCATTTCTAATTAAACATTCGGAATTTGACAATAATGAAGCAGCCATTAATTTTAAAACTGCGTTTTTAGCGCCACTGATATTAATGACTCCCTGTAATTTTTCGCCTCCGACTATTTCCAGCCGTTCGATAACATTTGACCCAGCCTGTACCATTGTTTCCGTATCACTCATTGGACCGGCCCCCCGAAGATCAATCAACATAAACTTTCATAATTAACGTCTCTATTGCAATTACCTAGAAAAAATAAGTTTAAAATTATATCCCTTGAAGAGAGTTCAGACCCATCTTATTCTCATTGTTAGTAGAATGTGACAAAAGCATACTATCCAACAGCATGTCCTTAAACGTTAAAAAGTATTTTTATTTAAAAACCGGAAGATTCTTTAATTCCTTCCGGATTTATAAAATTCCGTAAAACTTTAGCACAAGTCTGACTAATATTTATTTCAATTATTCATTACTCTTTGAAATATTTAGTAAAATTCCAACACTAAACATACTGACCAATAAGGATGAACCCCCATAGCTTAAAAATGGTAATGGAACTCCGGTTACCGGGAGACTTGAAGTTACAACACCAATATTTATAATAGCTTGAAAAATGAGATAGGAAGTAATTCCGGCTGCAAGCATCCTGGCATAAGCATCTTTTGCTGAAACCGCAATTTTATAGCCTCGCCAAGCTAAGAAAAAAAATAAGGTAATTACTGTTAACGTCCCTAATAAACCTAATTCTTCGCCTAGAATGGAAAATATGTAATCAGTATGAGCTTCGGGAAGATAATTAAATTTTTGTCTCCCCATACCCAGACCAAGTCCAAAAGGCCCACCAGAACCTAAAGCATATAAAGACTGAATTATTTGCCAGCCGGTTCCTTGGGGATCGCGCCAAGGATTTAAAAAAGCAACTAACCTTTCAAAGCGGTAGGCTTTCATTTTTATCTCAAAAGCGCTAACAATAACCATGATAACCCCTAAAAGAGTTAAATGCAAAATTTGAGCGCCACCGGCAAAAAGCATCATGATAAAGGTCCCAAAAATTACAATAGTTGTTCCTAAATCCGGTTCAAGTAGTATTAAAAGGCAGATTACGGCGACGAAAATTCCAGGCAATACTATACCAATGACAAAATTTGTAATCCCTTTTTTGATTTCGGCATAATAATGGGCTAAAAACATAATCATTGCAAGCTTAGCGAATTCCGACGGTTGAAATGGAAAAATACCAAGGTCAATCCAGCGTCGTGAACCTTTAGTTACCTCTGCCACTACTAAAACTAAAATTAAAAAAAAGATTGCCGCTATAGCAACTGGAATAGTGGTTCGTTTTAAAGTTTGGTAGGGAATTTTCATCATAATAAACATTAAAACCAAACCAATTCCTGCAAATAACAATTGTTTTAAACCAAAGTGAAAGACACTCCAACCGTTATTTAAAGCCTCCGGAGCTCCAGCGCTAGATACCATAACCAACCCTATCATGACTAGGGTTAAAACAACCATAAATAGAAAAAGATCGGGAGGATTTCGTTTCAATTCGACGCCCCCAATAAAAAATCCGATTTAAAGTAAATAACCTAAGATACCCAAAACGCCTAATACTATTCCGGCCATCCAAAAACGAAGCATAATCTGAGGTTCCATCATCCCGCCCAATTCAAAATGATGGTGCAACGGACTCATTTTAAATACTCTTTTTCCGGTTGTTTTAAATGAAATCACTTGAATAATTACGGAAAGAGTTTCTGCAACAAATACTCCCCCGACTATCGGTAAAAAGAGGGTTAATTGTCCAAAAAGGGCTAATCCGCCCAATGCCCCGCCTAAAGCTAACGAACCGGTATCGCCCATAAATACTTGGGCAGGAGGCCCGTTAAACCAAGTAAAACCAAAGCAGGCTCCCGCCAAAGCCAATGCAAAAATGGCTAATTCTGTTTGGTTTTGGAGGAGCAATAATCCAGCCATCGTCAAAGAAGCAATCGCCATTGTGCCGGCTGCCAAACCATCTAAACCATCAGTAAGATTTACTGCATTAGTTCCGCCAACCAGTATAAAAAGGGCGAATAAGAAAAATAAAGGATTTCCCCAACCAAATTCGGAAAAGATTAGTTTAAAATCAGTAAAGGGAACCAATTGGGCTGTTGAAATATTACTTTTCATTAAGTATGTTATTACAATCCCGGCAATCACTAACTGTGCGAATATTTTCTGCCTGGCTTTTAACCCCAATGAACGTTTGAATACAATAATTATTAGATCATCGATAAATCCAATCAATCCAAATCCGATCGTTAAAAAAAGGACCCAGAGAACTTCCCGGCTAAAAGCTCGAACGGTTACTAATGAGACAATTAAAGATAATAAAATTAGTACTCCACCCATGGTGGGAGTTCCCGCTTTTTTTAAATGACTTTGAGGACCGTCATTCCGGATACTTTGGCCGAATTTCAAACGTCGCAACAACTTAATGATTGAAGGGCCGACTAGTAAACTTACTATGAAAGAGGTAAGAGCTGCAAATAGAAGTTTAGCTAATTCAGTCATTTATAACATCCTCCTTAGGATACTTCCTATCTATAAGTATAATTCTTCAACTACCTCTTCCATCTTCATCCCGCGTGAACCTTTAATCAAAATTGAGTCACCAGGGAGCGTAAAATTTTGCAGTTTCCTTACTAGTTCCGGTTTATTTGAAAAATATTCCGCTTTTCCGGGAGTTATGCTATTATATCCAATAATATAATTTACAGCTAGATTACCGTAAGCAAATAAAAAATCCACTCCCAGTTTTGCCGCGAATTCACCAACATCCCGATGAGAATTGATTGAAGATTCACCTAATTCCAACATATCAGCCAAAACAGCAATCTTCCTACCGGAATCGGCTGTTTGACAAAGTACTTCAAGGGCAGCCTTGACCGAAGCCGGACTGGCATTATAAGTATCGTCAATAATCCTAAACTGTTTATGATTATAGATTTTGAGTCTGCGTTCAGTCATGTTCGGCGCCGTTAAACCCTTTTGAATTTCGGTTAAGGACAAACCAAGGGCAAAACCGATAACAATCGCGACTAAAGCATTATAAACATTAAGTCGCCCCGGAAGAGGCATTACAATGTCAAATTCTTGCCCAACGCCATTAACCCGAAATATAGTTTCTTGACCGTTAGATTCAACAATAAAAGCTCGATAGTCCAAATCACCATTGTCTAAACCGAAACGGATTGATCTAACTTGATGAGGTACCCTCATTTGTCGGACCAAAGGATCGTCCCCATTTAACACTGCCGTCCCTCCGGGAGGGAGTGATTCGATTAATTCCGCTTTGGCCTTAGCAATGTTTGCTTCAGAGCCTAATAGTTCCAAGTGCGCTTGTCCGACATTGGTGACGACCCCAATATCCGGTTGGGCTATTGAAGCCAAGTATTGGATTTGTCCCAAACCTCGCATTCCCATTTCAACCACTACCACTTCGGTATTCGCATCCATTTCAAGAAGTGTAAGGGGAAGACCGATTTCGTTATTATAGTTTGCTTTGGTTTTTACAGTAGAATATTTTTGTGACAATACTGCTGCCACTAAATCTTTGGTCGTTGTTTTCCCATTAGAACCGGTTATCCCAATCACCGGAACTTTAAACTTTTGGCGATGGGAACGAGCAAGAGCGCCAAATGCCTTTAAAGTATCATTAGTGTAAATTACCGGTATCTCGCAATTCAACTCTTGTTCTTCCATTACTAAAAGTGCGGCCGCGCCGACCTTAACCGCTTCATTTAGGAATTGGTGTCCGTCAAACCGTTCCCCCTTTAAAGCCAAAAAAAGGTCGCCACGTTTGATTTGACGGGAATCGGTACTTATCCCCGTAATTATTAAATCAGGGTCTCCTTTAATCAAACGCCCACCCACTATCTGGAGGACTTCACTTAGTTTGAAGTTGACCATTATATTTCTCCTTAAGCGCTTCCTGGGCGACTTCCTGATCATCAAAATGAATCCGATGGTCGCCGAAATCCTGGTAAGTTTCATGGCCTTTACCGGCAATCATTACTAAATCAGCGTCATCGGCCATCGCAATTATTTTTCTAATTGCCGCTGCCCGATCAACTTCCGTTTGATAGGCTGGTACAGGAGATACTTTTTGAAACCCGGCTTCGATATCATTAATAATTCTTGAGGGATCTTCCGAACGAGGATTATCAGAAGTTATTATTGAAAAATCAGCCATTCTGGCTGCTATTTCTCCCATAATAGGCCTTTTGGTGCGATCACGATCACCACCGCAGCCAAAAACTAAAAGCAAGCGGCGAGAAGTTAATTTACGGGCAGTTTTTAATATGTTCTCCAGACCATCCGGAGTATGTGCATAATCAACTATTACTCCAAAGGATTTTGATTCAGGGAGCATTTGAAAACGTCCTGGAACTATGGATACCGATTCTAAACCTTGAATTATTTTGGATGAATCCAACCCCTCCGCCAAACCGGCGGTCAATACCCCAAGACTATTATAAACATTAAAATATCCGGTCAGTTTAAGTTTAAGATTAATATTCCCCCGAAAAGTGTTAGCCTTATAGGAAACACCGGCTTGAACAACCTCAACATCTACAGCACGGACCGAAGCCTGGTTTACAATTCCATAAGTGTATACTTTGGCCTTGGTTTGGGCGATGATTGATTCGGCATGAGGATCATCAATATTAATCGCTGCCCATGATTCAGAAGGTAAATCTTTAAAGAACTTAGTTTTGACCCTTAAATATTCTTCAAAGGTCTTGTGATAATCTAGGTGATCCTGGGTGATATTAGTGAAAATTCCTCCCTCAAATTTAAGACCTGCCACCCTACCTTGATCAATCGAATGGGAGGAAACTTCCATCACAACATAATCAACTCCGGCAGCAACCATTTGAGCGAAGAGTTTTTGGAGCTCTAACAGTCCAGGAGTAGTGTTACCAGCGGGTAAAACTATATCTTTAATAAGATGATTTATTGTCCCAATTAGTCCAACCTGATATCCGGCGGTTTCCAAAATACTTTTAACCAAATATGTTGAGGTGGTTTTACCATTAGTTCCAACCACCCCGATTAGTTTCAGATGACGGTCCGGATAACCGTAAAAAGCCCCGGCTATTTCTTTAAAAGATCCGGAGACATTTTCAACTTGAACGATAGTCATTCCGTAACTTTCCGCCGGCCAATCTTCGACAACTGCGGCAACAGCCCCCTGATCCGCAGCTTGTTTCAAATATTGATGCCCATCTACTTTTGATCCTTTAACACAAATGAATAAATTTCCAGGAGTTACTAAACGCGAGTCTTGGTTAATCTCGTTTATATCCAAATCCAAACTACCGTCAACTTTAATAAGATTAATATTACTAAAAATATTTGCTAAATTCACCGACTTGCCCCCTAATGTCAAAAAGTCGAACTTAAATTATGGAAATTTAAAATCAGTTATTCGCTTTTCAAAATGACAATCCTGCTGAATCTTTGGGTAAAAATACTATGGTAGTTTATACTAAACTCACCATTTTAATCCTTTATATCTAAGGTTTTTTAGGTTCTGGTTTAAACAAAACTTCAATAATACTACCTGATTCAACCACAGTACCTGCCGGAGGCTGTTGTTCAACAGCAACTCCGCTTCCAAGAGCTTTTAATTTTAGGCCTAACTCACTCAGCATTTGTTCCACTTTTACAGCGGAAAGGCCACGAAGGTTTGGAAGCAACATTTTAACTTTGCCCGATTGATATTTTTCTTCCGGATCAAAATAAATCAATACTTTAGCTTGACGCTTTATTTTAACGCCCGGTTTCGGGACCTGATCGTAAACATAACTACCTTTACCAATCAAACGGTAATTTACCCTACTCTTTTGTAAAATCGCTAATGCCTCGGCAATCGGACGGTTTAACAGATTCGGTACCAATACTTCTTCGGCGTTGAGTTTTTCAAGGGCTTGAGGTTCAAAAACCGGTTTAACCCCAAGATAACGAAGGGAATCCCTAAAAATACCCCCAACAACCGGAGCGGCTATGACCCCGCCATACTTCACCGGACAATTGGGTTCGTCTAAGATAACCATCCCAACCAATTGAGGGTCATCAGCCGGTGCAAATCCAATAAAAGAAGCTATCAATTGAGAATAACCCTTACGCCCTTGTACTACCTTTTGGGCAGTACCAGTCTTTCCAGCTACCCGATAGCCATCTAAATAAGCTCTGACTCCTGAACCGTTCGTTACTACCGATCGCATTAAATCTCGCATTATTCCGGCTGTTTCTTTGGAAATTACTTCTCGTACTACTTGTCGTTTGTTTTCTATAATTACCTTGCCACCGGGAGAAACTATTTTTTTAACTAGATATGGCCGGAGTAAGGAACCACCATTGGCAATTGACGCAACTCCCATAACCATTTGGATTGGAGTTACAGCGACTCCTTGCCCAAAACCAATATTTGCGACTTCCACATTTTTAACTTGATTAAGCGGTTGCAGTCGGCCCGGAGATTCTCCCGGAAAATCGATTCCGGTAATATTACCGAAGCCAAAACCTTTAATATATTTATATAAAGTATCTTTGCCCAAACGCATTGCCAAAGTAGCAAAAACAGGATTACAAGAATTTTCTACCGCTTCAGTAAATGTTTGGCTGCCATGGCCTCCTGCTTTCCAACATTTTATTCTACGGTCGTCAACCACGATGAACCCGGGATCAAAAAATTCCGAGTCCAGACTGACCTTTCCTTCTTCCAACGCCGCAGCAGCAGTAAAAACTTTGAAGGTCGAACCTGGTTCATACATATCTGTAATAATGGGATTACGGCGATGTTCCGAAATATATTTTGGGTATTCATTAGGGTCAAACCTAGGATAGCTGGCAACGGCCAATACTTCACCGGTGCGTGGGTCCACAATAATTCCCATACCGCGTTTCGATCTCGTATCATGAACTGCTTTTTCCAGTTCCCTTTCCACAATGTATTGAATATTCTGATCGATTGTTAAATACAAAGAATCACCATCCACAGGAGCTAGATAACGCCTTTCCCCTTGTGGAATATAGTGACCGGAGGTGTCAAACTCGGCTTGATCGCTTCCGGGAACACCGGCTAAATAACGGTCATAATGTTTTTCTAGTCCTTCTAGCCCTTGGTTGTCAATCCCTGCAATGCCAATTACCTGGGACCCTAAAAAAGTCTGAGGATAAAAACGACGAGCCCGTTGACCGATTTCAATCCCATGAATTTCGAACCGTTTACCTTGTTCAGACCAACTCATGGCTTTTCGAAGTTTATCAACTTCTTCGAAAGAGGCTCTCCGTTTTATCCAAACAAAGGAAGCACGTTTTGAAAGAACCTGTTCGATTTGAACCGGGTCCATCACTAGTACGCCGCCTACTATTCCGGATATTTTTTTTAGAGTGGAGACATCCTTCAAGTCGGTTACTAATCCACTTTGCTGATCAGTAATTTCCATTCCCACTTCGGCTGGAAGTCCGTAAATACATTCTCCATCAATGCTGGTAGCTAATTCATGACCGGTGCGATCATAAATAGTACCCCGGCGTGGAACTATCGGCAGAGCCCGAAACCTTTGTTGTTCGGCGGCTTCTTTTAACCATCCGGCCATGAATACTTGAATATAAAATGAACGCAAAATTAAACCGCCCATAATAATCAGGACGATTAATAACAGCCAGACAATTCGTTTTTTTGATTCAACTTCATAATTCAAGGTCTTTCCTCCGCAAAGGTCTAATCTTAAAGATACTCTTTTAAGTCTTAATTTATCATAAGGCGCTCGGGGAGAAAAGCCCTAAACATTCAGGGAGTATTCGCCAAAGTCTCGCCAGCCCCTCCTGCCCAGTCCGCTGCCTGTTCCCATATATTTTCCTGGTAAGACTGGGGTTCGGTCCGTTTAACGGATGGAGCAGCGGCGATACGTCGATAGTCTCCCGGAGTTGCCAGTTTCATTCCCAATTCAGATTTAGCCAGATTTTGAATTCGATCATATGAAGTCAACCCGGCAATCTCAATCTGCATTTTATTTAATTCCCGATCCAGAGCCTGAATTTCATTGCGGCGGACTATAATTTCATGATTTTTTTGAACCACTAATGCCTGGATCACCGAATTCAAAAAAACCAATCCAACAAACACCATAACTGTTTTTAATAAAGCAGCCCGTTTAAATCGAATTCGGACTTTTTTCTTAACTCCGACCCCGGTATTAAAATGTGTTTTTTCATTTGTGTATCGTTCAGCCACTAACATTTTTACGCACCTTCCCTTATCATTAGACCAGTTTCTCGGCTGATCGAAGTTTAGAACTGCGAGCCCGCGCATTAAGCCTGATCTCGTTTTCAGTCGGAACCACCGGTTTTTTGGTTAATATTTTTAACCTTGGTTGATTATTACATTGGCATATTGGTAGTTCCTTAGGGCATTGACATCCCTTGGCCTCTTTAACGAAGACATTTTTTACAATTCGATCTTCTAAGGAATGAAAGGAGATGACAACTATCCTGCCCCCCTGTTTTAAAATGGGAACTGTTTCTTCTAAAACTTTTTCCAACACAGCAAGTTCATTGTTAACTGCAATCCGAAGTGCTTGAAAAGTACGGCGGGCCGGATGGGGCCCGACTCTTCGGGCTGAAGCCGGTATTGCCGATTTGATAATTTCAGCTAATTCACTGGTTGTATTAATCTCTTTCTCACGACGGTGACGTTCAATAAAGATTGCAATCCGCTTAGCCCACCGTTCTTCACCATATTCACCGATTATCCGGGTCAACTCTTCAACGGTAGCAGTATTAACCAGATGCGCGGCTGAAAACGGCTGGCTTCGGTCCATCCTCATATCAAGCGGAGCATCGTATTTATAACTAAACCCACGTTCTTCTTCGTCAAGTTGTGGTGATGAAACTCCCAAATCAAATAAAATCCCATCGATTTTCTCAACTTCCAAATCCTTAACTATTTCCGGAAGCGCTACGAAATTGCTCCGAAACAATTTCACCTCAGGTCTAACGTTTATTAATCTTTCCTGGGCTGCTTGAATTGCGGTTTGGTCCTGATCGATACCGATTAATAAACCTTCTCCATTCATATGAGTCGCAATTTCACCGGCGTGTCCCGCTCCGCCAAGAGTAGCGTCAATATATATCCCGGCCGGTTTTATATTTAAATAATTAATTACTTCATTCAGGAGAACCGATTGATGTCTAAATTCTGTCATAAATAACACCCTTTTGTACAATAACGGTTAACAATTGTACATTACTTATAATTAAATTCCGATATCAATGATATTTTCAGCAATTTCTTCATAAGATTGCCGAGCATGGTTAGTATAGTCTTCCCAAGTTTCCTTGGACCATATTTCGATTTTGGTCGAGACTCCGATGATATAGACATCCCGATCAATTTTTGCATGCTCCCTTAAATGCTGAGGTAATAACATTCTACCCTGTTTGTCCGGTTCGGTTTCGACTGCCCCCGAAAAGAAAAGTCGGACAAACGCGCGGGTATCCGCTTGCGAAGTCGGAAGTTCTTTGATCTTTTCTTCTAAGATTTTCCACTGGTTCATTGGGTAAACAAACAAAGAGCTATCCAACCCCCGGGTAAGAACGAATTTTTCTCCTAAGTCCTCCCGAAATTTAGCCGGAATGATTAAGCGCCCTTTTTCATCTAGTGAATGTTGAAATTCTCCCATAAACACAGTGGAAACACCCCGCTTAACTCAAACCACTTCACTCCACTTTACTCCACTTATACTCTTCTATTCTCCATTATCGACCAATTTCCTCTTTTTAATAAGCTCCATTTTGGAATTTTTTGATAATATATAGGATCTAAAAAAGGATGCCATAAGAGTGACACCCCCAAAAAATTTATATTCTCAGATATTTCTATATCCTTTTTGATTGATTTTATTATTCATAATATCGTTTTAATTTGAAACTGAGAGAATTGTATAATTCAAAATTTTAGCTTCAGTTTACAATATTGATAGATATATCTGGGTTTGTCACTATATATTGTGGCCGAAGGTCAACTAAGGTAATTATGCAATTCTCATAACTAAGTAACTCAACTTTCGCAGAGCGAAAGTTGGAACAAACCCAATAAACAGTAATTATCAGGCATAAAAATGAACAGTAATTGACAAATTAGCGAAAATCATATAAAAACACCCCTTCATTTGGTATAGTG
>JAEYRN010000031.1 GCA_023435565.1 Bacillota bacterium
TCCAATGGTATTATAAAAGATACCGATATTTCTGTGGCTTAAACTAAGGCTAGATTTTTTTAGGCCTTTAAAGGCCTTAGTTTAGTGCGCCCTTTTTTCGTCAATTTATGGAATTTTTCACGCTAAATTACCTCACTAAATAACTATAATAATGCCTTTTATCATATATGAGAATTGCATAATTACCTTTCTCAAACACCCGGACAGTCTTTGCCCACCGCCGCAATATCGGCCATATTGTCCGGCAGGAAAGAAAATTTATTATACCAGGCAAGAGAATATATTAAGTCCTGGTAAATTGACGAAGGAAATAATCAATGTTATATTGAGGGTAGAAATGCAAGTTATGACCCGAATTTACTAATAAGGGGAATCAATATGGATAATCCGCTAAAAGCCATTGAAGCTACAGGAATAATCGACTCCCAGAAACGACTTATTTTAGACAATCCCTTACCCGTTGCCGGTCCGGCTAAAGTCCGAATTATTATCCTTTTACCGGAAAAAACCGAACCGAGTGAGCAAGAATGGTATCAAGCGGCCGATTCCAACCCGGCCTTTGATTTCTTAAGGGAACCGGAGGAAGACATTTACTCGCCGACCGATGGGAGGCCGTTTAATGATAAAAAATAAAGTAGTCCTAGTACCTTTTCCGTTTGACGATTTTTCCACTACAAAAGTCCGACCGGCGGTATGTCTGACCGAACCCATCGGTAGTTACGGACATCTTATTCTTGCCTTTATTAGTAGTCAAACTCCCGCTGATTTATTTGAATCTGACCTCTTAATAAACTCCGAAGAAGCAGATTTCACTGAAACCGGTTTACGAGTAACTTCAACCCTTCGTTTGCATCGTTTAATGACTGTCACCAGTTCCATAATTCGACGGGAATTAGGAGTTTTATCACCACGGTTACAATTAGCGCTATCGGAAAAATTAAGGCAGTTATTTGGTTTGACTGAACCGGGATAATAAAGACTTAGACTAATAAGATTTCGCCGTAGTTAATCTGCATTACTCACTTAAAATTTCTATTCTCAAACTTCATTATCACCGTATCTATCCCGGCAGGATTTTTCCCACCATCCTTATCATCCCTAAACCCAAACTTCATATATATTTTTCTGGCAGCTTCCCCGGCTTTCACACCGGGCGAAAAAGTTTGCACGGCTCAACCTCTCCGGCCAATTCCATCCAGGCATTTAAATCTTGATTTGTAACAAGTCTAATCATTATGGACCTCTCCTCGGTTGAAAGATGTTCAGGGGCAGCAATATTCATCTCGGTATTTTTTGAAATAACTTCTGTTTGGGAATATATGAATTAACTTGAGGTGAAAGCTGCTCTAAATGTAAATAATCGTAAAACGAAGCTAGTGAAGTGATTTGAAAGAAGTTGAGCGGTTAAAAACAAGCAAGTCTCTAATATTTAAACATTTATTCCGCCAATTGTTCGTTCACCCATTGAATAACCCCGGACGCTATTTTTACAGCCGTATGATATTCCTCTGCGGTTACCGGTTCATATTCACCGGGATACCTGGTTTCAACCGCATAATCATTTAAGATCACCGACTCTTCAACATCCGGAGGAACTTCCATCTTTTGCTCCTTAATCATTGCAATAAGCTTATTCAACGAATGAGTCTTCGGAAATGTAACATACCGGGCAATCAACAACGCCTTTAAAGCTTTTTCAGCCGCTTGCTGGCAATCAAAACATAAATCTTCGTAAAAAAGAGCATCCGATATCTTACCGATTTTGGCTTTTTCCAGGCTGCTAATGGCTCTTTTCAGCCATGCCCCAGCGAATTCACTGTTTTTCATAAAGTACCTCCCCGTTGTTAGCAATGTTTGCATAGATTAAAAACGGGTTAGTCTTTAACTCAGAGAAATCTTCCGGTGTTTCCACGATAATATCCACGGGAAGACCACACGTCAATAATGCCTTGTATATCTCCTGAGCAGTTTTCCGTTTATGTTCCAGGTTACTTTTTAAGATGCATAAATCATAATCGCTATCCTGATTAGCGGAACCTGTTGCCCGGGACCCAAATAAGATTACTTTGTCCGGCGCAAAATTTTTTACAATAATATCAACTGCTTCAAGAAGGGCCTTTTCCATAGCATCCACCAACTCAACCATTTATTGTATCTTCATTATACCAAAAAAAAATAAACAAAACCACTTATTACAGTATTTTTGCCAAAGGCGTCGCCAACTCAAAGCTCCGGCTTCGGAGATCTGAGGTCCAAGTTCGAAGGTTAAAGGTTCTGATGATACTTTTGTAAAATGGGCAACTCACAATGATCACGGATTAACGGATCAAAGGATTACACGGACCGATCACTCCCCTTCAAGGATGAAGACGGGCGACGCTTCTTTACATGGATGTAAAACAGCGGTCGCCATCGGAAGCCTCAACTTAGTTGCCAAACAGAAGGACATGGATGCCGAAGACCCAAGAAAACATGGATGTATTGCAGGAGGACCGGAATCACGCCGGTTCCGGCAATTTTTTGGTTCTTTTTTATCGTTAAAAAAGAACTCGCCGTCGAAACCGTTACCCTCAAAGCCATTCAACCACTTTAATCTTTTTTATTTTGAAAAATAATTCAACTTAATCAACCGGCATTCACTTCGAGTCACTAAGCTAGAAGACCCAGGCAGTTTTTATACTAACCCAAAATGTTTACTCACCAACTCAATATTTTCTTCTATCGATTTCTCCCCATCAACAAATATTACTTTATACCCTAATTGCTCAGCTTGTAATTTTACTTCTTCACCAAAACGATGATCTCTCTCCATCCAATTTAGAAAAGCTTTTTCAGGGTTACTACACTCAGATAGTATTCCTTTTATGTAATCCCTTTTCGAATAATACTCAATCTGAAACTTTTTTGACGGTATCAGATATATTATCCTATTTTTACCCACACCTATCTTGTTGATTAATTCCGGCAATAATGCGGCGCCTTCAATTATCACAGTATCGTCTTCCGAAAATTGCTTAAGATCATTTAGTATCATCTCAAATCTCTCTCTGTAAAATTGAAACTCTTCTTTCACTTGAATATCAACAGGTTTCATCCATATTTCATCCCAAATAGGATTAACCCATTTTTGCATTACAGGATGTTCTTTAGGATTACTTCTATTTAAATGTTCACGTTCATAATCATCGATTTTATAATAAACGAAATTATATTTATCCACTAAAAATTTCGCTACAGTGCTTTTACCACTGCATGGAGAACCCCCTATAAAATATGCCTTTGAAAGTATTTTTCTGATTCTTTTTTCCACCAGAATCTCTCCTACTTTAACTCATGGTTTTCGTTAATCATTACTATTTTTATTTTCTATTAATTATATTTATTAACCCCAAAACCCAACTGATTAATATAACCAATGAAACTAGCCGGTAAAATTAATACTATTCTCTCGCTTCATTATCACCGTATCTATCCCTGCAGGATTTTTCCCACCATCCTTATCATCCTTAAACCCAAACTTCATATATATTTTTCTGGCAGCTTCCCCAACTTTCACACCGGGTGAAAAAGTTTGCACATAAATAGGCTTGCTATTGTCTAAACTGTCAATCGCCCTTTCAAGCAATTGATAACCATACCCTTTCCCTCTGCACTTTTCTCCGACCGCTAACCAAGCTATTTCATTTAAAGCTTTATTGATTGCAATTATCCCTTCAACCTCATTATCAGTATTTACAACACAAAAAGCCGATGAACTGGATATGAAATCTTTTATCCCATTAATAAAATCCTCTTTGCCTACCATTTCTCCAAATAACGGCTCAACTTCTCCGGCCAATTCCATCCAGGCATTTAAGTCTTGATTTGTAACAAGCCTAATCATAATTCATACGGCCTTTCACTATTTTAATTACTTTCTCAGGATCATTGGTAGAGAATGCAATCTCTCTCTTTTTATTTTTAATAGCAATCACTAGACGAGGTTGGCCAACGTTATATACAGTTCGAATTTTCCCTTTAACTATAGTTGTTCTTGCGCCGGAGCCTCCATATGATTTATTATCTGTTTCAATTCCCTCTATTTCTTCAAACTTAATTCTTTTTGAAAACAACTTATTAAATCCAACATAAATATCTTCAGAAGTTATTATGATATGAATTCTTTTAAAAGCAAATAGACAAATGACCGAGAATATCAAAAACAATATATATAACCAAGTTGGCCCTGGATGTGAACCGATTTCCCCATGCTTTAGAACTGATTGATAAATAATTGCAAAAACACAAAAAACCGCCCAAAGTGACTGAAGGAGAATCAATACAAATGAGGTTTTCTTTGCTTCATAAATTACTCTTCCTTTGTCCATACTTTATTACTCTCCTTTAAAAAATTGATAATTCATTTATACAACAGTTTTAATTAAAACATCATTAAATCAGTCTCACCATTCATGTCCTCCACATCCAATTATCACCTCCCCGCCTTCAAGGATGAAGGCGGGCGACGCTTCTTTACATGGATGTAAAACAGCGGTCGCCATCGGAAGCCTCAACTTAGTTGCCAAACAAAAGGGCATGGATGCCGAAGACCCAAGAAAACATGGATGTGTTGCAGGAGGACCGGAACCACGCTGGTTCCGGCGATTTTTTGGTTCTTTTTTATCGTTAAAAAAGAACTCGCCGCCGAAACCGTGGACCCTCAGAACAAAACAATCACTTTTATTCATTATTTATCTTTTGTATCTATTACTTCTGACATATCAATTGTTCTTTGTTCATGAGTACTAAGCTTAATCATTATTTTTTCTTTTCCAAATCAAGCTTTCCACTTTCAATGGTTCTTACAATTTCAGAGTGTTCCGGACCTAAATCTATAAAATCGTCGTATATTACATTATCGTAATTTGGATTGCCATATTTATCATATTTAATTTCACCTTTATTTTTTCAAATAATATCAAGATTCCATTTTCTATATGCAATATTTTCGCTAATATCTTCCAAATTACCTGTTTCACAAAGAAATTTCGGAAAATTTACCTATCTGCAACTTTCGCTCCTCAATTTTTATTGATACGACTTTACTGCAAGGTATTTTTGAGGCGCGAAAGTTGAGTTATAATTAATATGAATAAGATAGTATTTATCCTCGTCCAAACTCTTAGGCGACAGTGAAAAACAATACGGAGGTTAAGAATGCGTCATTTTTTAAAGAAGCTTGCAGTATTCCTTTTATTTTTCCTGTTTCTACAGACTGAGTCCTGGGCTTTATCTCCTCGGGAAACGATATTGCAAATCTTAAAAGACTATTCTCCAACCGGATATTATATCGTTAACCAATATGAAACTGCCCCGGAAGAAGTTGAATTCAAAGAATGGAAATGGAGAATTAAAAAACATGATTTCATGGAATTTGTTAGCGGCGACACCATCGTAGATTTGCTTCGGTCAATCAATACAGTGGTTCATGAGACCGCCCATTCCTATACTCTAGTTAAAACCTACCAATTATGCAAAGATCGAAACGGTAAATCCCTCCCCAATTATGACGCTTATTATATCGGTAATGAAACCAATATCACAGTCAAAAAAACGCCCATTTTTAATACTACCGAAATTATGGGATCGATTCCTGAATCCTTGCGCACCTTTCGTTTTAAAACCTATGTTTCCGACAGCTCAGACAAAAATATCCGCTCGAAAACACACGGAGTCTATGGATTGCTTGATGAATACCATGCATATTATCACGGCAATAAAGCCGCTTTTGACCTTTACCCTTATTACCGGGACAAGATGACGGAAAGTCCGGAAAAATGGCATAACTATTTATACGGAGTCAACAGTTCATTTGCCGCCAATATGGAGTTTAAATTTTTTATTATAAAATATCTCCAATATGCCAAAGCCAATTATCCGAAGTTCTATCGCGCTATTTTACGCAACAAAAATTTTTGCGCCGCCTTTTGGGCTATTGAAAAAAATCATGCCCAACTCGCCAGGGATTATTTTAATGTTAAGGAAGAAATCTTTGAGATGTTTCGCAAAGAAGGTTATACAGTTTCTGAAGATGATAAGTTTTTCACAATCGGGAAAGACAACATTCGAGTAAAGACCACCAATAATCTGGAATCGTATTTCCTGCTCCAAAGGGAACTGGAGAAGGAAGAGTATCAAGTAATTTTAATGGAACTGGAGACAGCTTTGTAACATTCGGTGCAATCAAAAACTCATCCAATTTTCGGCCAGACCGATTCTCCCGCCTTCAAGGATGAAGGCGGGAGACGCTTCTTTACATGGATGTAAAAAAGCGGTCGCCCTCGGAAGCCTTAACTTAATTGCCAGACAGAAGGCCAAGGATGTATGGTCCAGGATGGGCCGAACTAGCGGAGGACATGGAGGTCCGAGAGCGGGCGAAGACCCTCGAAAAACCCGGATGAATTGCAGGAGGACCGGAACCACGCCGGTTCTATGGGACAGGAGGTCCACAAGACGAGGCCCCATGGATGGGCAAGGCCGAGTCCGGCCCATTTTGGTGACTTTTGTGGGGTCAAAAGTCACTCGCCGCCGAAACCGTGGACCCTCAAAGCCCCTACAATCATCTTTAATCTTTATTCTTGTAAAATAATTCAACTTAATCAATCGGGCATTTAATATGTACCTAATACTTTAGTATACTTTTACTGCTCTTGTTACAATAATCCTATCGATAAAGTAAACAACCACTACCCCCAAAGTATAGGCAACCATATCACTTGGATCAAAAGTTGACCCAATAATAAGTTTAGCAATCTCACTCTGTTCTAATCCAACGTATTTGATGATTTCCATATATTGAAGCAACTCGGTAAAAAACGCTGACAACAACGTGACCATAGCTACTGTCAGAGGTTTATAATCAATAATGCTTTTTATCAAACAATAAATCATAATAACTATTAAAAAGTCACCAATTAATCCTCTAATAAATAAGTCCCTACTAAACAGCTTCACAATCAACACACATAAAATGAAACAAACAATAGTTAAGATAATATAAACAAACCTTCTTTTCATATCTAGATCCAACCGTTCATTAATTAATATTAAAGACTTTCTTCCTAATTCAAACATTCCCTCTATAATTCCCAAAGATTTATCAACCCAAATCCACCCTACCAGCCCAAATGTAAAACTATAAATTAATTATAGAAAAATTACTATTTAGGAAGGGGACTTTTATCATTTACCGAATTATACCAAACAATCGGATGGCCCCCCGCGTTTATAAATGTCTATGATATTCTGGAGAACCTAAAAGAATAATACCTATACCAGTTTAAACCTTCCCCGTGTAAAGGAGGAAATACTATGGTTAACTGTTTCGTAAATACTATTGTTTTTGTTAAGGACATCAACCGATCAAAACAGTTTTACATTGATGTGTTAGGTTTAAAGATAGTTCAAGATTTAGACACTATTGTTTTTTTTGAGAATCATTTTGTAATCCATATAGCGGATAGCATAATAAAAACCGTATTTAAAAAGAATAATCGTTTTGCCAAAATGAAACAAGGACGAAAAAACATCCTGATTTATTTTGAAACAAATAAATTAACAGAATGTTATAAAAAAATTGAGACTATGAAGGTCAAGTTTATCCATGGTATTGAAGAACAGGCTTGGGGGCAAAAAGTGTTCCGGTTTTTTGATCCGGACGGGCATATTGTTGAAATTGGCGAACCGTTTCGGGTGGAAACATTGAGTAATTGATTCCCCGGTTTATCAATATTAATAATGGAGCATAGAGTCAGTCAGGGATGACTGACCCCTAGTATTTTAGATCTTTGATCTCCCATTCCGAGCCCTTATTCTTTTCAAGTTGTACAAACACTGTTAAATCCTTTTTTTCACCTTTAACTTCGATATATAACTCAGCTATACCATGACCATTTGAGGTATTTATGCTTCCACCGGGAAAATATCCATAACCAATAATTCTCCCAATATCATTTTTTATATCTTCTTGGCTCTCAATATACTTAATTGCAGTTTTATAGGAATTATCGTTCCTTATAATTTGAGTAATACCAATAAATAATAATGAAACGAATAAAACAAAAGCTAATATCGCAACAATAAGAACTCTCAAAAATACTTTCTCTCTATATTCGATAACTTTTGTCTCGCCTAATTTGTCCCCTAATTTTCTATTTTCTTTATTAACAAGCATTGCTATGAATTCAACCGGCCATATAAAAGTCAATATATTTCGAAGAATTAAATGAGAAACCGGAGGAATATCCTCTATATCCTCATAATCCCTAACATAAAGACCAAATAATACTTTACCTATACTTCTCCCTCTAATTACATCCTTAAGCAAATATGCCAAAATACCAATTGCCATAATAGAGAAGACCAAATTAAGCATAGTAGAGGGGTCATCCATCAGCCTATTGAAATTTAAATAGAATGGTATCATTGCCACAAAACATATAATCGAATGATCTATAATTAAAGCGCAAACTCTCCTTACTATAACTGATCCTTTACTTGCTAAAACCTTTTCCAATATCCATTCCCCCTTTTAAATGACCTTTTATAACGAATTACTGAATTCAAGATAAGTTAAATTTTATTACATTAACCTACCATCGCTTACCAGTACCAATATTTTATCCTTTTACCCTACTTACTGTATATATGATATTTGTCATCAAAAGCATGACATTTGTCATTTTAAAACGAATTACTTTTTATATCTTGATTATCAATTAATTGTTTTTCATGATCCGTTCGGCCACATACGGCAAAAATCGTTGCATCCATTGAAGTAATCTGATTTTGCCAATCGGTACTTCATATTTATCCCTGACAAAACAGTAAATAAACTCATCCGCCAGGCGTTCCGCTGAAATCTTTTTACGGTTCTGCCCATGGCCTGCTGTCATGGCCGTATCAACCAATGGCGGAATTATCTCAAACACTTTCACTGACGAATGCTCCAACTGATAACGCAAAGCTTTTGAGAATATGTGTAAACCCGCTTTCGTCCCACAATAGACAGGAGCCGAACGTTTCGGAACAAGACCTAAACCCGACGATACATTGATAATAGCTGCTTCCGGATGTTGCTGCAACACCGGCAATAACTTGGCGCATAAATCAATCGGCGCTAAAAAATTAGTTTCAATCTCCTCCCGAATGCACCCTTCGGTAGCTGCTCCTTCCGGGAACGAATATTGGTATTGAATACCGGCATTATTTATCAGCATATTTAACTTTGGATGTTTCTCGCGAACCACAGCAACCAGTTTCTCACGCTCATCATTTCGGCTGATGTCACATTGATACACCACAATAGCAGGATACTTGCCGCGAAGATTATCAAGTTTTTGGGAATCCCGTCCCACAATAATGAGATCGTTACCATGGGCCAAAAAACGTTCCGCCAGAGCAAGACCGATGCCCGATGTCCCTCCGGTAATCAGTATCGTATGCCCATTAAGTCTCATTAAATCTCCTCACTCTCATTCCTTTGCTTATTATCTTTAATTAATTTCCTCAATATTTTCTCTATTTTGATAAAGAAATGGTGGACTTTTCTCACTTCTGGAGTCATCTCTCCCTTTACCCTCATTGTTTCCCTGATTGGCAGAACGGTGAAAACAATAATCCCATAAAAAAGAGGGTTAAAATGAGTATTTTGGACCAATTCGATATTTACAAATATAGTAACTAAGAAACTAAGAATCCCCGTTATTAAACCGAGAGAATAGGCCCGTAATTGCACAGTCCATATGATATGCTGGACCAAATTGAGAAAAATAAATGACGCCAAAAAGGCTACAATCAAGCTGTATAAAAATGTTTCATTTAAGACATAAGCTACATACGTAAGCAAAAAAGATACTAAACTTAACACTACAATATGGATTCTAATACTGGTGTTTGTTGATTCGGGTAAATTCCGATAATACTTCTGATACCACTTCAAAATATTCCATTCTTCAATTTCATGAATGCTAAATATTATGGGTATCAACCATATATAATTCAAGACATTATTAAGTTCGAAAATATTGCCCATTAATTTCTTCCCCCTACAATATCTAAAAAACGGTTCAAATTCTCTTCCTGTTTGTTAATTGTTAATTCCTTTTTCTAGAGCATTCTCAATCGCTTTCTTCATTACAATACTGCTCTTTGTTGCTCCCGTTACTGCATCCACATCAAGACTTTGACTGTCTATGATTCTTTTAATCATTTCATCGGCCCCATAACCGGGACCATGGTTATGCTGAACAAGTTCGATATTTTTGATAATACCGTCTTTCACTTCCACATTAACCTTTGCTGTTGTTAATTCAAGCAAACATTCGCCGTAATAATCGCCGTCCCTGATATCCTTTAGATTAATATCCGCTATCGATATCTCTTCTAATTGCCTGTCTTCCATTTTAAGCTTAACCCCCATAATAATTGAGCCAATAATAAAAATGATTAACATAATCTTCATAATCATATCTCCTCTTTTAAATAAAAAAATTCCTTTCAAAGGAATTATACAGCAGGTTGGATTGATTGAAATTGATCTATGTTAATTTGGTCTCAAACTTGAACGAATCCTGCTTAATGATTCGGGAGTAATACCAAGATACGAAGCAATATAATGTTGATTTATTCTACCTTCAAGATCCGGAAAATCTTTCAAAAATTGCAGATATCTTTCTTGAGCAGTATTTAACAATAATTCGGCTTCTCTTTTTTCTTTGAATATAAATAACATTGTGGCAAATTTTCTGGCGGCTATCTGCCAGCAAATATGGCTGTTTAAGAATTCACAGTAAGTGTTATAATCAACAACTAGTAGTCTTGTATCTTCCATTGCTTGAATATTGTATTTTGATTCTTCCCCGAGGACAAAAGCGCTAAAAGAGATGGCCGGAGTGTTTTCCAAAACAAAATGTTTGGTAATTTCCATTCCGTTTTGATTAATATAAAAAAGACGCAGCAAACCCGATACATTTAGACCAATCCGTTTGGGGATTTCTCCCGCCCTTAAAAAATATTCATCTTTTCTAAGAGTGATGGATTTGGCGCGTTTCAGCAATTTGTTCCATTCTTCTTCGGGAATATCAGCGGCAATGCCCACTGAATCCGCTAATTGATTAAGGTAATTTGATTTCATGAAATATGTCACCCCTACTAGCACAGATACACGCAGGTAACCACTTTCATAATTGAAAGAATTGCATAATATTAAATTATAGCTTCAGCTCACATTATATTGATAGATACATCTGGGTTTGTCACTATATATTGTGGCTGAAGGGTCAACAAAGGTAATTATGCAATTCTCATAATTGGTTACATACCATAAATATATTTGACTGGCTTATATGAAAATTATTTTTCTTATAAAACATTTCGGCTGGAATACCTTTTTCTGTTATTAATACAATCCCTTTAATCCCTTGTTCAACCAAGTTTTTCTTAACAAAATCCATAAATTGCGTCCCTATTCCTTGGCCTTGTAAATCGTTATCAATAAAAAATTCGTTCATATAATAACTCTTCCCACTCCACCATGAACGCTTATGGCCCAAACAAACTCCAATTATTTTTAAATCCTTACATGCTATGTAACCAGTAAAGACCGGGTTGTTAATAAATTCAAGCAAATAATCTCTGGCTTGTTCAAATGATTCCCATTTATCATTCCATGGTTCTACAGAATATACTTTTATAAATAAATCAGTACATTCATCAAGGTAACTATCTTCAAATTTTTTATATTCCAACATTTCGATTTACCCCCACAAGATTTTAACCGGCGGCCCTAGCAAGAGTTTTTATTGTGATTGATAATCATTTTTGATACACGCCAGGTGCCTTCCACGGCATTGTTGACCCCGGCGCCGCTCTCACTTTGGGCGCCAATAAACCACAATCCCTCAATGGGCGTACGATGGG
This sequence comes from Bacillota bacterium, assembly GCA_023435565.1. Taxonomy (GTDB): domain Bacteria; phylum Bacillota; class UBA4882; order UBA8346; family UBA8346; genus JAAYHS01. The sequence goes on from JAEYRN010000031.1 coordinate 11,959, forward strand.
GAACGGTTTTTTTATTCATCACCGGCGCACACCCGCCAAAGGAATGATGCTGCTGTAAGGTAATTTTTCTGAAGTCCTCAGGGGTTAATATCTCCATCTCCACGATATGGTCCTTTAGTCCCGGTATCTTCTCCTCAGCCAAATCCAGCAGCTTCTCCGCCATTATTTCCTTCTGGTCGGCCCATTCATAGCCCGACACCCGGTTCGGAGCCACCGTATACAGTGTTACCGCATAACGGCCCTCCGGAGCGGATTGCGGAGAGTATATGGTTGGGTTACAAATCAAAAATCCGTCCCGGCCTTCATGGTAAATGCCCTTTGTCAAATTATCCACCCCGCCGGATATATCATAGGTAAGATAAAAGTAGTTGACACCCGACTCCAGGTATTGGGAGGGATCGATATCAAGTCCCAACTGAAGCATAAAAATCGACTCCATCATCGGTAGGTTATCAATAATCTCTTGAAAACTACCGTCCAACTCCCCCGGTTCAAGCAGCTTGTTGAAAGTCTCCTTAGCGCCGCCGCTGGCAATGACGATATCTCCTTCCTGAACAGTACCGTCGGCTAGCTCGATCCCTACCACCCTTTTACCCCGGGTCTTAATGGCAACGACTTCACACTTGGTATGTATCTGTCCCCCATGAGCGCGGATTACTTCGGCCAACAGGTTAACCAATGTACGGCAGCCGCCGTCGATATATGAATAACTGGGCTGCCGTCCGCACCATGATAATTTCAGCGGTACTCTACAGTCAAAGGCAGGCTCAGGATTGACCAGGGCAACCCCCAGCCCTTGAAATTCCTCCGGCCTTACCACGAAATCAGCCAGAATGGACGTTAAGGCAGCTTTGATCTCCGGGCTCTCAAAATAATAATCCATCAATTGTTTTGCTGACCATTTCACCTTGGAAAGCAGGGGCAAAAGCTTCGCATACATCGCCATTTTATAAAAGACTGCCTTTATTCCCTCGGATTCCCCTCCGAGTCTGGCTAGGGTAACGATCTCCATCATCCTCTTGTAATAACGGAAATATTTTTTAATACCCCGTTTTTCCCATGGGAATTGCCGGATGAAGAAGTCCCTCCGCCACCAAGCGCCATGGTACTCCTCAGGAGGCTTGATTGTAAAGTCGGGAAAGACATAGATGCGATCTGCGGGTATGATTTTCAACTTATCACGAAGACCCAACTCGTCGATGACCTTACCGGCCTGTTCACCGGGTCCCAATCCTTCCAGGATAAGCTGGCCCAGATCCCAGTGATATCCGTTTTTATGAAGCCCCCCTGTTACCCCGCCAATATCCTCATTCTGCTCATACAAGTGCGCCTCATAACCACTCTTTGACAAGAGGGCCCCCATTACCAATCCCGAAATACCCGTTCCAATAATATTTACCCGCATCAGCTTTCCTCCTTTCAATGACAAAAGGATCGTTTATGCATTATGCTTCCGGCTACTAGTTATACAAATTTAACGACTCTAATATATCGATAGTTATTTCTTTAGCCTTATACCCTGTTGCATCTTTTTGAGCTAAAATATTAGTTGCAAAATAATAATTATTGTCGCCCTTTTGGAGCGCGCCTACAAACCAACCTAACTTATTATTGCTAGCTCCGGTTTTACCGGAAAAAACATATTTATCATTAGACTCTAAGATGAGTATATCTCTTACCATGCTCGTATTTTCCGAACCAAATGGTAAATCATTGTGATATAACTTTTTCAATAACTCAACCTGTTCTCTACCACTGATTTTCAAGGAAGACCCTAACCAAAATATCCTAATTCCACCCGTAATATCTTTGTTTCCATATTCAATTCTGTTCAGGTAATCCTGCATTCTTTCTTCTCCAATATCTTGAGCCAATCTTTGGTAATACCACACTACGGAATTTGCTATTGCAGTTTCTAATGTGTGATCCCTATTCCAAGAATCAATAGGATAGTTCGTACCATCCCAACTATATGTATAATTCTTGCCCTTTATCACTCCTGTTTCCAAACCTATTAATGAGTTAACGATTTTAAACGTTGAGCAAGGTGATAATCTTTCATTAACCTGTTCTTCATTATATATATAATAGCTATCACTGCTGTCATCATATAAGATAAAACTACCTTGATAATCTTTAAAAAATTCATCCTTTAATTCAAGATGTTTTATTTCACTATTCTTGCTTTCAACAACTCCATAGCTAACTCCAAAAATTAAGCTTACAATAATACATAAGAAAAATATTAATTTAACTTTATCCTTCATTTTCATACCTCCACCTTTACTATTTTGAATTATCGATAAAATCCTGTAAAGATGAGAAATACCTGCCGATATGTATGCCATCAATTAAGGCGTGATTTACTTGTACCGAAAACGGTAATAAAACCTTGTTGTTTTCGGAAAAATATTTCCCCCAAGAGATTCTGGGCACGGAATCATTTTTATTCAGCGAAATGGTATGGGATAAATGCGTAAAAGAAATCCAAGGAATACATGTTATATATATCAAATCATCTCTTCCGGCAAGCTTCGGCAGATTAAAATAATCCTGCTGACTTTTTGATACCGCTTCAGCATATTTCACAAATTCAAATAGATCGTTTTTCATTTCAACTGTGACCAATTTAAATAAATCATCTTCATCACCGTTTAAATCAGTAAATGAAGGATGAAGTATATCATGTAAGACAACTTGATTCTCTCTAATCCGGTAGCGAAAATCGACTATTTCATTTGCGGTATGAGTTACAGCATAAATCATTGCATAGTAAAACGAAATTTTTTTCATTCTTACAAAATCAAGAAATTTAGTGGCGTCAATATTGGCGCAAATATTAAATTGCGGGTAATCCATGCGGTGAAAAAAATTAAAATGTTCCTTCCTCTTCCAAGTATTTAAGTCGATGTACTCCATTTTTCCTCCTAATTCAATCCAGTTCCTTCACCTTGTATTGCTTTCCCTATCCCCATTTCACCGCAGATACCTTCGAGTATGGAGGCCTCGTATTATTGGAATAATTTTCTGTAAATTTCCTGAAAATCCTGGCACCGGAGGCGTTATTTGTATGTATGATAAGATTATTCATCTTAATGATAAAAATGTAACCATTCCAGTGACCTGGTTGTAAGAAGGAACCAAAGGTCCCTCCGATTTTGAAACGCCCATAAACGTTCCAAATTATCTTCAGGACCTCTAGCAGTTATACTGAACTTTTTTCAAACTTCACCCTTCACTCTTCAAACTTCTGATCACGCCCCATAACACTCTTCCCTTTGCCGGTATCTCACTAAGAAACGCTCCATCCGTTCCAAAGCATCCTCCAGTTGCCCGACAGCCGGGAGGAAAACGATCCGGAAATGGTCCGGTTCCGGCCAGTTAAATCCGGTTCCCTGGACCAACAACACCTTCTCCTCCATTAATAAATCCTGAATGAATCGTTGGTCGTCCCGGATATTAAAGCACTTGACGTCAATTTTGGGGAAAAGGTATAAAGCGCCTTTCGGTTTCACGCAGGACAATCCGGGAATCCGGTTGACCCTGTTCCAAGCATACTCCCGCTGCTCATAAAGGCGTCCCCCCGGTTTAGTAAGTTCTTTGATACTATCGAACCGATTCAAGGCAACCTCAATGGCATATTGGGCCGGTACGTTACTGCATAAACGCATTGACGAAAGCATGTTCAATCCTTCAATATAGTCCCTGGCAACCGCCTTGTTGCCGCTGACCACCATCCAACCAGCCCTAAACCCCGCTACCCGATGAGACTTGGACAGCCCGTTAAAAGTAATGAAGAGCGTTTCATCGGATAAGGAAGCAATCGAGGTGTGTTCCATCCCGTCATAAAGAATATTGTCATAAATCTCGTCGGCAAATATTATCAACTGATGAGCGACAGCCAAATCGACAATTTTGCGAAGAACGGATTCCGGATAAACCGCCCCGGTTGGATTATTGGGATTGATCACCACTATACCTTTGGTTTTGGGAGTAATCTTCTTTTCCAGATCCGTCAAATCCGGGTTCCAATCGGAGGCTTCGTCACAACGGTAGTGGACCGCTTTGCCCCCTCCCAGGTTAACCGCAGCAGTCCATAACGGATAGTCGGGAGCCGGAATCAAAATTTCATCCCCGTTATTAAGTAAACCTTGCATTACCATGACGATTAATTCACTAAGCCCGTTCCCAATGTAAATATCATCAACCCCAACTCCCCGGATCCCTTTTTTGACGGCATAGGTTATAATCGCTTTCCTTGCCGAAAGTATTCCTTTGGACTCGGAATAGCCATGGGCCTGAGTCAAATTTGAGTTCATCTGATTGATGAGATCAGCTGGGGCCTCAAACCCAAAGGGCGCAGGATTACCGATATTCAACTTCAGGATCTGATGACCGGCGGCCTCTAACTTTTGGGCTTCTTCCATCACCGGTCCGCGAATATCATAACAGACATTATCCAATTTGGATGATTTTTTAAAATGACGCATTAACATTACCTCCATCTGATAAATCTTAGCACAACCTCCCATAATTGTCACCTTACCTCTTTATCCCATCTCCCTAACCACTTCCCCGATGATTTTAATTCCTTTTTCAATCTCTTTCGGTTTAACCCTGGAGATTCCCAAACGAAAGGTGTTCTTTCCTCCGGAGTCGGTGAAGAAAATATCTCCCGGCATAAACAGGACCTGCTTTTGATAACATTTCGCCAGAACCTCCCGGGCATTTAACCGCTCCAGTTCGACAAAAACATGTAAACCGCCTTCACCCCAAACCCTTTTACAAGGAATATACTTTTTGACCATCTCGATAGTGAGCTCATGCCGTTCCTTATAAACCTTTCTGGCTTTTTTCAGGTATTTCTCAAACTGGCCGCTTTGAAGGTATTCATACAATACGGCTTGGTCCAGGAAAGACGTATGAATGTTCAAACTGCGCTTAATACTTTCCAAGTGGGATATTAATTCCCGGTCTGCCATAATCCAACCAATGCGGAGACCCGGAAAAAGCACTTTTGAAAAACTACCTAGGTAAATAAGGTTATTTCCCTTCCCGGAGAGAGTCAATAAAGGAGCCACATGGGTTCCGGAATAACGGAGTTCCTCGTTAAAACCATCCTCAATTAAAGGTATCCGGTGCTCGGAAAAGATCCTCAGGATTTGAAGACGTTTACCCAACGGCATCACCAAACCGGTGGGATTATGATATGAAGGGATTAAGAATCCTACTTTTACTTGGAACCGGTTTAATTTCTCTTCTAAAACGTCTAGATTAAGACCGTCTTCTTCCATGGGAATTCCAACCGTCTCCAAACCGAGCAGCTTCATAATCTTAATGGCTGTATTATGAGTAGGATTTTCACAGACAATCCGGTCACCGGGTTTAGTTAAGGCCGATAATACCAGATTGAATCCTTCGGTAAAACCATTGGTAACTAAGATTTCTTTGTCCAGAGGGTCGACGCCTTTGTTTTTCATGTAATTATTTAAATAATCAATCAGGGGTTTGTATCCGCGGGCATATCCATAGTTTAAAAGTTTGGAGCCTTCTAATGAAAACCGGTTTAAAAAAGCTTTTTTAAACTCATTGACATCAAACAAACTTTCATCAGGGGCGATACTCTTAAAGGAGAGCATCCCTTTTTCCCAGCGCAACTCTTTTTTCTCAATGTCTAGGTCACTTGCTTTTTTAGCAAAGTCTCCGACCAACTCCGACCAGTCAAATCTGACCCCATCCCTATCCTGTTTTACTTCGACTCGGGCCACATAAGCTCCCTGTCCTTTGACTGTATAGATAAAACCGTCATCCTCCAGGTATTGATAGGCTAAAATTATGGTATTCCGGCTCACTTTCAAGATGAAGCTTAAATCACGGGTGGAAGGAAGTCTTACTCCCCCTTGCAAGATCCCTTTTAAGATTAAGTCTTTTAAGTAATCTTTTATTTGAAGATATGCCGGTCGGTTACCGTCGATTACCAAGTTATTGAACATTGTTATTACCTCTTATGCTTATTTTGACACAAACCACTAATAAAAAAAAGAGCCACTGAAGACCTCTTTTGAGATAATCGTGGTTCTATGGTTATTGACCGAAGGCTTCTTTTCACAACTTGGTGACCCCTTACTGTTTAATAATAATTCGGTTCCGGAAAGGATATTGCCCTTCAAAAACAATCGGAACTCCCTGTCCCCAAAGGGAATCTTGAGTGGCTTGAATAGTTAGGTGAGGCCTAATGCTTAAACCGGAGTTACCAACCGATGCGATTGCTTGTCCAGGCGTGACCCAGTCCCCGGGCTTCACCACAATACTATGTTGTTGGAGATGATATAGGGTAACCAATGTTTGTTCAGAACTTCTAATAACCACCCGGTTTCCGGTGATATTTATCCAGTCCTTATGCGGCGGATTGAAGTCCGGTAAATTATCGACCACCTCAATCACCTGACCGTTACACGGACTATAAACGGTTTCTCCGAAAATAACATAACTCTTATAATCTTGGGGTTCTATTCCCTGGGCAGCCATACCCAAATTGTTTAATTTCTCAATATCAACCGCGTACTGAACTGCAGGGGCAATTCTTTTTTGATTAAAGTATAAGTTAGCCCGATAGTTATTGATAATCGTACTGCTACCACCATTAATTACATAATAGGCGCCGGATTTCAATGGAAAAGAGAGTTCAATCGGGCCCCCCGGATGAATCCGGCCGCTAACCGCTACCACAATTAAAAAAGCAACTATTAACCAAACCAACCCGGAGCATACTGTTACTAACCATTCAAACCAATTTTTTGCCTCCCAAAAAGCTTCATCCCTAACCTTAAAAAAAGAAAAACCAATAGCCGTCAAAAAGAAGACCATCATAAAATAACGAACATACAACGAGATAAAGCTCCACCTACCAACCATATAAAACAAGACCAAATAACTGCCAATACCTATAACCTTTAAACACCAATTAAATTTGGTCTTGCTTTTAAAAATTAATAACCAAACAATGAGTAAAAAAGGTACAACTACATGAGTCCCAATAATTAGTAACAATTTTTCACTAAGCGCGAGCCTACTAAGGAAAAACAATCTTTCCAATAAAACCATAGGTTTTTCACTCCCTAGAAAATACTAAACCGTAACTAAATATTCTCTTTTTATTGCCTTTTTTAAGATCTATAACAATTTTATTTTCGGTATTAATTGCAAAATGCTTTACTCAGTAATGCTTTATTTTAAAAAACTGAAGGCTGCCCCTGAAAAAACTTTCAGAAACAGCCCTAATATTTTCTTCTCTGTGCCTCCATGTCTCTGTGGCTAATTAGTAAATATTTTCACCCTAATTAATAGGTGTAATCAAAGTTAACCTTTATTCCCAAAGCGGGTGTTACGGGCGATATCAACCATTACAATGACAGCTTCCGAAAGGAAATAGGAGATAAGTAAAGCTATAAACGCCATGGTTGCCCCGGAAAGAATGAACTTCACTCCACCTAAAAATGTCAAATCACCGAATGCGGGGGTAAGCGGAGCGATGATCCCCAGTAAATCACTGCCGGCGTTTCTACCAGTCATCCAGATATATAGCCCTCCGGCAACACCGGTTACTACCAGAAAAGAAGCGTACATTTCCCCGAACAATTTCAAACACAAAGCAACAATTGGGATAACCGTATATTCGGATTCCGGTAAACGCTCGATATTATTAGCGCGAATCAGCATTACATGAACGACCATATAAACAACAACGACCATCAATAACTGAAAGATAATCCCGCCGATTATTCCGGCAACCGGTAAACTAAATACGAATTTCCACTTCACAATCCACCCTACCAGACTGGCAAAAGCAATGGCAATTGCTAATACCCGTAAAGCAATGGCAACCGCTTTTCTAAAAAAATTACCTTCGGAAATCGACTGTAATACCGGTTTCATAAAAAGATATTTTTCCATAGACACCCTCCTATCACTTTAATTTTGTACTTTATCTTCTTAAAGCCATAATGTCCCTTGACCCGGACCCGATGAATTAATCACTACCGGAACGAATCTGTTCAGCCCTTTCATCAACAGCTTTCGACTCATCTATTCTACCCAAATCGCTATAAATAATAGCCATTCGCTCTAATACCGGAATTAATTCAACATGTTGCGGGCCATTGTTAGTATCAATTACTAAAACCAGCCACCGATAGAGGGACTCAGCATTTTCATAGTCACCTTCAAAAAAATAAAGATCGCCCAATTCCAGAAGGAACGGCTTTAATCCTATACCAACAGGACCTTGAGTGTTTTTTAGGTTGTCAATTCCTTGCCGGTATAGCCTTTTGGCACTATCTTTTTTTTGTTGAAATTTCTGGACTCTTGCCAGTTCGAGTAAGGTTGGAGCAATCTCGGAACTGTAATCCGGCATGATCTGTTCCTTAATTTTCAATATCCGAAGATATACAATTTCCGCTAACAGATATAATTTTTGTTGGTGATAAAACGAGGCCAAATCTTCTAAAACGGTTAAAGTCTCCGCCGAATTTTCCCCAAAGGCCTTAATTCTGATTTCCAACGCCCTTTGGTATAAGGGTTCGACTTCGGGATATCTCCCTTGCTTGTTTAAGAACCTGGCTAAATTGATTAATGTGATCGCAAGCCCCGGTTCACTAGAGCCCAAAGCCTCCTCTTGAATAGTCACGGCTTTACGGTAATAAGCTTCCGCTTGTACAGGACTTCCCATAGTTGCATAGAGTCCGGCAAGATTGTTTAAAACACCGGCTAACCCGGGATGATTAGGGCCAAGAACCTTTTCTTGCGTTCCTAAGACCCTGAGATATAAATGTTCGGCAGAATCGTATTTACCCGTTTGTTGTCGGTATGCCGCCAAACCGGTCAATGAAGTCAGAACTAAAGGATGTTCATTACCTAAAGCTTTTTCCCGATTGGCCAGAGCATTCTGGTATAGTGTATCCGCCGTATCTGGTTGACCTAGTTTTGCATGGAGGTCGGCCATACTCCACAGACAATCAGCTACTCCCAAATGATCCGGGCCAAAAGCTTTTTTTCTTAAAGCCATCGATTCCTCGAAAAATCCATTTGCTATTTCATACATTCCCTGCGCAAAATATAACTTCCCCAGATTATATTGTATATCCCCCAGTAAAGGATGATTGGAGCCGAAAAGTTTCCGGTAAATATTAAAGGCACGCCTGTAAATCGGCTCGGCTTTACCAAAATCATTTTGGAGTTGATATAATTCGGCCAATTTTGTTAAGATTAAACCCACATCCTGGGCTTCCAATCCAAATGTCCTTTCTGCCATAGCCAAAGCGCGGTGAAGAATTTCGCTAGCATCTTTGTAGTTACCCTGCCGCTTAATGATTTCAGCCAATCCGTTTAAAGATTGAATTTGCCAATGAATAGGATCATTAGCGCTATCTTTTAGGATTTTTATTAATTCCTCAAAGATGGTTTTAGCTTCGGATAAACGGCCCCGGTTAAGATAAAACCAACCCATCTGATTTAGGAGAATAATTCTCTGGAGATGTTCCGGGCTAAGTATTTCATCATAAATTCCAAGGGCTTCCCGGTAAAGGTTTTCAGCTTCGTTATATCTTCCTTGGATATTATAAAGAGATGCTAGTCCGGAAAAGGTAACTCCAACAGCTGGATGTTTCGGCCCAAAAATATTCTTCCTCACATCTAACGCTTTTTTATAAAGATCCTCTGCTAATTGGTACTTTCCCAACACACTGTAAATCTCAGCCAAATCAAAAAAAGAAACGGCCAATTTCGGATCGGTCGGACCGAATTGAGCGGCTAATTCCAAAGCTTCTTCAGCGGTCAATAAAGCTTCCTGGTATTTACCCTCGCGACATAACCGGGAAGCTTGGTCGTTTAATCTGCTCCAAGCCGTAGTATCAGCCGTTGCCAATGTTCTCCTTGAAAAAAGGAGTAACGCTATAATAATGATTTTCAGCCAAAACTTCATATCTGCCTCTCCATTGGTTTTGGTAAGGCTCTTTAAGTATATGCTTACTACTGAAATAATATTGCTTTTTATTGCAAATAGTCCGGAATATTCTTGATCTTCATTATTATGAGGGAATTGCATAATTACCTTAATAACCCTTTGGCCACAATATATAGTGACTAGCACAGATGTATCTATCAATATATTGTGAGCCAAAGCTTAAATCATGAATTATGCAATTCCTTAATTATATAAAACAATAAAAAAAATAGCCAGTCATATAAGGGATATTAATAACCGGCTATCTTTTAAATTAAATGTTTTTTTAGTATTGACTCTTAGGATATCTTTGAATAAATCTTTTTGGCCTGTTTCTCCATGGTTTCGGCTTCTTTAACCCGTCCTTGTTTCCGATAAATATCGGACATTTGTTTCATAAGATCTGCTAACTCGGGATTAAGCAAACCATGTATTTTTTCCGCCTCGGCAATAGCTTTTTGAAGTATCGGCTCGGCAGCTAAATAGTTACCCTGTGCCATGTTGAGTAAGGCTTCGGTTTCCAATAATTCCACCGCTAATAACGAGTCTTGCTCCGAAAACCGTTTCATTAAATCAGATGCCTGTTCCAAGTCGGATTGAGCCGCTGGATAACTGCCTTGCTGAATTTGAATCTTTGCTTTAAGAAGTAATGAAGCGACTTTTTCAAAGTTCCCGGTATCCCCGGCTAAATCAGCAATATTTAACGCTTGTTTACAAAAATGCTCCGCTTCACTGAGCTTGTTCATCTTTAGATTAATTCTCACCAACCGGTTTAACGATCTTGCAACCTTTATATCTCTAGCCCCATACATTTGTTCACGAAGTTGTGCTAATTGAAATGCTAATGGACCCGCTTGTTGATAATTACGGTTAAAAATCAACAATTCCACCATTTCTGTAATCGGTTCTTCTAATATTGAACTCTGTGGTCCTAATGAGTTCTCCAAAATTGAAAGGCCTTCGCTATACAATTCTTCGGCTTTGATATACTTGAGGTCGCTTTTACGACACACAGCAAGAGCAATTAAAGTTTTTCCAAGATCGGGATTGATATTACTCCGTTTTTCAAAGTATTTAAGGGCCTTTTTGTAAAGTCCTTGAGCTTTTTTATGGTCTTTCTGTAAGCGTAGTATTTCAGCTTGATAGAATAAATATTTCCCCGTATCTAAACGTTTTTTGCGATACGTTTTCATATAAATAACATCGGCCCGTTGTAATAATGAACTGGCTTCCGAATAATTTTCCTGTTTGATACGGACCGAAGCTAATACAACTAATGCTTTTCCCGTGAGCAAACTATCCGGACCCGCTGTTTTTTCAATCATATCTAATGCTTTGGCCCCGAAAGAATCGGCTTTTTGATACTCAAGCCGTCCATTGTAAATCCTAGCCAATAAAGCATTAACATTTCCGAGTTCCACATTATTGGGCCCATTAGTTTTCTGGAAAATCGCAAGCGCCTGTTCCGCATATTTTTCCGCCAACTGATACTCGCCGCGCTCCGTCATAATTTCGGCCAATCCAAGGAAACACGCGGCAACATGGGAATGCTCACCCAGAATTCTTTCTCTGATTCTTAATGTCCCGAAATAATGGGATTCGCTATTGTTATAACTGCCTAACATATGGTAAATTTCAGCCAGGTTGAACATAGAAACCGCCGTATTGATATGATCCGGGCCGTATGTTTTTTCGGCGATTGTCAATACCTTTTTACCTATAGCCAACGCTTTTAGATATTTTTCTTCCATAAAATATTCTTTGGATTGGGAAAGCAAAGCATCCCAACTAAACTCGGCGGCATTGGCCGGAATTATGATTGCCAATCCAAAAACAAGAATGAAAATTGTTTTTAAAAATACTTTCAAGCTAACGGTTTCCCCTTTCCGGAAAAAACATTATTTCAAAACATCATTACAATTTTCGGTAATACCGCTTTTTTTCTATAGTAAATAAAATATATTGTGTAACGCCTTACTCACTAAAAACTGAGTTTAAATCAACTGACAGATCCGGAAATAAGCCCACTTTCGCCTGCTCGCCATCGGCATAAACATCGGCGCGGCCATAGCGGCCTTCCGGTCCTAATAGATAAACCTGAACCGTTTTATGCGCCGGATCGACAAGCCAGTATTCCTTAACACCAACCCGCTCATAGAGAGATAGCTTCGTCTTCATATCCTTTCCGGCGGTCCAGGGAGAAAGGATCTCGACTACCAGATCGGGTGCGCCCTTGCAACCACGATCGTCAAGTTTTCGCCGGTCACAGACTACCACCAAATCCGGCTGGACTACCGTGTCAATCCGGTCGTCTCTCTCGTCTCCCTTGGGAAGGCGGACATCAAATGGCGCCATATAGACTTCGCAGGGCTTTCCCGTTAAATAGACGGCTATCTGTTTATGGAGTTCTCCCAGGATTTTTTGATGGATACGCGACGGCGCGGGGCTCATGTTGTAAGGGATACCATCAATCAGCTCCCATCTTTCTTCATCCGGCCATTTGCTATAATCCCCATAAGTAAAAAGGTCTTTCGCGGCGGCTTCAGGTCTAGGTTCGCTAATTCTCGACTTCACTGCTCACACCTCCCTAAATTTCCTTCCTTCTTTCTTTCAGTATAAATAATCGATTACCTTTTGAATTTCAACTTGGACTTTCTTGTAATCAGTTTCTTGCCAGACTGGTATAATCATAGGAAAATTCTCCCATGCACTTAATTATTCAGAATAGTCTTAAATCAAAATAAGTGTATAGAAAACTTTTCCATACACTTAATTATAACGTAACATAATATTTAATTCTATAGTATTAGCATGGAGATTTTAATCGAATAACGGTGTGCTCAAATATCTTTCCCCAGTATCGGGAAGGATTACAACAATCATTTTACCCTCATTCTCCGGTCTGGCCGCAACCTTTAACGCAGCATAGAGAGCCGCTCCCGAAGATATGCCTACCAGGATCCCTTCTTCTCTTGCTAACTTACGTGAAGTATTAAATGCTTCCTCGTTAGTCACTTTAATAATTTCATCCACTATCTTCGGGTTAAATACCTCCGGGATAAAACCGGCCCCAATCCCTTGAATCCCATGAGGTCCGGGTTGGCCTCCGGATAGCACCGGAGAAGCGGCGGGTTCCACAGCAATAGCCTTAATAATGTTCTTTTTAGATTTAAGGGTCTCCGCCACTCCGGTAATGGACCCGCCGGTCCCGACCCCTGCCACAACCAAATCCACTTTGCCTTCGGTGTCGTTCCAAATTTCCAAAGCGGTAGTCCGGCGATGAATGTCGGGATTAGCGGGATTTTTGAACTGTTGAGGCATAAAAGAACCTTCAATTTTAGCTGCTAACTCTTCAGCTTTCCGAATGGCCCCAGCCATTCCTTCATTTCCGGGGGTAAGTACTAATTCTGCGCCATAGGCAGCTAAAAGCTTACGTCGTTCCATACTCATTGTTTCCGGCATGGTTAAAATCAAATGGTAACCTCTGGCAGCGGCAACACTAGCAAGGCCAACTCCGGTATTTCCACTAGTCGGCTCGATAATTACCGTTCCTGGTCTAAGCTTCCCTGATTTTTCAGCTGCTTCGATCATCGCTAAACCAATCCGGTCTTTAACACTTCCTCCGGGGTTAAAAAATTCAAGCTTTACTAGGATTTCTGCTCCAAGACCAGTTCCAACCCTATTTAATCGGACCAAAGGAGTATTACCGATTAATTTAGTGATATTGTCAACTATTTTCATACTCATCGCTCCATTTTAAAAAAAACTACTATTCCTACCGAATTACTTGGGTAAATTTTATCCAAATTCTTACCCTTTGTCAATTAGAAATTTAGGTTAATTATAAAACGAACATTGATTGAATATTCCCTTATTAAAGCTATTACTTGCATGTCCCATTTCTTTATGTTAATATGATGACAACCAATCAATTTAGTAGATTAGGAGTGAATCGGTTGCGAATTTCAACCCGTGGGCGGTATGGATTGCGGGCCATGGTTGATATGGCCTTAAATAATCCGACTGAGGTTACCACTCTCCGGAGCATTGCAGAAAACCAAAGCATATCTGAATCATATTTAGAACAAGTATTTACAAACCTTCGCAAGACCGGTCTGGTAATTGCAATCCGCGGCGCTCAGGGAGGTTATAAATTAGGTCGTCCTGCCGATCAAATATCAGTTGGTGAGATCTTAAAATCTCTAGAAGGGCCGTTGGCCCCGGTACATTGTACCGGGCTGGATACTATCCAACAATGCGATCGGGAAGTTTTTTGTATCACTCGTCCTTTCTGGGAAGATCTTAATAAGGTAATCAATGATTTTTTGGATAATACCTCACTTCAGGACTTGGTTGACCGGGCTAAAGCGGCAACTCATGTAGATTAAAAGGCCGGTATTTTTACCGGCTCTTTATATTTATTCAATTCGAGGGCCTGCGAGAATTCTAATATCCTCGATTCTTAAATGGAGACCGTTATTCTTTTTTAATAACATGTTTACCAACCCAGTATGGTTTAAATTCATCATACAGAAACCCGGTAAAAAGGTGACCCTGCTTCCGAAAACCGGTTCTTTAGCAATCCGGCTCGCAATACCTTCAAAACCAATCATATGGTATGCTTGAACATCCTTCACGTCCTGTTCTCTTGCAACCTGCGGACCGACAACCCAGGTGTATAATAAACCGGTTATGAGTTCAGCCTCTATTACCTTTAATACATGAGGTATCGGACAACCGGCTCCCATTGGTCGTCCCATTACATAATCCCCATTTTCAATTTTCAATTTTTCGACCAAATCCGCCCTAAAGGGAAGCACAATTTTTCGAGCGGAACACTCTCCCGGCAATGGCTCTAAAACAAAATCATAAGGATTCCCAAGAATGTCATTGCCGGAATAGATTGCATCCAATAAACCGGACCCTTTTTTCCCATTTTGTTCTTTGTGATAGAATGGGCATTCCGAATAATCCTTCTCTTCATGAAGTACGGAACGTAAAAATTCCTGACAGTTTACGCTTCCACAAAGTCCGCAGTTTTTACCCGGCGGCTGCCAAAGTTCAACTAGAGACATTATTATTCCCCCCGGTATAAAGATTCGGCAATGGGCCCATCGAGTTTTTTAATCACTCCGAAATGATGCTTCCAACCGATCTCTTTTTTCCCCACACAGATGGTACAAGTTCCCAAAGGAGGACTTCCCTTTAAAACCAACCCCTCGGGATTAATCTCATCCGAGTTACGGATTAAATCATAGAGCCTTTGAAGGGATGTTCCTTGTAATGCATTGGTTTCTAGTAACAAAACCTGCGGGTGGACTTCACGGACCTTTTGAATCAACACTTCCCGTTCAGCTTGGCTGACTAAATCAATCTTAGTTACTACCGCAATATCGGCCAAACTCACCATGGCCCCCATCTTTTCAGGAGCATGAATCCCGGAAATTGAACTTAAAACAATAATTCCTAAGCCTTGATTCAAATACGGGGAACATCTTAAACATAAACCAGCGCTTTCCACAATAAAGAGATCACTATCATTATTTTCCGCCCAAGTTATCGCATCTCCCAATACCATTACTCCGGCGTGATCCGGACAAAGGTCACCGGAATAAACCTTACGGGTCGGTATACCAAATTCCTTATTTAACTCAATATCTTCATAAGCTTTTACAACGTCAATTTTAAGAAAAGCAATTTTCATCTCTTGGATTAAATTGCGGGTTATCTGTTTTACCAGCGCCGTTTTTCCCGCCGATGGAGGACCGGCAATTACCACTAGTTTCATAAGATTTTTCTACTCCTTTATGCTAGATTTAGTAAGGCTAATTCACGGCTGATTATCTTTCCGGCCCTTAATTCCTCTCTAATTGCTCCAATCCTTTGATCCAGAACAATTAGGTTTCGCGCGACGTGAATCTCGGATTCATCCCGGCCCAATATGCCTTTGATAGCTCCATTTTCCATAATAATCCTTCGGTCAGTATGTAAAGCGATTACCGGATCGTGTGTGACAAAAACAATCACCTTTCCTGAGTCAGCAATTAATTCGATAACTTCTTGCTTGAAGATCCCGGCGTTTTCAATCTCATCCAGCAAAATGATGGGAGCAGCCCCGATTAGTATAGCATCGGCAATCAATAGTGATCTGGTCTGCCCACCCGAAAGCGTAGTTACTCTATTCTCGGCAAAAATCTTTTCACCGGTAAAATTGTTCGCCAGAGCAATTGTATCTTCAATAATTGATTCGTTATCGATCCGGCGTGCCCGGGCATGAATTTCCAAAAACTCCAGGACCGTCAGATCCGCAAAGCATTTGGTGTTTTGGGTGATCATTGCAATCGGTTTCATGGCCGGATTGTATCTAACTTGTTCATCGGGTACCATCCCATTTATTAGCACTTTTCGTTTAGTAGCCGTGTCTTCCTGAGCCAAAAGCTCAATATCGGAAATCAAAGCCGTCTTCCCGCTGCCGGTCGGACCAACAATTGAAACGGTTTCCCCCCCTTTTAAGGTCAATTCATCGAAACCCTCACGCAAACCGTTTTTATCAAACCCCGGCAGAATAGTAATTTCTCGAATCATATTCTACACTCCTTACCAGCTATATAACAACATTTTTAATCCCCAGTATCCTGCGACATAACCCTTTTAATTAGGACAAAGTTATACTTGCTTTCCTCTACAGCTAAGTATTTTAGATGAAAAGCTTACTTATAATTGAGTCCATCTAATATCGCAAAATCTTGTTTACTGTATGCAAAAAACAAGTACCATGCCACATGATTTTAATGCGATTTGAATTTTTTGACATGGTCCTAAATCCTTTATATATAAAAAAAGAGGGGTTAATCACCCTCTCACTCTCTGATTCCTATGGTAAACTCTTGTTAATCAATTTCAGTCAGATTATACGGAGTCTCTTGATAAACATAGTAATTCAACCAATTGGCAAATAAAAGGTTGGCATGGGATCTCCAGTTGACCACCGGTTCTTGTGAAGGGTCATCTCCAGGGAAATAATGGCGCGGCGGCTCGATTGGTAATCCTTTATTCAAGTCGCGTTGATATTCAATTTTTAAGGTTAACGGATCATATTCCGCATGACCGGTGACGAAAATTTGCCTACCATCCTTACTTACAATAATATAGACACCTGCTTCCTCCGAGTCGGAAACGTTCTCTAGTTCCTTCACTTGATCAAGATCTTCAGACCTTACCCCGGTATACCGAGAGTGAGGGGCCCAGAAACAATCGTCAAAACCTCTCAAAAGTTTACTATTCTTTTTACGTACCAAGTGCTTGAAAATTCCAAAAACCTTATCCGGCAATAAGTACTTGGGAATTCCGTAATGATGGAACAAACCGGCCTGAGCCCCCCAGCAGATATGAAAAGTTGAAAAAACATTATGCTTTGACCAATCCATAATCTCTTGCAATTCCTCCCAATAATCAACCTGATCAAATTCGAGTTGTTCAACAGGAGCTCCGGTAATCACCAGACCATCAAATCTTTCATGTTTGACCTGATCAAACGTTTTATAGAAAGTCACTAAATGTTCTTCGGGTGTATTTTTGGATTGATAAGATTTTGGACGTAACAGAACTATCTCCACTTGCAGGGGAGAATTGCCCAATAAGCGTAACAATTGAGTTTCGGTTACAATTTTAGTCGGCATCAGGTTTAAAATCGCGATTCGGAGAGGCCGTATATCCTGGTGGAAGGCCCGTTCCTCTCCCATCACAAAAATATTTTCAGCGCTTAAAATGCCGGCTGCCGGTAAACTGTCGGGTATCTTAATCGGCATTAAAATCACACCTTTCATGGTGGTTATTATTTTTGTCAAGGGCGATTGATTAATCGCCCCTACATACCCTATATATCATTACTAAATATTGCATAAATCCAATGCCTGGCCGATATCGGCGATAATATCATCCGCATGCTCAATTCCAATCGATAACCTTATAAAATCGGGGGTGACGCCGGTCGCCTGTTGTTCCGCTTCGGTCAATTGCTGATGAGTGGTTGAAGCCGGGTGAATCACCAGTGATTTGGCATCCCCGATATTAGCCAGGTGTGATAATAACTTGACATTATTGATGAAGGCAATTCCCATTTCCTTGCCGCCTTTGATTCCGAAACCTACTATTGCTCCGGCGCCGTTTGGCAGATATTTTTGGACTTTGGGGTACTCCCGGTTATCCGGTAGCCCCGGATAATTCACCCAAGCCACCTTGGGATGCCCTTTTAAAAATTGGGCTACCTTCATGGCATTCTCACTGTGACGGGGCATCCGCAAATGAAGCGTCTCCAGTCCCTGTAGAAATAAAAAAGAATTGAACGGTGAAACCGCCATCCCCAAATCCCGCAATAAACTTACCCGTGCTTTGACAATGTAAGCGATGTTACCCATAGGCTTTAAAGCCTCAACAAAATCAAGCCCATGGTAACTGGGATCCGCCCCGGCGATTAGCGGGAACTTACCGTTAGTCCAGTCAAAATTCCCGGAATCAACGATCACTCCCCCGAGCGAAGTGCCGTGGCCACCGATGAACTTGGTGGCGGAATAGACCACGATGTCGGCACCGTGTTCAATAGGTCTTATCAGGTAAGGTACGGTTGTATTATCCACTATTAATGGTATGCCGTGCCGGTGGGCGATATCGGCAACCGCCTTAATATCCAGGACATCCAATTTAGGATTGCCGATGGACTCCCCATAAATCCCTTTGGTTCTTGGTGTGATCGCACTTTCGTAATTGGCTGGGTCTGTCGAATCAACAAAGATAACTTTGATTCCTAACCGGGCCAATGTATAGTGAAAAAGGTTATAGGTTCCACCGTAGAGATTATTGGCGGATACAATTTCATCGCCAGCCTGTGCGATATTCAAGATGGCCAAAGTGATGGCGGATTGACCCGAAGCGACCGCCAAAGCCCCCGCCCCACCGTCAAGGGCGGCAATCCGTTTTTCAAAGACATCAGTGGTTGGATTCATCAACCGGGTATAAATATTCCCAAATTCTTTTAGAGAAAATAAATTAGCCGCATGTTCGGTATCGCGGAATTGATATGAAGTAGTCTGGTAAATCGGAACCGCCCGGGACCCGGTAGCAGGATCCGGCTCTTGTCCCGCATGAATAGCAAGAGTTTCCAAATGATAATTTTGAGACATTGTTATTCCTCCTTTTATTCTTTTAATAAAACAAAAAACCCCTTTACCAGAAGGGGTTTGTCAGCTTAACCATAAAAATCCCCCCTTATCTGTCGAAACCTTGTTTCGCAGGAATTAGCACCTTTGGCGAAAAATCTCGCCGGGTTGCCGAGGTTTCATCGGGCCAGTCCCTCAACCTCTCTTGATAAGGAATTTATATCTATTTAATTATATATAATAAATCTTATTGGTTTAATTGTGTTTAATTATAAACCCATATCTTTTATGGTGTCAATCATTATTTAGAATAAATTCGGGGTAAAGAAATTAGGAATTCGGTCCCAACACCAAACTCACTCTTTACCTTAACCGTTCCATGATGGGCTTCCACCAGCGTCTTGACAATAGTCAAGCCAATCCCCGATCCGCCTGTTAGTCTGCTACGCGATTTATCGGCTCGGTAAAACCGTTCAAAGATTAAAGGTAAATCTTCGGGCGCGATACCGCAGCCTGTGTCCTTAACTCTAATTTCGACCCTGTTTTGAACACTGGAAACGGTGATGCCAACCTCTCCGCCCTCAGGTGTAAATTTTAATCCATTTGAGATTAAATTGATTAAGACTTGGCTGATTTTGTCCCGATCGGCAAGGATTGAAATCGGTCCACCGGAAAAGTTAAGTGACACTCGTTTCCGGAAAAATTCATTTTCATAGTTTAATACCAATTGTTGAATCAAATTAGTAAGTTCAAACTCGGTCAAATTCAAAACTATATTTTCACTTTCATACTTGGCTAATTTCCCAAGATCTTCAATCATACGGTTAATTCGGAGCACTTCGTTATGACATACCTTCAATCGTTCCGGATTTGCTTCCCAAATTCCGTCCAATATTGCCTCAATATGACTCTGAAGAGTGGAAAGCGGGGTACGGAGTTCATGAGCAACATCAGCAGTTAACTGTTTTCTTAATTTTTCCTGGTTTCCCAAGGTTTCCGCCAGATTATTAATGGCTGTTGTAAGTTGATTAAGTTCTCTAATTGAAGACTTTTCCCTGCTTTTAGCCGTATATAACCCTTTAGCAATCATTTGAGCAGAATCAATTACTCTCAAAATCGGCGCACTTAACCGTTTAGCCATAAAAGCCGCTACTCCGAAAGCGGCAAAAAGAGCGAGTACCATTACTCCAAATAAAATTCGGTTTAGAGTATTGATAAACGCCAAGTCGAGATCGTCAAAGTAAAAAGGACCGTAATAACCGATTTCTACAATACCCACCTGTTGAGAACCGCGCATCAACGGATATCGGGTCTCCATATAGCCGCCTTTCCAATTGGGATAACGGCTTAGCATATTCTGGGCCATATGGGAGATCATTTGCTCGCATAGACCGCTATTATGGGCTGTAGCATCCCAGATAATCCGGCCGGAGTTATCTTTTACTTTAAGGATTAATCCTTGCTCCAAAGCGTTGATGCCAAAATCGGCAATATCTCTTAGATGCCAACTGTCTTGGCTGTCGATTTGTTGACTTAAAGCCGCAGCTATCTGTTGATTGCGGCGTTCCTGATTTTGGATTACATAGTTTCGGAATTGTTTTTCCAAAAACAAATTGGCCAAAAGACTAATTAAAACGACACAAATTAAGACTAAAATAATATATGAAGATGCCAGTTTGGTTCTTAAACTAACAGCCATTTTATTCACCGCCAAACCGGTAGCCGACCCCATGAACGGTCAGGATGTACTTCGGCTGCCTCGTATCGGTTTCTATCTTTTGGCGCAAATTTTTAACGTGCGCATCAATAGTCCGGTCATACCCTTCATAATCTTCCCCAAGGGCTAATTTAACAAGCTCATCCCTGGTAAAAGCCTTACGTGGATATTTAAGCATGGTCATTAAGATTCGGTATTCATTGGGGGTCAAATTAACCTTTACTCCGTTTTTACTAACTTCATGCCCGGAAACGTCGATTACTAGGTCACCTTTATTAAAAGAAAGACGATTTGCCAAAGGTACTGCATCCTGAGCAGTTCTACGAAGTAAGGCCTCAACTCTTGCTACTAGTTGTCTCGGGCTAAAGGGCTTGGTAACATAATCATCCGCTCCCAAACCTAGGCCTTTTAAAATATCTTCTTCTTCAATCTTGGCGGTTAACATGATTATCGGGACCCTGGAACGATTGCGCAACCGCCGACAGACCTCCTCCCCGGAAATATCGGGCAGCATCAGATCTAAAATGACCAAAGTCGGATTTACCCTTTCAAACAGCTCCAAAGCCTTGCTGCCGGTAAACGCTTCAGCAACTTCGTAACCGCTCTTTTGTAAATATGATTTAACCACATCAACAATGGTCGCTTCGTCATCGACTACCAAAATTTTTTTAACGGCAACCGGCAATCTATTCCCTCCTTTTATAACAACAAACCCCTTAACGGGGTTCATTGTTGAAAGCATTACTTAACCTCATAGCCCTGTTCTTCAATCACTTCCTTGACTTTATCCAACCCAATTTGCCCCGGATTATATTCTACGGATACAGTTTTACCCTTCAGGTCAACCAAAACCCGGTCCACTCCCTTTAGTTCACTCACAGCTTTGTTAATACCATTGACACAATGCTGACAAGACATGCCTTCAACATTTAAGACAGTTGTTACTTTACTCATTTTGTTCACCTCCCATTGTAAATCCGAGTTAATCTGTGTAAATTTTGTCTAAAACCATGTTTTTTATTTGACAGGATTAACTGGATTTATAGGATTTTTTAAATGCTTACACTATCATAATACCAGTATCATACGAATTTTTATTTGAATCGCTTTAAACTTAAAGAATTGGTCACCACTGAAACCGAGCTGAATGCCATCGCCGCGCCGGCAATAACCGGGTTTAACATTCCCAAAGCAGCGAAGGGAATCCCAATTGTATTGTAAATAAAGGCCCAGAATAGGTTCTGTTTAATTTTACTCATTGTCTTCCGGGAGAGCCGAATCGCGGTGACAATGGATCGCAGATCGCCCCGCATCAGGGTTATATCCGCCGCTTCCATAGCAATATCGGTTCCGGTCCCAATCGCCATCCCAATATCAGCAGTGGCTAACGCCGGAGCGTCGTTAATCCCGTCTCCAACCATAGCGACCACTTTACCTTGAGCCTTAAGTTTTTCGACTTCTTCAGCCTTATTCTCCGGCAAGACCTCTGCCAAAACATTATTAATACCAACTTGTGCGGCAATTGCTTGGGCGGTTCTCCGGTTATCCCCCGTAATCATAAAGACCTCGATTCCCAACTCTGTTAATTGCCGGATCGCTTCTGCCGAGGTATCCTTAATAACGTCAGCAACGGCGATCAAAGCAACCAATTTGTTATCGGATGCCATTAACATCCCAGTCTTCCCTTGGTCCTCCAGTTCTCCCAAACGGGATTCCAGTGATGCTGGATCGATTCCCTGTTCTGTCATGAGTTTCCTGGTCCCGACCAGAACCTCTTTCCCTTTTACTGAAGCCTTTACACCCCGGCCCGGGATTGCCGTAAACTTTTCCGGATCGGGAACCTCTCCCAACTCGCGTTTAGCTGTTTCAAAGACCGCCACACCTAATGGATGTTCCGACTTTTTTTCAACAACAGCAGCCATTCGGAGTAATTCTTCCCGATCCATTCCAGTAAGGGGAATAATGTCGGTCACTTCCGGTTGGCCTTTGGTAATAGTCCCAGTCTTATCAAGAACAACGGTATCGATTTTATAAGCGGTCTCCAGATGTTCACCGCCTTTGATTAAGATCCCCTGTTCCGCCCCTTTGCCGGTTCCAACCATGATTGCCGTAGGTGTAGCCAGTCCGAGAGCGCAAGGACAGGCAATTACCAATACCGAAACCGCGCTAATGATTCCTTTGGTTAGATTATAATCCCCAAAATACCAGACGATGAAGGTGAGTGCCGCCACTCCGAGCACGATCGGGACGAAAACACCGGATACTTGGTCGGCGATTTTCTGGATTGGAGCCTTGGAGCCTTGGGCCTCCTCCACCATTTTGATTATTTGGGATAAAACCGTTTCTTTCCCGATTTTTGTGGTTTTAAATTTGAAAGTACCGAACTTGTTGATAGTAGCTCCGATTACTTGGTCCCCGACTTCCTTTTCCACCGGTAGACTCTCACCGGTTAGCATCGACTCGTCCACTGAAGAACTACCATCGATAATCATCCCATCCACCGGGATCTTCTCACCAGGCCGGACTACAATTACCTCCCCAACCTGAACCTCATCAACCGGAATATCAACTTCCACTCCACCCCGGATAACCCTTGCGGTTTTAGCCTGAAGACCCATTAGTTTTTTAATCGCTTCCGAGGTCTTACCTTTGGCTACTGCTTCTAAGTATTTACCAAGTAAAATCAAGGTGATGATTACTGTAGCCGCTTCAAAATATAAGTCCTTCATCATCATTCCCGGCATTAACTTTTGAAAAAAGGAGTTATAGACGCTATAAAAATAAGCTGCCGAAGTTCCCATTACCACCAGCACATCCATATTGGGACTCTTGGCCCGGAGAGCATAATAAGAATTCCGGTAAAATCGAAATCCGATTATAAACTGCACCGGAGTGGCCAAAGCCAATTGAAACCGCCAGTCGTGCAAGAATGCAATATCGATTTGGAAAATAGTCAACAACATCGCTAAAATCAAAGGAGAACTAAGAATAGTGGAGAGAATCAACTCTCTCCTTAATCTTCTTATTTCACGTTCCCGTTCTGCCTTTTCCCGGTCATGGTTCACCGCTTCCACCGGTTTAGCTCCGAAACCCAAATTCTCGATGATTTTCACTACGTCAGAAACTTTAAACTTGGCAGGATCATATTCAACAGTAGCTTTATTGGTGGCTAAATTTACCGACGCTTTAGTGACGCCCTCGGTTTTACTTAGTTTTCGTTCAATCTTGGTAGAACAGGCGGCGCAAGTCATACCGGAAATATTCAGTTCGGCCTTGGTTTGACCCTGGACTTTTTCTTTTATTATCCCATAACCCAGTTTCTTGACGGTCTCTTCCAATTGGTCCTTAACAAGCAACTCATCGTCATACTCTACCGTCGCCTTTTCAGTGGCGAAATTTACATTAGCAGTCTTAACCCCCGGTATTTTACTTATATTTTTCTCTATCTTTAAAGCGCAGGCCGCGCAAGACATTCCCTCAATTTTTAAGGATTCTTTTTTATTCATACCATTCAGCCTCCTTACTACTGATTACTATATATGAGAATTGCATAATTGCCTTAGTTAACCCTTCAGTCACAATATATAGTGACAAACCCAGATGTATCTATCAATATATTGTGAGCTGAAGCTTAAATTTTTAATTATGCAATTCTCTCATACCTAAAATATTCCCTATCGACAACCTTATTATATCATTATCTGCAACAACCGCATCCTCCAAACCCCTGTTCCTCTGTCTTGCTTATTTCCGATTTGGAGATTTTATTTAAATCCGGGACGACCTTAATGTAGCTGCTAATCATCCCCATCCAACAGGTATAAGTGATCTTTCCTTCTTGTTTGGGAGTAAATTCGATGATATTCTTCCCGGACGATAGTTCTTTGGTGATTCCCAGACTAGGAATGGTTAACGGATTATTGCAGCCATTCAAATCTTCAGTACGGGCCTTGATAATCCAACGTACCGGAACTCCTTTTTGAACCACGATTGGATAGTAACGGCCGGAATCGATATTTGAAGTTACTACTTGAACCTGTCTATCAATTTTAGCCACGTTTATCGATTTACCGTAGAGCGGGGCGGCAACGGAGATCCCCGAAAGGCTGAATCCTCGGATAACCATTGTCAATCCCAAAACAATTACCAAAATTGCGCTAACTTTGAGCATTCGATGAGTAAACTTACTACTGAGTAAGGAACTGATCGCCCCAAACCCAAACATTAAAGGTACGGTTCCCAGGCTAAAAAAGAACATCGATACTGCTCCGGCAAACGGGCTACCGGTCCCGAGGGCATATATTTGCATAGTCTGCAAAGGTCCGCAAGGCATCAACCCATTTAAGAGTCCAACGTAAAAAGGTCCCAGCTTTCCTCGATTATTGCTGATTTTAGTCCCTAAAAATTTGGGAGCGCCAATATTAAACTTGCGTAACCAAGGAAACAAATCCAGCATTTTAATGCCGATAATTATCATAAAAACTCCAGCTCCAATGGAAACGATCCCTTTGGCAGTACCGGAAAAGGTAATTACCGACCCTATGGCTCCGGCTAATCCACCTATAAGGGTGTAGGAAACAACCCGTCCGGTATTATATAATAAACTCGGTTTTAATTCGGCGAATTTGGATACATTTACATCAACCGACCGGTTAACGCATTGTGAGAGATTTATCCCGCCGCACATGGCAATACAATGCAAAGAGGTGAGTAAGCCTACTATAAAAAGCATCCCGTAACCGAATGATTTGTCCACTTGAGGAATAAAATTGAAACTGATGGTTGTTTTAAAAATAAAGTAGATTGCAAAGATTACAATACCGATTCCTAGAAACTGATTGATTGTGAAATTCTTTGGCTCATCTTTTTGATCTAAATTAATCTCATAACCAATTTTTTGAATGACATTCACAAATTGATCGGGAGTTACTTTTCTCGGATCGTAATCAACCGTTGCCGTGGATGCGGTCAAAGATACCGTAACTTGCTTAACCCCGTCCACTTTCCCCAGAGCATTTTCAATTTTCAATTTACAACTGGGACATGCCATCCCCTTGATTCCTAATACTTTTTTTTCGATTTTCGACTGAACCATAGCTGCCTCCCAAGGAATTCTTCTCCGATATATTCAATAAAATTATAACTTTTTTATATGAAGATCATATGAAGAAACCTGCCGAATTCAATGTCTTAGAACTTCTTCAGTAAGCTGTTCCCGTTCACGGATAACTTGGCGTACTTTGGCTAGTAGCTCTTTGATCCCAAAGGGTTTTTTGAGACAACTGTCGGGGCATCTCCCACAAATATCAATTCCTGAAGGAAAATCTGAAAATGTTAATAGACAAG
This sequence comes from Bacillota bacterium, assembly GCA_023435565.1. Classification (GTDB taxonomy): domain Bacteria; phylum Bacillota; class UBA4882; order UBA8346; family UBA8346; genus JAAYHS01. The sequence goes on from JAEYRN010000031.1 coordinate 38,177, forward strand.
GAACCGGATTCCCCTTAAAATGATCATAACTGTAAAACAAGGCTTCACTTAAACCTGTTCCTGTATCCAACACCACCAAGTCCGGCCTGGTCGTGTCCAATAAATACCGGCCTTCATGCGGATCGTTGGTTACGGTAATGTCGAACCCTTCATAACTAAATACTTTCTTAATAGTATCGAAGTCGTTCTGATCCTGATCAATGATTAAAATCTTGAATTCCATTGGTTATTCCCCCTATAATTGAGTTATTTTAGAACATCCTAACAATTCTTGATGTTATAATCATAATTTTTTTTAATGAAGAACTAATGAAGAAGATAAATAATGCACACTCCATATTTTCCCTTTTTACTCTTCACAGAAACTTCATACAAAATTCCTATGCTAACAGTCTTTTTAGTTGTCGCCCATTTGGCCATGATCTTCGAAATGGTGAATCCGGAGATTGTTGCTAAAACAGCTGGAAGTGGCGGTATGTAATATTAAAAAGAGGGCTAATTTCAAGCCCTCCTTCTTTTACTATACAATCAGTTCCACTAAAATATATACCATTTAATACTGAGTCAGGTTAAAAACTAAACTTTAATTTAAAATAAATATGATCTTTATCCTTCATTCTCCCGAAAGTGGTAGTATCGGCCCCGTCGATTAATCGAACCCCAAAGGTGTATTCGGTATTATTCCCGGGCCGGAAAACAATCTCCGGCGCAAAGACAACCGCACTGTTGTTTTTGAGATCATCAGTATCTTTAATTTCATAACAAAGATTGAGAGGAATTATCAATGTTTCATTTTTAAATTTGGATTCCAGGCGGAAAACCAGATAATCTTCAAGATTTTCGCCCCGCTCATAGGGAAAACCGTGTAAATATTGAACATTGAGATAGAAACCGTTACCGAAGGTATAATCCATCCCTATTAAATACTTGATATAAGGATCATCATCCAAAGCGACCGACTCTTGGAGTCCCATGCCTAATGAGGTTGAATCGGTAACTAGAATAACTTCTTCGGGGCAAAACAAAGCCGTTTCCGCCCAAATCCCTACATTACCGATAGCCCCCGACAAATCAAATCCAAAAATATCCGTTTTCGGGTAGATAAGTTCACTATTAATATTTATTCCCCTAGGGCCAGGGGTTAACTCAACTTTCCGGGCCACTGGCAGATCATCCCGGCCCCGAATATAGCTCACCGAAAAGTCATAACCTCGAATATTCCTAGCTATTTTAATCCCATAGATAAAATTTTCCCGATTATTAGAGGGAGTAATTTCAGTAGTAGTCTGATTTTCCAATGTAGTTCCCGGTGGCAGTTCCGGAGGCGCCAACCATGACACCGAATCGTCAGCCGGCAAAACTGCCGGGGTAAACTCAGGGATGATTACCCCGGTAACCGTATACTCTCCCGGATAATACGATACTTTAACGGCATCGGATTCCAAGTGCCGCCCGAAATCCCAAATATTCTCAAAATCATCCGGATTAAGATTATCGGTGGGGTTCAATTTATCTCCAACACCCCAGGCAATCCGCTGTCGGCCTATCCGGAGATCGCTTCTATCGGTTAAAAACCCATACCAATCAAGGTAGGCCTCGCGTAAATCAAAATTATAATCATCTTCACTATCTTTAAATGATCTAATCCAAAACTCGGTAAAAATATGGGTTTTTGCCCCGGTTTTCGCCTCTGCATTCAAACCAAGCCGGTACTCATACCACGATTCCTGGTAATCATTTTTAATATCAAAACTATTATCCGTCTGCATATAACCGTTAAATTGGAAAGATCTATCGTCCGTCTCAACCCCGGCCATCACTGGAAGAATCTCTGATAAGAGTAATCCGGACGCGATTAGAAACACCAACAAGGGCCAAAAAAGATATTTACCCATAAATCACTCCCCCTCCTACCTAAAAAAATATTTTCTCCGTGTCTCTGAGTCTCTGTGGCAAATAGTGATTTTTAGCCACGGAGACTTTTAACAACATAGGTAACTGACGGACCACTATCTGCCCAAATAACGTTCGGTGAAAATTTCATCGGTTAATCCGGTATCGAATTGGGCCTCAATTAAAATCATTTTGGTCTTGTGTCCTGTTTTTAGATCTTCCATTAATGTTTCACCTGCTACCCAGTAACCATCGATCTTTTTAATTTGGTCCCTGGTCATTACCTTGACCTGCTTATTTTGCCGATCATAATATTCGATTTTGATAGGGAAGAAGTTATCGGCCTTAACCCGGATAACAACTTTTGTATAATCTGTTTCCGTGCCTGATTTGGGCTTCAATTCAATTAAAAAAAATTCGGAGTCACTATTAAGCAATTCCGGAAGCCATTTTTTTGAAAAGTTACCTGCTTCCAGATCTTCGTATGTGAAATCAGTTCCGGCGAATTTAGTATTTTTAATATGCGATGCAATCCGACGGGTCTTTTTAAAGGCCGGTAAATATAAATAAGTAATATTGTCAGGAAGTGCAAGAAATCCGATTCCCTTCTGGTCGGCCGGAGCCAAAAACCGGCCCATCCTCTTATTGCTGCCTTTTTGAAGCATATTGAATTCCCTGGTCTCCTCCCTGCCTTTACTATCAATCAAAATTAGCCGCATCTTCAGCGATTGATCTTTCGGTTGGTTAGCAACTTGGTCCACCTTTTCTAAAATTTGTAGCCCAGTTAGCGTTTTCTCTTCTGCACAGCACCGGTTATTACATACCAGACTTAACACCAAAAGACATACTGATAAAAAAATCCGCATCGTTTTTTCCTCCCTTTTTTATTTAAAATTCGATCTTTTGCCTATATCTAACTCCGTCCTGCCAATAAAACCGGCTTTGGTCGCTTGAATTATCGCTGGCAATACAGTTATCGCTCCTATTCCTGCGCCAACCGTGGTCAGGGCTACCAAAATAGCAAATCTTTGTAATGGAATCAGATTTGCCAGGAGAAGTACTAAAAAGCCGCTCATTACCGTAATTACATTGAACAGAATCGCTTGACCGGTTGTTTCTAAAGTAGCCTGTAGGGTCTCCTGATCGCTTTGGCCTTCTTGGTATTCCCGCCGATAACGATTGATGAAATGAATTGTGTAATCTATACCGGTACCAATGGCGATACCTGCCACCAATACAGTGGCGACATCCAAAGGAATACCGCTAAAACCCATTACACCCATAATCACCACCAAAGTAAGCAAAATAGGCATTAATCCGATTAACCCGCCATTGAACGAGCGTAATAACCATACCAGGCAGATAAATACCAGGGCTAACGCAATCAGTAGGCTATAAATCTGGCTTTTCAGTATGCTGTCATCCAGGTGGGTTAGAATAACAGGCTGCCCGGTAAGACTGAAAGTAACTAATTTAGGATCAGTCCTGGTTTTTAAATAATTATTGACCTTATCAACCACCGTTTTGGCATGGCCGGTATCTAAGTTAGCCATGGTGGCTTGGATTACCCCTTCGGTTTTAGAGGAATTAACAAATTGGTCCAGGGTTTCCTCCCCTTCCAGCAGAAACCAGAGGTTGGAAACCTTTTCACGACTCTCCGGTATTACGCGCCCTTCTCCCATTACCTCGTTCATTTCAATAATTAAATCAGCAATGGATTGGGGGTTATGTAGATCCGGCAAGGATTGAAGGTAGTCTTCCAGCTTTTTCATTTCCTTTAAAACCAACGAATCTTGCAGATCACCTTTTACCAGTAGTTGTAACACAGACGAGCCACCGAATTTTCGCCCCATCATCGCTTCAGCTCGCCTGATATTACTCCCCGGTTTAAAATAATCCAAAATGTCTGCCCGACGTTGAATTCTCGGGATACCTAACAGACATACGCCAACAATCACTATTATGGTAATTAGGATTGTTCGGCCATTTTTTAAAACCCATTTTCCGAGAAGGTCCATTACTCCGGTAATCTCCTTAGTGGTGTTCATTCCAGCTTCATCCACGTTCTTGCTTCTAACCGGGAGCGAAGCCAATACTGCCGGAACAAAGGTCAATGAGACAAGCATGGCAAAAAACACTCCTATGCAGGTAAAAAAGCCAAACTCCCGGATCATTGTTAAATAGGAGCCGAAAATGAAAGAGAGAAAACCGATCATAGTGGTAACCGCTGCCAACAGTACCGGCAATCCAACCTCTTTTAAGGCTTTGGATGATTGGGCCTCCCGTTCTGCCTCGGATATAACCGTTTCTTTGAACTTACTAAACACATGGATGCTATATGCGTTTCCTACCGCGAAAAGAATTACAGGAATGGCATTAGAGATAATCGTCAGCGGGATCTTTAATATACTCATTAACCCAAGGTTCCAGACCGCACTAATGATAACTCCGCAAACCGGAATGGCAACTCCACGAAAGCTCCGGAAACAAAAAAATAACGCCGCAATAATTACCAACCCAACCAGAGGTATTAATAATTTCAAGTCATTTAAAATAATCTCATTAATATCCAGCATTAAAAATGGTAGGCCCCCATAATAAACCTGGCCTTTGGGAACAATACGACCGACAATCTTTTTTAACTCCTTGGCCGTTTTCACTTTATCTATTTCATTTTGAAGCCGGCAGATAATTAGCGTGGCCCGGCCATCTTTGGAGACCAGGCGTCCCCGGTAAAGTTCTTTAGCCAGTGTATAGCTTTTTAAGTTCCGTAACTCGGATGGGTTGTCTGGTAAATTATCCGAGTCGATCAACCTTCCGATCTCCAGCCCCTCCGGGCTTTCTTTTATATCAAGAATATTTGTCAAACTGGTTACATATGATACACCGTCCACCCCTTGAAATTCATCCGTCAAAAGCTGAATTTGACTGATAATCTCCTTGCTAAAAACATCTTTTGTTTCCAGGGCGATCATGGCTAAGTGGTTACCGTTATATTCCTTCCCTAAATATTGAAATAATTTGACTACCGGATCGCTTTTAGGGAAATACCCGGTAAGATCGGGGTTGATCCTTAAATCTTTGATGAAATATCCAAAAAACATTGTAATTAGTATCGTAATTCCGATCACAATCTTCCGTTTCCTAATTATTAATCCCACCAAATTATTCAAATTGATCTCTCCTTTGATTTTGTATTTATCGACCAATTTAGTTTTTTAGTCGAATAAAGTCCAAAAAAAATCATTTTTTTAGTATACCGTTAAAAAATACTTCTAATAAACTGTCAATACTAGTTTCAATCTTTGCGTAATCCGTTTCAAGCGCCCAATGGTATTCCAGTCCCTTACAAGCGATCACCATAGCATATGCCGTTAAATCCAAATTATTAATCAAAAAGATTCCCCGGTTAACTCCTTCAGTTAAAATATTTTTAAACATTTCAAGCTCGTATTGGTCGTAATTAACCCTAAGTTTTTCGATAAAACCGTAACTATCAAGATACTCATCCTTAAAGGCGTTATAGAGGTTGGCCAACCGGTTAAACAACCTCATTCTGGTTATCACATAAGCCCGGAGTTGATTTTGAGGTGTTGTTTCCCGGTTAATAGCCCCGGTTAGTTCGGCTTTTAACTCGACAGCTTCTTTCTCCACCACTGCCTGGAAAACTTCTTCCTTGCTTTTAAAATAATAATACAAGGAACTCTTCCCCTTACGGGTGGCCTGGGCGATCTCATCCATGGTAGTCTTTTTAAAGCCGAACCGGCTAAAAATCTTCTGAGCGGAGTCAATTATAAAATCTTTAGTATCTTTTTCGATGTTTTCCATGTCTTTTAGAACTTTCGACTGATTTGGTATCTAGTTTTAGATTATCACCTTTTTTCATTTATCACAAGCCTAGTTCTAATTTTAGTTTATATATATTTTCATTAACTATAAACCAATACTATGTTCGGATCACTAAGCGATTAATTATTGAATAGACATATGGAAATGAAAAATATATAATGAAGTAAGCAATTGGTAGCATTTTAGCAATCTATCATTAAAAACGAAGGATGGAAATATGACTTTCAACGAACTGCAAAAGGCTTTTAAAACCGTCGAAATAGACCGGTTAATCCAAGACTATGGTATTACGCTAATCATGATTTTCGGTTCCGTAGCAAAAGAAACATCCAATGCCAATAGCGACATTGATATTGCCGTATTACTCAATGAACAAAATGACGAATTTCATCTGAAAATAAGGTTTCGCCTGATCGATTTTTTCGAAAAGATATTTAAAAAAAATTGCGACGTTATTCTTTTGAATGAAGCGCCGCCTCAACTTAAATATCAAATCTTTAAATACGGCCGGTTGTTACTAGAAAAAGATAACAGCTATAATAAAGTTTTTACTCAAACACTAAAAGAATACTTTGATTTTATTTATTTCGCAAACTTTTGTTATATTAAAATTAGAGAGAGCTTTATGATGAGGTGATTAATATTGGTTGACAAAAATATTATCAACATTAGAATCGGTAAACTCCATGAATACCTTGGCAATCTTGAAACATTAAAAAAATACCCTCTAGAAGATTTTTTAAATAATTTAATGATCCATTCAACCGCAGAAAGGCAGTTACAACTCGCCATCGAGTGCATTCAAGATATTGCCACCCACATTATAGCCGATGAACGGCTAGGGGTTCCGGAAACCAATAAGGATGTCTATATTTTTTTATCCAAAGCCGGAATTATCAACAATGAGTTGGCGTTAAAGCTTGCGGACATGGCCAAATTCCGAAATATACTGGTCCATGATTACATTGAGCTTAATTTAAAAACTGTTTTTGAAATTATCCAATTGGATTTAAACGATATTATTTTGTTTGTGAAACATATTCTAAAATATATGGAAAAACGGTAGCTTATCAAAGCCAATAGTGTTAAAAATAGACCCGCCTCATAATAAACAAATTTCCGCCAATATGCGGAATCTAGAGATAAACACGGGAGAAAATTATACAGGTGAAATGATGTATGAAGCGACTGAAATTACCAGTCGCTTTTCTCTAACATAACCAAATTTGCTGTGGTTCCTGAATGAAACGCCATCCAACCTGCTATTGCTCCATTTGAACATCCCGTTTGGTATCAAACTTGGCGTAAACCATCTTCGGATAAAACGAAAATGTATTCCTATAAAGATAAAACCCATCGATAGCAAGCTGGACCGACATTTGAATCCATTTTTCCCCGGTATCGACTTCAAGCCGGTCGCCTTCCCTTAATTCTTAGTACATCTTTTTGCCATACATGCCAAAACGGCCGTTATGTTGCAGCATTATGAAACCTTCGATAACCATTAAGTATAGACTCCTTTCATTGGTGATAATCAATCCAATTAAGTGTTTTCGAATCTAAGGGGATTCTTTGGTTGTCAAAAAAGTGAACTTTACAGTGAAACGATGAGGTTTCAATTTTTCACTCTCCTCTCATTTTTGTTTACCACCTTGAGGGGAAAGCCATATTATGGTAAAATAAGAACAAGCACACGTTAAGGCTTTCCTTACGTGGTGGCGGGGGCTATCAGTGTCACTTGCGAGGTGGGGACTGGTAGTCTTTTATTTTATAAAAATATATTTTATTTTTATTTATTTTTATTTATTTTTATTTACTATATTTTATTATAATTTATTGTTACTGTCAAAGCAAATAAGAGCAATTATTGTGTTTAAAAATTAACTATGATAAACTATAATAAAGTTGGTGAGGTTATAAATGGAAGAACTATATACAGTTAAAGAAGTTGCCAAAAAATTAAAAGTCGCCGAAAGCACTATTAACCGTTGGGTTGCCGAAGGTAAATTAAAGGCGCTTAAATTGTCTGAGGGTAGAAAAGGAGCAGTTCGGTTTAGGGAAGTGGATATTAAGAGTTTTATTGAGTCTTTACAAAAATAACAAAAACATAGGATTCCGTTGATTACCCGCTAATGATTATGCTGAAGATGTTGGAATATATAAGTTTAAGGACAAGCAGTTGCAACAATATTTTAAGGAAGTCGATAAGTTGAATGAAGAGGATAGAAATCCGGTTAAAGGGCTTATCGAATTGGTGTTAATTAAAAATAAGGTGAAGGACTTGGCTTCCGATAACAAATATTAAATATGTGATGTCGCATGATGGCTTCAAAGACTTACAGAATAAGACTTTGGGGCTTTTTTGATGTAGAATAAAATGAAATCAGGTGAAAAATCAATGGCAGTACCTCCCCAACAAAATACATCGATAATTGATTTGATAAAAGATTTTGAAGGAATTATCGGCACTTTATTTGGTGTTTTCTTAGGCTCAATAATAACGTTGATTTCTCAAAAAACGGGTCGCATTTACTTCTGTTTAAATAAATGGGATTTTAATTTGTACAAGTCAACAGGAGATTCACGTGAAATAGTTGTTACAGAGGTTTCAGAGTGCCAATTTGGAAAATATGTCTTGGAGGCTGATTTTTTCAATAGTTCCAACATTCCTAAAGGCTTAAGAAATATTCGGATCATATTTGAAGGTAATGGGTTTAAACATGAGTATGAATCTTTAGATTCAGACACCAGAAAACTAACAAGCTCACTATCTACCAGAGCCGAAAAGATGAAGATACTCACGCTACAGCCCAAACAGCTTATACAGGTTAATCTAGAGGGCAGAATCAATGACAAAACCGAGTTACAAAATCTTGTGAAGCATTCAAAGATATTTTTAAAGGCACTCGACCACAAAAACAAGGAATTTAAGTGGCGAATAAAGTAAAACTTCTCACCCGGGGTAGCCGATCACCGGTCACGGCCTCAAAGGAGTAGGGAAGAAAGAGCCGTCACCTGTCGCCGATTCACCGGACCATGCTTAAAGTTTCATCCGAAATCTCCTGCCGCATCGTCCGCCGGGCTGGGCGAATCTTCGCCGTCAACTTTTCTGGGCCGAATCTGCCCGCGGAGTCGGATAATATCGCGTTGATGTCAACGGCCAATAGTGAATCAGGCTAGTCTTGGCCTATGACATAACAGACATTATCCAACTCCGCACAGCTCACCGCCCGCCCCGGAACCAAGTTTCACGATCTTGCCCCTACAGCCTTAAGACTCCCTTTAAAAATCTTAATAAACCGGAGGTAACAAATGGGTGATAATAATGTAAACGATCAATGGTTAGAGACATATAAGTCCTTGGTCTCTCTTGCGACAGAAGGATTTAAATTCTCCACATTAATTAACGGAGGCGCGGCAGTAGCCATCTTAGCTTATCTTGGAAACTTATCGGAAAAAGATAAACCTATTCCTGACATGCGCTGGGCTATGGGGTGTTTCTTAATAGGTCTTGGATTTTGCGGTCTATCGATTTTGTTTTCATATTTCACTCAATTGAAGAGGCTCAATGACATTGCTTTCGGGCGAAATCCCAGTTCTAGTAAGTGGCGGCTTTTTTGTGCAATAATTACTTTTGAACTTAGTATTATTGCCTTTATTGCAGGATCGTTAGTGGCAGTTTTATCCTTTAAATGACCGGCTCCATCTAGCCGGATATTTCCTTATTTCCACCCAATAAGCAAAAAAAGTCAATGCCGCACAGGGCTTTTCCTGCGCGTTCATTTTCAGCTTTGACTTTTTAAATAGCGGATTGAATCTCCAAATCGAAAGGAATGGTCGCTGGTCTTATAGTATTCACTTAGGGGACGGCGGGCGAATTCGATTCACCGATCCGCTTCGTATAAGAGGGGTGGAGTAACTTTTCCAACTCCTTTAGTATGCCTCATTATTCCTTATTTGCACCATTTTTCATGTGATGTGGCGAGGTTCACATCATGTTGCCTGTTGCAATTATTTCGCAATCAATAGTGGGGTAAACCTCAAGTTGAAGAGGAGATCCTTTATACTGAGGGAATGATCCTTCATGTTGATTTTTACAATCCTTCATCTTGAGAAACGAATCCTTCAAATTAAGGAAAAGATCCTCCGTTTTGAATGAACAATCCTTAATCTTGAGGTTCTAAACCTTCAAATCGAGTAAAAGGTCCTCAATTTGAAGGGAACTTCCCCAAGTAATTTATCTCGAAACATAAAAAGATACAAGAAAAGAGAGGCGCTTGCCTCTCTATAAACACCTAATTTGTCATCAGGATGGTTTTTCTCCTGACTCCTGGCTCCTAACCCTTAAACCACCAAATCTATTTGCTGGATGACTCCCGGCGTACCGTCTTCCTTAAGAAAAACCCCGGCTTTCTGGGCCTGCCCTAACAACTCGTTTTGAGCATTTTTCTGACCGAATTCAGCGGAAATATTCCCCAGATATATCGCGCCCACTCCTTTTTGCCCCAAAGCAAACAACACATCTTTGCCGTTCTGGTCCTTGGTCCAAATCCGGAGTCGGTCAAAAACTGCGTCATTCTCATCGATCCAACCGTTTTGATCCCGATCATATTTGGCTAATTCTTCAAATCCGTTTCCGGTCTGCGGGCCGAAAAGCTCGGAACCATCATTTATTTTACCATCGTTATTTAAATCAATTGATAAAAACCCACTTCCCGCATTGGTGAACGAGATTTGGTCCTCAGCCCCATCACAATCCAAGTCAAAATTATACTTTGTATTGGTAAGGCCTGTAGGAATCCCGTCATAATTAATGACCAACGGATCACAGAGCTGCGCGTCCCCGGCCCTGATTTGGATATTGCTTTGTTGATAAAATTCCCGGCTCATATTAAGGCTCAACTGAAAGTTAATCACCCGGCCGTCGGCGGTTTGGACTACCCCCTCAGTATTAAAAGCAAGTTTTTCCGACTCCCGGTAGGTTTCATGGTAATCATAGGCAAAACCCCAACCTAATCTCATCTGGGCCTCGGGGGCGGACGGATTATTCGTCGGCACTGCTAATACGGGCTGTTGTTGCTGATCCATTTCAATTTTACGGGGTATCTTGAATCGGAACTCTCTGCCTAAAATGGCGCTTAACATTCTTTCAAGGAGATCAAGTTTGCTCCATTCCTCGTCAGTCAGCTCCAACTCAACTGATTCTCCCGGCTGTAAATTACTGATTAGTTTTTGGTTTTTCTGTTTTAAGGCGGCTATCGCTTCATCCGATAGTTTCAATTGGTCAATTATCGCATCTTTAATCTGATCTTTAGTTCCGCCTTTGGCTGATTCATCCTTCCAATAGCGGACCGATTCCTGTTTGTAATGTTCCTTGACCAAAGTGTGCTGGCTGTTCATTTCAATATTTGAACCGACTATTTTCATAAAAATCTCCCCTTCCTTGAGTAATACTTCACATCCGTGTAAACTCTTCTCCAACAAGTTAATCTTAGCCGTAAAGGGGCTGATGCAAAAGGATTTTTTCAGCCCCTCTTATGAAAGAGTCCGTCATGGACTGCAATCATAAAATCTTATGCTACAAAATCAACCTGCTGCATTGTTCCTACCGTACCATCTTCTTTTAAAAATACCCCGGCCTTTTGATATTGGCCCAATAATTGGTTTTCCTGATTCCTAACGCTAAATTGGGCGTCAACGTTACCAAGGTATATGGCGCCAACTCCTTTCTGCCCAAGGGCCAAGAGACTATCTTGCCCTTCGGTGTCTTTGGTCCAGATCCGCAACTGGTTGAAGATCTGATCGCTTTCATCAATCCAACCATTGCCATCCTGGTCATACTGAGAGAGTTCATCGAAGCCGTTTCCGGTGACCGCTCCGAAAAGCTCGGCTCCGTTATTAATATTATTGTCCTGATTAAGGTCTAATGCCAATAACCCACTTCCGTCACCGACGAAAGGAATCATTTCCTCCACCCCGTCAACGTCAAGGTCAAAGCTGAATTTAGTCTCGGTAATTTCGGCGGCAGGCCCGTTAAAATTAATCACCAACGGATCAATGAGTTTACCCGCATCGGTTGAAATATTACTTAGAGATGCCAGCTCCCTGCTGACATACATTTGAGTATCAAAGGCAATATCACGACCGTCAGCGGTTTTAATGGATCCAACTGCTGTAAACAGTAATTTTTCACTTTCATGGCTTGTCTCACGCCGGTTTCGCACAATTTGAAAAACCGGTCTTTCAGGAAGAGCGGGGGTATTGTTTTCTGATGAATTCGGCATTATCAAAGCGGCCGAATCGGGGCGTTGCAAAGCTTTAAACCTAATTTTTTTACCGGTTATAATATTAATAAATCGTTCAATGATTTTTAATTTAATTTGATCAATATCCTTGACGTGGATCTCGTTTTCTTTAATTGGATCAATTTTGATTTGATATTTTTCCAATACTTTTTGAAGATCGGAAATCAACTGTTCCCAGTTTGTGGCGGTTCTACGGACTTGAGTCGGGTTGGTTTGACCTTCATTTAGACGTGGTTGGAAATCGGCCCAAAATGTTAAGGACTCTTCAGTGAGGAATTGCTTCGAGGAATGATGTTTACTTGCTAAAGATACATTGGCGTCAACAATTTTCATATTTGTCCCCTCCTTGAGACGTTTTTTCTTAACTTCCTGTTAAGATAATATTCAGTTACATTCAAATTATCGGTTATGGAAAAAAATTATTTAATCCAAAGTCGGACCATTTTTGGCCAAAAAAAGTCGGAAAATTTCTTTTCCGGGAATATGCCTCAAAAATAAATCAAATCTCATTAAAATTTTACCCCCTTAAAGATTTGACAACGATGCCTACAAAGTATAAAGGTTTGCCATATTTAACTAATCTAATGCAAGATATGACGGGATAAAGTGTTCTTAACAATTTCCATAATGACACTTACAAATTTTCTCCATATTTCAGCCATCCGGTCTTTTCGCTCCCATGTCAAAAATCCATTTTTCCTTTAATATATATTTTCAGCAGGATTTATCCGACAAGAGTCAAATGAAAACAATAATAAAATATCGGAGGTTATTACATGGGTTACCTGGCGACAATTGGTGTTTCCCTGTTTATTCTCGGAATCTTATTTTTAGCAAGAAGTAAAACAAATAAAAAGTTATTGTGGGTGGCAATCCCATTAATGATTGCCGGAGCCTTGTCAGTTTTCATTGTCGTCACTAGGGATGTCGATACCGACTTAATCGGAATGGAAATCCTCAAGGACGAACCTGAGGAATTCCTCGTTGAATTACACTTTTTCCCCACAAAAGCCGAGGCTTTTACTTATTATAAGCAAAAAAATGTTACGGAATTTATGTTATTGGCAAAATACGAGGGGAGTGCGGAAAATCTATTTAAAATGATTAATGTCTTACAAACACCCGGTGGTGGTAAAAAAATGGCCTTTATCGCAAATCCATTAAGACAAGAATCCGCACAAATGGTTTTTCAAGGATTCTATATGAAACACAAATTGTTTACAATCTATAACTCGGTTCAGCGAAAACAATCTTAATCTACTGCGGTCAACTTTTTAAGTTCATCACAGATGATCATCTTTTCCTTACCCTTCAAACGGGTTATTAACTTTACGGGTCTTCCCCATAACTCCGCTAAATATTTAAGGGTCTCGCCAGTATGTCCCAACTCAAGTTCACGTCCGTCATATTCGTGTTCAAGAAGCAGACTCCCGTCCCGGGAAGACATTTCTTTCACTTTAATCACTGGGATCGAGCTTATACCGATATTTTGACACAAAGTGTCCCGAATCGGTTCCCAACCATCTTCGTCGGCAACCTCACTGATAATTCCTTCGTCCTCGTTTTGGAAGAATTCAAAGAGATTCAACTCATGACAAAGTTCCCGGGTTAGGTAACGCCTGATAAAGGAGCGGTCCGATTCGATCTCCCTCGCTTCAAAGATCTTCTTTGGTCCGAATTTGGCTTCCAGATTATTTAACATTACAAACCCCATGTGATAAGGGTTTAATCCTCCGGGATGGGGCCGGATTACTTGATGATGGCGTTTTAAAAATTCCAAATGCAAATCCTGAGGCAAGTCTAACTTTTGTAAAATCCGGTAATGCCAAAGACTGGCCCAACCCTCGTTCAAAATCTTAGTCTCGATTTGTGGCAAAAAATATTCGCTCTCAGCCCGGACAATTCGTACTACGTCTTTCTCCCATTCTTCAAGACGACTATACTCAATGATAAAACCTAATATATCCTCTTCCGGTTCCAGCGGTATCCGGTTTAAGTTTGGTGGAGCAACTGCCTCTGCTGGTCTCCCAAAAAGGTCAGTGCTTGTTTTACGCCGGTATTCGCTGAGTAACCGTTCTTTTTCTTCATCAATGCTAAGTTTTTTCGAGCCAATCGTCCGGTTAACCTGATAACGAAGGGCATGAGCAGCATCAAGCACCCTTTCCACCTTAACATATCCGATGCTTGGATCTTGAATATAGCCCCTGATTCGTTCGGCGTGATTCTTAAAACCGTCAATAGTCATTTCCGCCCGGGTTGTTTTGAAAAGACGGTTATTTTTAAAAAAATCATTATGGCCGTAGACATGTGCAATAGTCAATATTTGCAGTAATAAAGTATTGTCGCGCATTAAATAAGCCAAACAAGGATTAGAATTGATTACCATCTCGTAAGGAAGTCCGGACAAATTATAGCGGTAAAATGTATGCAGCCTGTCAAAAGCCTTACCGAAACTCCAATGCGGATAGTGGCTTGGCATTCCGGTATAAGCTTCATAACCCAGCATTTCCTCGTAAGAACAGATCTCAAACTCCTGGGGATAAAAATCAAGACCCATTTCCCGCGCGCAAGCCTCGATTTTTTCATTCCATTGTTCCAACTCTAATATACTGAATTCGCTCATTTTTCTTCCTCCCGGGCCAACATATTACGAAGCGCCGGCCAGATATCTTCACGCGAATTAATAGTTACCAAGGAAAAGTTAGGAGCTTCTAATTTATCTTGGTATAGCCTCCGGATTGAACTGGTTCCGGTCATAATCTCGCCATATCCAAATAAGTTGCAGATCTGACAGAGTTTCTCCGCTAGTTCTAGGGTTTTATCATTATCTTCATCCCAGTTGTCCCCGTCGCTACAATGAAAGGTATAAATGTTCCAACACGAAGGAGGGTATTGTTCTCCTATGATTTGTAGCGCTTTTTCATAGCCGCTGCTGATATAGGTCCCACCTGATTCGCCTTTGTGAAAGAAATCATCTTCGGTAACTACCATAGCCTGAGTGGTATGAGCGATAAAAACCAATTCCACATTGATATATTTTAAACGGATAAATTGATACAGTAAAAAGTAAAAACTCCGAGCCAGGTATTTTTTTGTCTGGTCCATCGAACCGCTGGTATCCATGATACAAATTACTACGGCATTTGATTCCGGAGTTCGTTCCTCGCGAATCCGGTGGTAACGCAAATCCTCCTCCCGAAAAGGAAACCGTTCGCTGCTATTCGTCTCAGCCGATTCATCGTCAATTTCCCCCAAATCATTACGTTTGGACCCTTGACGGCGTTTTATCTTTTCCATCACAGCTTTTTTCTTAGCGAGACGTGGAGGAGGCCCTTTATGTTGATAACCGCTACGTTTTTGTCTGGATATGGTTTCCAACTCGGCAATCCGCTTACGTTCCATAAAAGGCAAGTCAAGATCGTCGAAAAGGTAATTAATAAGCTCCTCGAGGGTAATTTCAGTCTCATAGATGTCTTCTCCGGGATCGTTTCCTGCCCCCTGATTTCCCCGACCTTTTCCATTTTTGCTTTTTCTGCCGATTACATCGCCCCGTTGTTCATCCCCGGTGCCGGTCCCAACACCGGGCTTGTTCTTCCCGTAAATAAACTGATATTCCTTAAGACTCCGAATGGGAATCTTAATCTTTTTACTGCCGCTTTGCCCGATGATACTCTCTTCGGCTATGATCTGCCCGATATTCTTTTTGATTGATTGTTCCACCAGTTGCCGGTGGCGGCGGCGATCTTCGGCCGCCCGTCCCGAATCCCCTGCAGAATCCCGAAAAATCGCCATAATAGACCTCCCTGATCGCATTTATGTTAGGGGCGAATAATTATTCGCCCCTACAAAAGGACGTTAATCCTTCCACAAATTATTGGCCGCGTATTTTAAAATTACATTGCAGCAATGGGGGCAGTACCCGTTCTTCTCCATCTCCGCCACCATTGCATTGTACTTCTCATTCTGATCTTTATCCCTCACTTTGGATTGGGTGATCACTCGTGACAACTCCCGTACCGAAGCAGTCAACTTCTTCTCAATGGCAGCCTTCAACGGTTCGTAGCTGTTGTAATCAAGTTTACCGCCGCTACGAAGCACAAAAAACATATAAGCTGTCACATCCTGACGAAATCCTTTAGCCGCTGTACCGGTAACCCCAATCTGTTCTTCGATTGATTGAAGAAATTTCTCATCCGGCTCCAATTCCTCTCCGGTATTACGGTCCTTAATTTTAGCCCGGTTAGCGTAAGCCTCGGCATGATCCAGATAATTATTAAAAAGATCTTGGGCCTGTTCCTGATAGCCATGGATAAAAGCTTTAGTGACCTCCGACTCCAAAATCTTATGGTATTCCTTGCGTACGATATCTTGAAGAAATCCCAAATAACGTTTACGCTCATCCTCGGGAATCGAAACCTCTTTCACCTGCTTAATCATGGTTTCCATTACTGAAAGCGGATTAATACATTTGTTCTCCGACTCCGACAAGGTTATATCCAATGCCTTCATAATAAAACGAGTGGAAATGCCGGTCATTCCCTCACGGTTAGCTTCCTCCCGCAATTCAACGATGTCCACCTTTTTGGTACTACCTTGTTCCATAATTTCCTCACCATTATAAATCTTTAGCTTGGTAAATGGGTCTACCTTGGCCGAAGGGGCGAGGCGGGTCAAAATTGCGAACATCGAGGCAATCTCAATTGTATGCGGAGCGATATGCGCCTTAAAATTGCTATTGCGAAGCAGTTTTTGATAGATTTTGATTTCCTCGTTTAATTCTAGACAATAAGGTACCTCCACCTTAACAATCCGATCCAGGATTGCTTCATTGGTATGGTCCGATTTAAACTTATTCCACTCCGCCTCGTTTGAGTGAGCTAAAATCACCCCGTCAAAATAAATCATCGAGCCTTTTCCCGGCGAGGGAATTGATTTCTCCTGAGTAGCGGTGATCATCGTATGCAAATACTCAATTTCATTCTTAAAGACTTCGATGAACTCCACAATACCCCGGTTTCCTACATTAAATGCTCCGTTTAATGATAAAACACGGGGATCATCTTCGGAGAACAGATCCATCTTCGAGATATCAACTGAGCCGATCAAGACCGAGGTGTCCTGGTTGTTGGGATCAACCGGCGGAACCACTCCAATCCCTTTCCGGGAGCGGATTGAAAATTCCACTGTTTCTACGGGCATTCGTTCGTATTCCCCGTTATATTCGTTTTTAAGCCGATAACGGCATACCGGACAAAGATCCCCTTCGATATGGACATTCAACATTTCCGAAAAGTCTTTCCGGAGATGTTTAGGAACTAAATGAAGCGGCTCTTCCCGCATGGGGCAACCTTTGATAACATAAATCGGGGCTGCCGCTTCCAACGCTTTCTTTAAGTGCTCCATTAATGAAGACTTCCCGGCGCCTACCGGGCCTACCAAATATAACACCTGACGCGCTTCCTCGCCCTGCATGGCTGCGGCATGAAAATAACGGACAATCTTCATTATTGTCTTATCGATTCCATAAAAATCATCTGCAAAAAACCGGTACTTTTTGATAATATCGTTACCATAAATCCGGCGCAGCCTTGGGTTTTCCTCGGTTTTAATTACCTCAACCCCCGGTTTGGTCAATAATTCAAAGAGACGCTCATGGGCCAAACGGGCAATCTCCGGTTTTTCTTTGACGATATCCAGATAATCCAGGAGAGTGCCTTCATAATGCTGTCGCTTTCTTTCGGAACGGTCTTTTGAGATCAATTCGGCAATCGAATTTACTTCCATAATTATCCCTCCCCAAGATTTTGGCCGGTCAAGTATGTTTTACTTAATTTATTTAATTTATCTAAAATTAGTTGGCCAAGGTCCTTTCACCTGCTGGAAAAGGGGTTTCCCAGTGTTTTACTATATAATGTGTTACTCGATCACTACATTATATGAATCTTTCCAAATCATATTGACCCTTTAAAGATTCCGGCATAAACTTGGATTAGCGATAAATAAAATCAAATAAAATTAGGATTAGGGAGAAAATTATTTGTTGGAAAGAGCTTCTATGGATTTAACAGAGCCAAAAGTGATTGTTTGGGTGAGAAAAATGATATAAATGAATGGAAATGGTGAAAAAGGAGTTAATTAAGTAATATCGAAACTAGAATATATCAATTTGGTTATGGGAGAAATCTCACTACTAAGGGGTGAAAACAATAATAACGTTTAAAGATGGTATTTTTCAGATAACAACTCTTAATACTAGCTATATATTTAGGATTTTACCCAGCGGGCACCTGGAAAATCTCTACTATGGAATAAAAATCAAAAGTACATCAGATTATAGTTCCCTCTATGAGAAATTCGGCGCCGGATACGGTAACAGTGTTGCTTACTCAAAAGAGGATCCCACGTTCACTCTTGATAACATCTGCCTTGAATATTCCAACAATGGCAACGGTGATTACCGGCATAGTCCAATTGAAGTAAAATTGGGAGACGGTAGTTTTTCAACGGACTTTGTCTATAAGTCTCATCGGATATATGATGGAATTTATGAGATTGATAATATGCCTTTCGCCGGTGGCGATAATACCAATACCATGACCCTTGAAATTGAACTAATCGATGAAATATCCAGTCTGATTTTGACCCTTTTTTATACTAGTTTTTATAAAAATGATACCCTTACCAGGAAGGTACGCCTAACAAACGGTAACAAAGGAAAAATCTCAATTAAAAAATTAATGAGTATGCAGCTTGATTTGCCCCAAAACGATTACACCATGTTAACCTTCGATGGGGCATGGATTAGGGAACGCCATAAACACGAAAAAAAACTCATTTCCGGTATTTATGTTAATGAATCAACTACCGGCTCAAGTTCTAACCGGCATAATCCCCTAATGATCCTCAAAAAAAATGACGCCACAGAGTTTCATGGTCATTGTATAGCGATTAATCTGATATATAGCGGCAATCATTATGGGGCCGTTGAGATTTCCCCCTTCCAAAAGGTACGCATAATGAATGGAATTAATCCTTATTTATTCGAATGGCAATTAGATAGCGGCGAATGTTTTATCACTCCCGAGGCGGTACTAACCTTTAGTGCCAGTGGGCTTAATGGGATTAGTCAAAATCTCCATGAGTTTATTAAAAACCATATAGTTCGCGGCCAATGGGCAAAAAGGGAAAGGCCGATTTTGATTAATAACTGGGAGGCAACTTATTTTAATTTTAACCAGAGTAAAATCCTAAGTCTTGCAAAAGAAGCAGCCAAGCTCGGAATCGAGCTTTTTGTCCTTGATGACGGCTGGTTTGGCAATCGTAATAACGATAATTGCGCTCTTGGAGACTGGTTTGTAAACCTTAAAAAGCTTCCAGGGGACCTTAAAAGTTTGGCTGATAATATCAATAAAATGGGTATGATGTTCGGTTTGTGGTTTGAGCCGGAAATGATTAACGAAGATAGCGATCTATACCGGGCCCATCCCGACTGGGCGGTAAAAATCCCGGGAAGACGACCATCCCTTGGCAGAAATCAAATGGTCCTTGATCTAGCCAGGAAGGATGTATGTGACTATTTAGTTGAAAAAATCTCCGATATTCTTGATAGCGCCAACATTGAGTATCTAAAATGGGATATGAACCGGCATATATCCGATTACTATTCGGTGTCCTTGGCTGAAAAACAGGGGGAATTTGCCCATCGTTATATTTTAGGGCTCTATGATATCATAAAACGGATCTGTGCTAAACACCCTCAGGTACTATTTGAATCCTGTTCAAGCGGTGGAAACCGCTTCGACTTAGGATTATTATGCTACATGCCCCAAGTATGGACTTCCGACAATACCGACGCCTGGGAAAGAATAGCCATCCAAAAGGGGACTTCTTACGGTTACCCCTTATCGTCAATGGGAGCCCATGTGTCTGCATCCCCTAATCATCAAACTTTAAGAAATACGCCCCTTGAATCGCGATTCAATACTGCGGCATTCGGCATACTAGGGTACGAACTAGATCTTAACAGCCTCTCCCCTGCGGAAAAAAAGGCCATCAAGCTTCAAGTGGAATATTATAAAAACCACCGCCGCCTTCTCCAATTTGGTCGTTTTTATAGACTGTTTGATACGAATAATGGCGAAACATCAGCATGGATTGTGGTATCCGAGAATAAAAAAGAGGCTCTTTTGGGCTTTTATCAAAGGCTGGCTACTCCTAATCCTCCCTCCGATATCATCATAACTTATGGCCTTGATGACGATATCCTCTATAATGTAGAAGTTAGAAAACAATTTATTCGCATTAAGGTCTTTGGAAATCTGATTAATCAGGTTTCCCCGGTAAAAATAAAAGAGGATGGACTAGTCCATAATACTATCAACAATTTTTACATGCTGGAGTCGGAAAAGGAAAGCTATACGGCTTATGGTGATCTTCTGAATAATGCTGGAATAAAAATTAAACAGCAATTTTCGGGTATCGGATATAATGATAATGTAAGGATCATGGGCGACTTCGGATCGAGGCTTTATTATTTCAAGGCCGTTAATGATACTGGTAAAATGGGGAAGGAAGAGATTAATTCGCAAGATTAAAATATTTATAAGGCTTCTAAATTGCCGGTTCAACAAGCTTCCCCCCGGCTTCCAAATTACTCATAACTTATGAACACCTCCTATTAATATCAAAATCCCCATCCCAAAATAATAAACACCGATGAGGCCGGCAGCCATTTTTCCAATGGTCTGAACTACGGATTTTTGTTTAATCAATCCCATAAAAGGAATGGGAATGAAAAAAATTGAAGTCCCCAAAAAAAAGGTGCTGAAAAAAAGTATACTTGCCAAGAGATTTCCCCCAGAGAGAGCGGTAGTGAAGGCCAGCAAAAATGGAGGACAGAGATTTAACCCTGTCAAGATACCTAATACGACAGGAAGCAAAACAGAGCTGCGCTTTACGAAACCCGGTAAAATACCTTTGGTATATTCCGCAGCGCAAAGATTGGGACTCTTACGGAAACAAAAATAGACTAATAATCCTGCCAGTAAACAATAGGAGACTCCGAAAAGCAGCTCCCGGTAAATGCTATTTTGGTCCACTAACAAACCTAAAGCCCAGGCAAGTATAGCAAAAAATAAGTAACCTAATAATCTTCCTACTAAAAACCGGGCCAAGTCAAGGTAGTTTCGGCGTACCGTTTGTCCTTGCCCCAGTAAATAAGGTACCAATACCGGAGCGCAATATGACAAGCAAACAGTTCCATTGGCCAAACCCAACAAAAATCCTTTCATTCTTATCCTCCTTTGGATTAGAATTGTATCAATTTACATATCAATTACGTTTATTATATTTTTTTTGAGAAGCTTCAACATCTACCGGAGGTATTATTTTTTTAATGAAATGGAAGGAGAATCGAATCCTCCTATAGGAGGAGAAAGAATAGTCGTTAGAGTAAGGAGCCGGGAGTCAATAGATCAGCGAAAAAATAGCGAATTAATTACTTTTTTCTATTAATATAGAAACTCAATAAAGGAGTTGATTTTTATAGATAGAAATAAGCATTTGGAATTAAAACTGAGTTAAACTTCTTTTTGAGGTGCTTGGTGTCAAAATTACTTGAACATTTGACCAATGAAGAGCTTTGGAAGCTGTTTCCGATAATTATTAGCCCACCTAATCCCGAATGGAAGCAGAATTATTTAATTGAAAAAGTAAAAATCGAAGAGAAGATCGGAATTGATAACATCGTTAGAATAAGCCATATCGGCAGCACGGCGGTACCTGATTTACCGGCGAAACCAACTATCGATATTCTACTTGAAATAAAAGACAATACCGATCTAGAAAAACTAATATCAAATATAAAACAACTGGATTATATCCATAGTCCTCAACCTAATAATCCCGCCCCTCATATGATGTTTATGAAAGGATATTCTCCGGAGGGGTTTAAGGGGCAAGCATATCACCTCCACGTAAGATATAGCGGAGATTGGGATGAAATCTATTTTCGAGACTATTTAATATCTCATCCTGATGCAGCCAGAGAATATGCTGATCTTAAGTTGGAACTAAAAAAGAAGTACGAGTTCGACCGGGACGGGTACACAGCTGCAAAAACCGATTTTATTAGAAAAATTACAAAATTAGCCCGGGAAGAGATGAAAAATAGATACAAGACAAGTTAAGTTTCAATATAACGGTATCTCGGTTTTAGCGAAAGTCGGCGAGGCGAGAATATGAAACAAAGATTCTTCAGGCTCTGGAAGTATCAGGGCTGTTAAATAATATGTTATAATTAATCTTTCAATTCGATATTTACTCTTAAAGTCTTTGAACTAATCAAATAATACAACAAAAGGAGCGATTGATTAATGGATTTAGGTTTAAAGGACAAAGTGGCGTTGATCACGGGAAGCGCGCGCGGACTAGGCCGTGCCATTGCCGAAAAACTGGCCGGAGAAAAGGTGAAGTTAGCCATCACTGATATTAACGATACTTTGGCAACGTCAACTGCTGATGAGATTTCTCAAAAATATGGGGTCGAGACTATTGCCCTCAAACATAACGTCTCATCCGAGGAGTCAGGTAAGGAAGTTGTGAAATCGGTTATTAATCGGTTTTCGAGAATTGACATTTTGGTCAATAACGCCGGTATTACCCGCGACGCCAGACTTATGATGATGAAACAAGACGACTGGGACTTGGTGATGGGAATCAATTTGACCGGGGCCTTTATTTGCACAAAGTTGGTATCGAAGCAAATGCTGAAACAAAACTCGGGTAGCATTGTCAATATCGCCAGCGTCTCCGGTCTGATTGGAAACATAGGTCAGGCCAACTATTCGGCTTCCAAAGCGGGATTAATCGGTCTAACCAAAACCACCGCCCGGGAATTAGCTGAACGCGGGGTGAATGTAAACGCCATCGCACCGGGTTTTATCCAGTCCGATATGACCCATATGTTATCGGAAGAAGCATCCCAAAGATTGCTTTCCCAAATTCCCATGAATTTACCTGGTAAACCGGAAGATGTCGCTAATGTCGTTTTGTTTTTAGTCTCCGATTTGGCGAAATATGTAACCGGACAGGTTATCAACGTTGACGGCGGAATGGTGATGTAGGATCACCATTCTTCCTTACCTACTGGAGTACCCCGATCGACTTCAGACCGGCAAAATTCATTTTCCCGCTCCATTTCAAGTAGTTTCTCTTTTCTTTCCAACCCCCACCTATATCCCCCAAGCTTCCTATCCTTCCTAACCACCCGATGGCAAGGAATTACCAAAGCCACCGGATTATTGGCGCAGGCGCTACCCACAGCCCGCACCGCTTTGGGACTTCCAACGGTTTGAGCGATTTCTTCATAAGAACGAGTCTTACCATAAGGAATCGCCTTTAAAGCTTCATAAACCTTTAACCGGAAAGCTGTGGTTCGGATATCGACCGGCAAATCCAGATGGGGCTGCCGACCGGAGAGGTAATTCACAATCACTCCAACCGTTTCTTTTAACCCGGTTTGATCAAGTTTCAATTCCGCCTCTAAAAACTCCGTCTGTAAAAACTCGACTAAACTCTCATCGTTATCTCCCAAACTTACCGCGCAGATCCCTTGCTCGGTTGCTCCCACTAACAACCGGCCGAAAGGCGAATCATTAATCGCATACCTAATCATTAATTCTTCCCCCCGCCTTTGTAAGTTAATTGATTTCATTTTATTACACCTTATGCAATTATTATAGCGTATAAAATTTGATAAATATATCCGGTTTATGTGTGTAATATTTATAAAAAAAGATTGTTGTAAAATGCTCCGCTGTAAACCGTGAGGTAAACTCACGGCTACAAGGTGCAAGCCATCCCTGGGTGCGCCACGATGCGCACGAATGCCAGCCGGTGAAAGTCCGGTTCAACTAATAGCCATTCAGTTGAAAGAGAATGAGGATACTGCAACCAGCGATGGATGAGTATAAGCCCTCAAACTCAAGTG
>JAEYRN010000050.1 GCA_023435565.1 Bacillota bacterium
CGCCGAAACCGGCGTGGTTTCGGACTTCCTGCAATAGCTCCTGCCGCTACCGGACATCCATGTCCTCTCGCTTTTTCGTCCCATCCTGG
This sequence comes from Bacillota bacterium, assembly GCA_023435565.1. Classification (GTDB taxonomy): domain Bacteria; phylum Bacillota; class UBA4882; order UBA8346; family UBA8346; genus JAAYHS01. Next base: position 90 of record JAEYRN010000050.1, read on the forward strand.
AACACACATCCGTGACACTCCGAAGGAATGCTTCGCGATTAAATTAGACGGTCACCTCCTTTGACCGTCTTCAGGGTTGGTTTATCAGGTCGACGGCGTAGAACTTCCTGTTCTCGTGCCGCGCGGTCTACATCCATGTAGCCCGGTGTTTTTTTAGAGGTTATGAGTGGTGGAAATCCCGGCAGGGAGGCCGGGGCGCGGGTAGGATAGCTTCCGTTTGCATTCTTACCTTAAGATAATATAATGGCCAAAATAATTGGGTTTAGAATTTTTTGGACATTATCCAGTTCAAAAAGAATGCAAAAAGGTGTGGGTGGATGTATCAAAAGCGTCGGCGGAGTAGGAATGGGCTGGTAGGCTGAGAACACGATGTTCTTTTCTAACTTCAAATTTCACTCTTCACACTTCAATTCGGGTGTGGGAGGAAAGGAAAAGGCCTCCCATCGGCCAAGTTTATTTTCCTAACGAAACGTTCTGAAAATTGTTGTAAAAGTTGATTTAAAGATTAGCTGGATCACTGTGCCAAGTTCGATTAAGAAAGTGCTAATTTTTTTCACTGGCTTTACCATCCCTTCTTAAGCAAATGTACAATTTACAATTTAAAATGTACAAATAATCACATTGGTTTCAATTATCAAATTTCAGTTAATTCGCTATTTTTTAAGTAACCTTTCATATTCATTACAAAGTGTATCAAGCACCATGCCGATGGTGAGGACGTCGGCGTCGGTGCAGCCGCGTTCTTCCCAGAGGGTATGAAGGCGCTCCCGGGCAAGAAAGATTTTATTTTTTAGGGTTATAAGCTTAGCGTTATCGTTCACAGTTTTCCGGTTCCCAGTTTTTTTATATGGGTATAAAGTTTACTCAGTCTACATGATAAATTTTGGGTCCCCCCTCAATCTATCTTTCTCCCCCAAGTGGAGAAACGAACTGCATTGCTTCGGCGCTTTAAAAAGAGGTAAAGACATCGGATTTAACTCATGGTTTTGGTTTCTGTTATCTTTGCAAGTATTTAGCTTGGTGTGGGTTGTTTTTATTGCTTCCTTTAAAAGACCTTCGTTTCTCCCGATGCCGGGAGAAAGCAAGAATGAGGGTTAGAACCTACAGCTGTGAAAAGTCAACTGGGAACGAAACTATAGTAACTAACCATCAGTAAGAAATTATGTTATAATATTCCTGTAACTTTTAGGGGGACGAAAACGCGAGAGTTTGCAAAACGACTGACGGTTGGCGGCGGCCTTTCGGGTCAGTGGTTTTGTGGGTGTTTGACGCGTTTTCGTCCGGTATGCAACCAAATAACACGAAAAACAGGAATTGTTTTTGGTGTTAGTGATTGTTTTATAATTATTATCAAATATAAACTAAACAAATAAATAAATAATCATGTCTATCTAAACCTACATTTTGTATATTTACATATACATATTACTATCATTTGGATAGTTTTGTCAATGCTTTTATATGTTATTTTTAATTAAAATTTGAAATTTTAGGATAAAGGTGCAGGTTTATGGGAATTCACTGTAGACTTTCAACGATTCTTGGCGAAAAAAGGCTTAAAATGGCTGATGTGGTTCGGGGCACTGGTCTAGCGAGGGATACGGTTCGTAATTTATTTTACGATACGACTCGACGGGTCGATTATGAGGTTTTGGAAAGGTTATGTGAGTATCTTGAATGTGGACTTGAGGATATTTTGGAATATTCGAAAAAGGATTGTTAAACAAGAAGGAAGTAGGTCCTCTGCTTTAGTGAAGTGGGGGATTTTTTGTTATTTCTAAATGATAACATCATTCTTTATATTTCTGTTTGTTCACTGTTCCGGCGGCGTGTCGCTTTTTGCCCGCCCAAAAAGCGACGCAAAAAGGCGCCGAAACCCATGGTTTCGGTCTTCCTTTGATAGCTCCGGTTCATCCATGAACCTTCGAAGGTAAGGCTTGCGCCATTTTGGTTTGACGACTGCATCGTGCAGTCGTCTTCAGGGATGATGTAATCTGCCGACGGTGTAGAACATCCTGTTCTCGTACCGCGCAGGCTACATCCATGTAGCCCGGTGTTTTTTTGTGGTAACTTGCTTTAGAGTTCAAAGAATGGCGGAAAACCCCGGCAGGGAGGCCGGGGCGCGGGTTGGATAGCATGGATGTATCAAAACCGTCGGCGGAGTATGAATGGCCTGGTAGGCTGAGAACACGATGTTCGAAGACTGCATGGGGATCATAGAATTCACTTATAAAAATCTTTTGATTGATAATCCCGGCTATGGATGGCCGGGAATGATGGGGTACCTAGGGGTGAAACCCCTGGGCGGCCGGATTCCAAAGGATGTGCCGCTACATCCTTTGGTCCTGAGAGGGTGTGGGAGGATGGGAAAAGGGCCTCCCATCGGCCTGGATATTAACTTGGATTGTTTATATATGTCATAGATATTATGTTCGACATATTGATTTTGATTAGGGTTTTGGGTGTTTTGCAGGAAAATACTGCATTTAAAGGAAATTACATAATGATTGAACTTAGTAGGAAGGGGATTTGAGAATGCGAAAAACAATACTTGCGAGTATGATTATCTTCATGTTTATAATGTTATTTTTTTCGATTATTAAGGCTGAAAATTGGGATACAGCAAAGGGGCTTGAATGGGAGTTTACGGTAACGAAAGTTGGGAAGTTAGTTATATACTCAAAACATAAAGTTGTTGGTCAAGATCAATGGTACGGGCAGAAAGTATGGGTGATTGAGGGTGAAATTACTTATTTTGATCCCGTGGAAAACTATCAGACAAAGGAACTCTTGCGATTGGATTTGAATTATCGTTATTTAACTTATGAAAGTCACATGAATTATAAAGGCTATGTTTTTAATACAACTTTGGAATGGAACGGGAAACAGTATTATATCTATAAAGATGCCCTGGGAAAAGAAGATGCTTTTTACTATACCGAACCGGTATTTTATTATGATCCGTTTATGGTGTATATGTTGGATATATTAATAAAAAGCAAAAGTGTGGAGTTTGATAAACAATATACTGTCTGGGGCCAGATGGTAACAAAAATTACTCTTTTATCACAATCGGGAGGCGAATTTTTAACCCCTAGCGGTCCGGTAAAAGCAAAGGTTTATCAGATTCCGGAATTTAATCGAATACTTTATTTGGGAGCCAATCAGGAAGTGGTTGGAGTTGAAGATCCAGATAAAGGATTAGTGTTTTATCGGGGGAATTGGGTTAAAGAGTTATTGGAATAGTCGATTGGCAAGATAAAATTTGATAATGGGATAGGTTTGATTTATAAACGTAATGAATCAGTATATATATTTTGGAGGTAAATTAACTTGACCTTCGAAGAACTTAAAAATTTCCTCACTATGCAAATGCGTATGAGCCACATCTATCAGCCATTGTTGATTAAAAACCTCTTGGAAAGTGGCGGCCTCGCCACAGTCCGCCAGTTGGCGGTGAGTTTTGCGGCGCAGGATGAATCGCAGGTTATGTTTTATGAGAAGCGGTTGAAAGAAATGCCGATTAAGGTGCTTTCCAGTCATGGGGTGATTGAGAAGGACGGGGAGTTGGTTACGCTTAAGATTGGGAAGCTTTCTTTGGAACAACGGGCGGAGTTGGAGCGGATTTGTTATGAGAAGATTCAGAAGTATATTGCTTCGAAGGGATTGGCGATTTGGGATTATAGGATGTTATTATGCAACGACATTATTTTAACATTTGTTTGACGAAAAAACGTTAAAGCATCGTTATTTTCGCCAAACACTTTACATTTAGGAAAATATCGTTGCATATTGATAATCCGATTCCGGATTCGTTGCGATATCGGGTTTTGGCGGAGGGTAAGGGGCGGTGCGCGTTATGTGGGGCGACGCGGGATGAGACGGTGATTTAAATAATAAAAATTGCTAGGGAAAAATAGAAAGCTTATTTTAAGGAAGTAATTGAAACAGTTCCAAGGTCTTTTTTCAAACTTCACCCTTCAAACTTCAAACTTTGCGGCTTCGCCGCACTGGCATTGCGGGGATTATTTTGAGATGACGGAGGCGGAGATTAGGGCGGTTAATGAGTTGCTTAAGATCAGGAGGAAGGAATTGTTGGAGAAGGATAGGGAGATTAAGGGGTTTGAGGTTTCGACTGGGAAGGGCACGGATTATTCGGGGCATTGTTGGGTGGAGTTGGTGCCTAAAAGGTTGGATTAAATAAGAATATGAAGGAAACTGCTGGAAAATAGCGAATATTTATTATTTATTGGATAAATATTTAAGGTGAATAATATGTCCAATTTCGATTTTCTTAAGAGCAAATGGCCGGATTTATCAGCTACCAGTCGGCTCGCCGAAGAATATTTATATAGCGATCCTAACGCATCCATCTTTAAGACAAGGTTATTCGCTGAAAAGCTGATCAACCTGTTTTTGGTTTATTATCGAATTGATATCGATTTTGATACGAATTTTTATGAAAAGATTAGTCACCTAGGACGGATTAAAAATATCAATCCAGCGGTGGTTGATCTTTTTACTTTGGTACGCCGGATTGGAAATAAAGCTGCCCATGACAATTATGGCGACGTTAAAGATGCTAAGGAATGTATCAAAAGCATATTTAAATTATCTGCTTGGTTTTATGTTAAAGTAACAGGTTTTCGGGCCGACATACCCAAAAAATTTATATGGCCCGAAAAACGGGTTGAAACAGTAATTGAAAAAGAGACTAAAACTGATTACTTCCAAAAATTTGAAAAGGCCAAAGAAGAATTAAATAAAGCTCATCAGGCAGAGTTGGAAGCTTTAAAGAAACAGCTTGAATTACCACAGCCTGATTCAAAACAAATAGAAAAGGATTTAGCGGTTGTTACAAACGAGTTGGGTTTAACTGAGGCTGAAACTCGAGGGATACTTGTCGATGCAATGTTGAAAGAAGCAGGCTGGGATGTTGAGAATCCGGAACAAGTTAAAACAGAATTTCCGGTCAGTCCTTTCCCCAATCATAGCAATAAGGGTTATGTCGATTATGTTCTTTTTGATAATGTCGATAAGCCCATTGCCTTAGTTGAGACCAAAAAGACTTCGGAAAGTCCGACGATCGGACAGCATCAAGCAAAATTGTATACGGATGCTTTAGAAGAAATGTATCAAGTAAGACCGGTGATTTATTATACCAACGGTCATGAAACTTGGATGTGGGATGACGAGGCGAGTGAACCCCGGCAGGTTTGGGGGATCTACTCCTATGATAATTTAGAGTTCTTAGTACAACAACGTAAGACTAGGAAGTCCTTGAAAACTGTTCAAATTGATCCGAATATCGCGGGACGTGCTTACCAAATCGAAGGTATTAAACGGGTTTATGAAGATTATGAATCAGGAAAACGACGGGCTTTGATGGTAATGGCGACGGGTTCCGGTAAAACCCGTACTGCAATTGCCTTGGTCAAGGGCTTACTTCAAACCAATTGGGTAAAACGGGTTTTATTTTTGGCGGATCGGGATGAACTGGTCAAACAAGCAATGGAGCGGAAGAATAGTTTTAAAGTTTTCTTGCCGGACAGCCCCAGAGTCAGGATCACGCCGGAGACTATCGAAAACCGGGAAGCGAGTATCTATTTTGCCACTTATCAGACAATGATCAAATGTTACGACCAGTATAATGTTGGATTTTTTGATTTGATTATCGCCGACGAATCGCACCGGAGTATTTATAAGTCATACAAAGATATTTTGGAGTATTTTGATGCTTATCTTTTAGGACTGACCGCCACACCGGTTGATTTTATCAATCGTAACACATTTAACTTTTTTGGTTGTCCGAATGGCGATCCTACTTTCCATTATTCCTATGAAGAGGCTTACAACCATGTACCCCCTTATTTATTGCGTTATCAGCCATGGGAGGCGACCACCAATTTCTTGCGCCAGGGGATTCATTGGGATGAATTGACTGAAGAGCAAAAACGCCAACTGGAGGAGGATGGACTCTCCGAAGATCTGATTGACTTCGATCGGGAAGCTTTGGAGGAGTTTGTCACCAACCACGATACAAACGCTTTTATCTTGCAGACCTTAATGAACCGGGGAATTAAGGTGGGAGATACCATTGGCAAATCGATAATTTTTGCCCGCAATATCCGGCACGCCGAATATTTGCAAAAAATCTTCAATGAACTTTATCCCCAATATAAAGGCAAGTTAGCGGCGATCATTCATTCCAAAATTAAGAACCATGAAGATTTGTTGAACGATTTTAAGGAGAAAGACCGGCCCCGAATCGCGATCTCCGTCGATATGCTGGATACCGGAATTGATGTGCCGGAAGTGGTGAATCTTTCATTTGCCAAGCCGGTCTACTCTAAGGTCAAGTTTTTACAGATGATTGGCCGGGGAACCCGGCTTTGTGAGAATTTATTCGGTGCTGAGAAAGACAAAGAGAACTTCATTATCTTTGACCATTGGAGTAATTTCCGGTTCTTCGATATCCACCCCGAGGGAGAATTACCGTCGGAGTCGAAAGCTTCGTTACAAGTCAGGTTTGAACTCAGAATTCGGTTATTGGAGTACTTTGCTCGGCAACAGAATAGAGAGCGGCAAGCGGAAATAATTGCTTTGCTCCGGGGAGATATCGCAGCTCTCCCGGAAAAGTCGATTGAAGTTAAGAAGAAATGGCAAACCCTGGAGCGTTTGAAGCTGGATCAGACCTGGCAAGCGGTGAGCGATAACCTACTTGATATTTTGAGAATGGAGATTGCCCCTTTGATGCAATGGGTTGATGTGGAAGGCCAACTTGACGCCATCTGGTTTGATAATGAGTTATACCGGATGGAATTGGCCCAATTGACCGGGGACCATAAATTTGGGCGGCAAGTGGAAGCAATGATCTTTGAGTTGCAACGGTTGAAGCTTAATTTGAACCAGTTCCAAGGTGTGCGGGACTATGTGCTTCAGTTGATGAATCGAGATACTTGGACCAGTATGGATTACGATAGTCTTGAACATTGCCGGAAAACGTTACGGGACTTAATGAAGTTCCGGGGTAATTTGATGGGTAAGCCATACTTGGCTTTGAAACTCACCGATAGCGGACATCGGATTGAACAAATTGCCGATCGGTTTAGCGCACCGACTTTGAATATGGACGAGTATATCAAGCGGGTTGAGACTGCTTTGCAGAATGAGATGCAGATGCAACTGGTGATTTATAAGATCCGTAAAGGGGAAAAACTCACCGAACTGGACAGCCATACGGTATATCAGTTATTTGATTCGGGCAAGTTTGATTTTACTTTGGATGAGTTAGCTGAAAACGCCCATATCAATAAAGATGATTTGGATGGATTGTTACGAAGGTTTGTCGGGGTCGATGAAGCGGAATTAAATAAACGGTTTGAGTTCTTTATTTACGCCCATCCGTCCATTTCAGCGACTCAAATGAAAGTATTGGATATGATTAAAAATGATATTATCAAGAACCGGGGGATTTCTTTCGCCAGTTTGTACAAGGATCAATATTTGGCGGTAAATGGGCAAGGAATTGACGGGGTATTTCCCGATAAACGATTGAATGATGAAGTGATATCGTTGATTGAGCCGTATCAAGTAAGGAGTGTGGAATATGGTGAATAAAAAATCAAATAAGAAGAGGCTAATAAAAACAAATAAAAATAGGTTTTTAGAATCTCTAAAAGAATTTTTTAGATCCTACTTTTTGGATTTCTTTAGCTTAAAAAAATGGTCAGGACGCATATTCCTATCACTATCAGCTTTTTATATTCTACTATCCTTTATTTTACATGTAAATAGAGGATTGGCCGCTTTATTCGGCTTAATTTTTAGTATACCAAGTACATTTATTTTCATTTACTTAGTATTTATTTTGCCTACATTTCTTCTATCTTATAGATTAGAAGATATACCGAAGACTATTGACGAATTATTTGCAGGTTTTAATACAATGAAGGTTTCTGATAAAGATCGAATTACAGTTTTGAAAGAAATTGAGAAAAAAAATATAACAAATGAAACATTAAGTATGTGGTTATATGACTTGAAATGTTATAAAGAGAGATTATCAACTGTAATTCGGCCAGCCTTTCTGCTTATATTATTATGTATAGCAGTTTTACCAAAATATCTCGGAATTAATAAATCTGTAATAGATACGACAACGACATTGTTCAAACAGTTTTCTGCATCGAATTTTATTTTTTCACCAAAAGGCTTTTCGCTAATATGGGTATTATTGGTATATTATCGTGAACTTCAAGAAACTAGTGAAAGAATTAGTAAAATTGAACTGATTAAAGATATAAAGAATATTTGAGACTATTGTTTATACAATTAATTCTACTTTGTTATTTCCTGACTTCTGGAATCTTATTTGCTCTTTAGTCGCCCAGGGCAGAAGTAAATAATTAGGGTCCCGTCAAAACCCCTGGGCTGGTATCTATTAATCGTCTTAACCCCCAAGGGGCTCGGTTGGCTTTTGCTGCAAAGCATTCCCAGCCCATTTATGGGGTTGAGATAGGTTTTGACAAACAGCCCAGAGGTTTTGAATCAGCCTCTAATTTAGCATCTGCTCTGGGCAGTGAACGGCATTCATTGCAATTTGATTAAGCAGGCCAAAATTATAACTAAGTAGAATTTAAAGGACAAATAATCGGAGGCCTATAAATGTTAAACTCAGCAACACGAAGTAAAATCGACCGACTTTGGGATAGTTTCTGGTCGGGGGGTATATCCAATCCGTTGACCGTGGTGGAACAAATCTCCTATTTGCTATTTATCAAGCGGTTTGATGATCGGGAGAAGCTTAAAGAACGGATGGCGAACCGGACCGGACAAAAATATAACAGCGCCTTTCCGGAAGAAAGCTATAGTTGGCGGCGGTTTAAGAATTTTGAGGCGCAGGCGATGTACGATCTGATGTTGCAAAAGATTTTTCCGTTTATTAAAACCTTAAGTAACGGAGACTCGGCTTTTACCCAGTCGATGAAGGACGCGGTATTTTTGATTCAAAAACCGAGTTTGTTATATGAAGCGGTGCAATTAATCGATGGGATTAATTTGGATGATCAGGATACCAAGGGCGACCTCTATGAGTATTTGTTATCGAAACTTCAGATCTCCGGTGTCAACGGCCAATTCCGGACGCCCCGGCATATCATTCAAATGATGGTGGAGCTCTTAGATCCGTCGAGTGAGGATAAGATCTGCGATCCGGCCTGCGGCACCGCCGGGTTTTTGGTGTCGGCGAGTGAGTGTATTTTGAAGAAATACACCTCGCCGGATGCGGTTTTTACCGATGAGGACGGCAATATTCATGACAAAATCGGGGACAAACTTCCCGACTGGAATTATTTTCGCAAAGAAATGTTCGCAGGGTTTGACTTTGACAGCTCGATGCTGAGAATCTCGGCGATGAATATGATGCTTCACGGAATTGACGAACCAAATATCCGTTATGCCGATAGCCTTTCCTCAGGGTATGAGGAGGAGAATAAATACACTATTGTACTGGCGAATCCGCCATTCAAAGGCAATCTTGACGAAAAAGACATCAACTCGAAACTGAAAAGCGTAGTCAGCACCAAAAAGACGGAGTTGTTATTCTTAGCGCTTTTCCTTAGGATATTAGACTTGGGCGGTCGTTGCGCTTGTATCGTCCCGGATGGGGTGCTTTTCGGTTCTTCCAAAGCCCACAAGGAGATTCGCCGGGTGTTGGTGGAGGAGAACCAACTAGAAGGGATGATCTCGATGCCTCCCGGCGTCTTTAAACCTTATGCCGGGGTATCGACGGGGATCTTGATCTTTACCAAGGGCGGCCGGACGGATCATGTTTGGTTTTATGATATGGAGGCGGATGGATTTTCATTGGATGATAAACGGGATGCGACACCTGATAAAGATGATATTCCAGATATTAAGAAACGGTGGAAGGAACGGGACTCGCAGAAGGATACCGACAGGACCGGGAAGGCATTTTTTGTGCCGAAGGCGGAGATTGTGGAGAATGGGTATGATCTTACGATAAATCGGTATAAGCAGGTGGTCCATGAGGAAGTGGAGTATGATCCGCCGAAGGTGATTTTGGTGCGGTTGCGGGAGTTGGAGAAGGAGATACAGCAGGAATTGGATGAGTTGGAGAAGATAATATGAATAAAATAGTTCCTTTAGCTACCATATGTAAATATATACGGGGCATTACATTTAAACCAGAGGATAAAGTAGAAATAGGCACTGTAGATTCAGCTATATGTATGAGAACTAAAAACATTCAAAAGATTCTCGATGAATCTGATCTAATTGCTATTTCCAAAAAACATGTAAAAAGAAAAGAACAATTTTTAGAAACTGGTGATATTTTAATTTCCAGTGCAAATAGTTGGGATTTAGTCGGTAAATGTGTTCAAGTACCTAAATTAAAATATGAGGCAACAGCGGGTGGATTTATTTCAATATTACGTCCAGATTCTTCCCAAGTGGATTCTAATTATTTATTTTATTGGCTTTCAAGTAATTCAATACAACTTAAAGTCAGATATTGTGCACGTCAAACAACGAACATAGCGAACCTAGATGCAAATCAATTTTTAGATTTAGAAATTCCTCTTCCCCCTCTTCCCGAACAAAAACGTATTGCGGCCATTTTGGATAAGGCGGATGCGGTTCGGCGGAAACGGCAGGAAACGATACGGTTGTTGGATGAGTTTTTGCGGTCGGTGTTTTTGGAAATGTTTAGAGATCCGGTGAGGAATGGGAAGGGGTGGGAAGTACACACATTAGATTTCTGTTGCAATAAAATAACTGATGGTACTCATCAAAGCCCTAAATTCGTGAATAGCGGTATACCATTTATTTTTGTTTCAAATATCATACAAAATGAAATTAATTATAATACTACCAAGTTTATCTCTAAGGATACTTATTTAGAATTAACTAAAAGCACCCCTATTGAAATTGGTGACCTACTTTATACAATTGTTGGTTCATATGGTAATCCAGCTATTGTAAAGAGTGATAGAAAGTTTTGTTTTCAGCGACATATAGCTCATTTAAAACCAAACCCCATTAAAATCAATTCCTTATTTTTATTAGGGCTCTTAAAATCCGATTTTATAAAGATGCAAGTTGATGGTTTAGTTAAAGGGATTGCTCAAAAAACATTAAATCTTAGTGAATTAAAATCACTTAAAGTGTTTCTCCCTCCAATGGGATTACAAAATAAGTATGGAATAATTTTAGAAAAAACTGAACAACAAAAAGAGCAGGTTATAAAAAGCCTTTCAGAAATGGAAAACGGTTTTAATAGCATGTTGCAAAAAGCGTTTCGAGGGGAGTTGTAGGCTACTCCTCAATCTTTCTCCCACCAAGTGAGAAACGAATTGAGGTGCTCCATGGGCTTTTTGCGGGTTTGGATTTGATTTAAAAAAAGAAAACGATGAAATGAAGTGGCAATATGAGCGATATGGAGATGAAAATATCTATTCCTTCTGATACCGATGGGTTTGTATTGTTTCAATGCCCACTATGCGGTGAATTTTTTAAATTAACACCAAACGATACCCAAGCAGATGATGTAATTGAAATTTGGTGTCCTTCCTGCGGATTAAAAAGTGAAAATTATTTTACGGAAGATGTGATAGAATTAGCCATGAAAATGGCTGAAAATGTTGCAATGGATATGATCTTTAAAGAGATGCAAAAGTGGGAGCGTCAGTTTAAGGGAAGTGGATTAACCTTTAAGGCTGGTAAAAAGCCAAGGTCAAAACCGGAAAGTCCGATCATTGCGGGAATTGAGGCGTTGGAGATACAGCAGTATGATTGTTGTAAAAGACAGGCCAAGATTAAGCCAATTGTGAAATTCACCGGAAGTTATTGTCCATTTTGCGGGGTGAAATGTGATGGAAATTAATAAAAAAGATTTACGCAAGTTGAGTAGAGCATTTAGATCAATTGCCAGTAGGGTAATTAATGCGCACTATGAAGAAGCTGATGGTATCTTGAAGATGTTTATTGATTTTATTGATGATAACCATCTGATCTCCAGTTATATTAACAGTATTATTGTTGAGGATTTTGATGTTGCTAAAGAAATGAATGAAGTAGCATCGAGTTACGGTAGAGCTTTTTTTTATACGGGGTCAAGTGTTGAGGAAGAAATTGTATATACATATAGAATTCTTAAATATATTGTAGCTCAGAAAGTCTCTATCCGTTCTATTGGTATGGCATATGGGCATTCTGGCAAGTTTCAGGACATGGTTAAAGGTTTTGGAGAAAGACTCATACTCCCCTTTGCGAATCATATTGAATCTTATTTAACGGAGATTGCAATCGATATGGGTTATGACGAGGAGACAAAATATGTAATTACGATAAATGGTGGACAAGTTAATATTGCTAAAGACCAAGCTTCAATTCACGCAATACAACATAATGGCATAAATACCGATGAATTGGATAAGCTGGTTCAAAGTATCAGAACCTTATTGACGGATGCAATTGCGCCGGAAATACACGAAATTATCAATGATAACGTTGCGGTTCTCCAAGAAGAATTAAAAAAAGAAAATCCGAAAAAGGGCTTTATCAAAACAGCTATTGGCGGTTTACAAAATGTATACCCAAAGATAGCAGGAGCGGTTGAATTAACTGCTGCTATTACAAGTATTATTCAATTTGCTATGATTGTTCTATAAATTGACTAATCAACTTTATTAGATTAGGAATTGGTATTGAGGTCGATAACGATTTTTTACTGGAGGTGATATAACATGTCTACCATTCACTACTTCCAACGTTTCTCCCAAAAAGAAAACGTTGTTACTAACAACACTTTACTCCTTCTTTCCCGATTTTACCATTACAATACCCTACGCTTTCAAGACTTTTTAAGCGATCTCTTTGGAAATGTTCCCGGACTCCAGGTCGGCCCTCAATTTGAACAACAAGTCCGAAACAAAGGAAGCATTCCGGACGGTATGATCTCTCAAATAAGTTTCAAAGTTGTTATTGAAACAAAGCTGTATGGAAATTACAGTAAGGGTCAAATAATTCAGCATCTAAATAAGTTCGGAAACGAAGATTTAAAAATTCTATTACTGATTGATCCCCATCCGGTTGATCAGGGCTTTATAAAGAACGTCAAACAAGAAATTGCCGTCTTTAAATCACAAACAGGAAAAGATGTTCTATTTATTTCTTCTACTTTTGAAACGATTATTAAGATAATGCGCGATCATTTGTTGGATCAAGATTTTGAGATGCAAGAAATCCTTGATGAATATGAAGCATTTTGTTCCGAGGAGAACCTCTTGCCTGTTAATAACTATCTAATGAAAGCCGTTCCTTGTGGTTTTTCCTTACAACACAATCTAAAATATAACATCTATTATGACCCAATCACTCGGTCGTATCGAAACTATAAATACTTAGGGCTTTATAATTTAAAAACAATCAAAGCTATCGGTGAGATTAGGGACGTTATTACCGCTGATTATGATTTTAATACCAAGAAACTAGAAGTAAAAGAACATTTAAATACAAATCCGGTCTCACCTGATGACGAAGAGGCGATAAAGGGGATAATTGAGGATACCAAGAATGAGCTAAACATTGACCTTTCTAAAGATCAAAAGTTCTATATGGTTTATAAGTTTTATGATACCGACTACCGTAAAACCTCTAAATTGCCACTACGAGGAGGAAAGTACTTTGACCTTAAAGATATTATTAAAGATATACTACCCTCAACGGAAGAGATAGCTAAGATCTTAAATGAAAAGACGTGGGAATGATCTCTTTCAACCACCTCGAAACCGAAATCCAACAATGTAACCGGTGTAATACAGTAAGTGAGATTGCCGGTCTAATAGAATACTCAAAACCTCTCTCCTTTTACGGCTCTTCAAACCCCAGAATCATGCTCGTCGGCCATTCCCCGGCGGTTAGGACTAAAACTAAGGCCGCATATGTCCTGAAAATGAACCAACCTAACCTGCCTCTTTATAAATACATAACCGAAATGATCCTAACTCCCTTAAACATAGATATCAGCGAGCTTTATTGTACAAACCTAATCAAATGCCTAACCAAGGGTTTACCGGAAGACATCGATTAAAAAGCTCGGGCTTATTGAAAAAGCTTTTACCAACTGCAAAAACTTATTCGAAAAAGAAATCGACTTCATAAAACCCGACTTGATCATCAGTCTAAGCGAGACGGTTTTAAAGCTTCTATCCAAGACTTATATGGGCAAAGAACTAAAAATGCAGGAAGTATTCGGCAAACTTCTTTACCTGAACATCGGCAAAGAAATCCCCTATATCCCGGTGGTCCATATTCCAAAAGGAAATAACTCCAAAGTCGCACTACACTATTTCCCGGAGCAAACCAATAGACTTAAGGGATTAAAGAAAAGTTGGAGAAATAAAACCATTGAATTCGGATCTACCCTAAAGTAAAAGCCTGTTTGTTCAACCAAAATAAAAAAGTAAAAGAAAAAACAGTCTATTTTCATGAAGTCGCAGACAATTTTATTTTTAAGTGACAAAAAGATAATTACAACTGAAAGAGCAAAAGGGGAGCAGTAAAGATTAAATCCTAGCGGTATAAAGAATACCAATCATGAGTAAAACTGATACGCGATACCATTAAGCATCAGGCCGTTTGGCCAAAAAACAAAGTCTAATTCGTCCAGGGAATGTCCGGTCATTCCCTAGGACCTACCCACCCGCCGGGGCCAATTGTCGCCCCGGACCCCCGCAATAGCTCCGGTTCATCCATGAACCTCCGAAGGAATGCTTACGCCATCTAAATAGACTCCTGCATCCTGCAGTCGTCTTCAAGGCTGACTTATTGCGCCGATGGCGTGGAACATCCTGTTCCCATACCACGCGGACTCCATCCATGGGTGCGCCACGATGCGCACGAATGCCAGCCGGTGAAAGTCCGGTTCAACTAATAGCCATTCAGTTGAAAGAGAATGAGGATACTGCAACCAGCGATGGATGAGTATAAGCCCTCAAACTCAAGT
>JAEYRN010000063.1 GCA_023435565.1 Bacillota bacterium
TATACTTCATCTTAAGAGTCCTCCATTTTTAGGGATTGAATGCTTTGCTAGCCATTCTCTACCCAGCATACATGGAGCGACTCTTTTTTTCAATTTCGATTTTACTTTATTACAGGAATGCTGTGGCTTATTTTTTGGATTATCTTTTAGGATTTAAATAAGAATCGAATAGGAGCAACGTCACGAGCCCGATGATTGGATACTCCTTCCTGACATGACAGATAGTTGCTAAAGGAGTACCTAACGAGAAAGCAGAATCGATGGGTAAAATCAAAACAAAGGAGTGCGGTAAATGCGTAAACTATTCACAGTAATCATTGCAGCCTTCATTCTGTCTCTCTCCTTATCAGTAGTCGCTCTTGGCAACTCCTATTCCCTGGAAGCCGAAAACGGCAAATTGAACTCACCGGCAGGTCTCGGCTTTGATGTAAAAACTAATTTTTCCCAAGGCCAAGAGGTCTCTATCGATTCAATGCCCATTAACGCTAAACTTAGTTATGGAATCCGGCCTTCAGTTACAATTAGCGGTGAGGTCAGTCGGTCCAGCGAAAATGAACGTCAGATGCTGCTTAAGGCATACTACAGCCCGTCTACTTCGGCAATGGGCTATACGGCTTATCTTGGCTACAACCTTTCCGCCTCGGAGATACCGATGTATGGAGTCTCATTCTGGCTAAATTCGGACTTAGTTTATGGTTTTGTCAATCTGGAAGCAAACAACGAATTGGATGATACTGCTTTGATTGTTACTCCCGGTGTCAACGTTCGAATCGGTTCCAGATTAAGACTGGCCGGAGAAGTTTCCTACCAGTATAAAGAGGGATATCAGGAGTATGGACTTGGGGCTAGCTTCGCCTTGGTTAACAAGTTTAATATCAAGGCCGGTATTGAGGATGGCTTTGAAGAAGGCGTTGAGCGGGTCTATACAACCGGTTTGGCGGTAGAGATTTAGTACCTCATTTGTATCAAAACTTAATTAAAACATGGTATTAGTAAATTGTTCTCAAAAAAATATTAATAAAAAAGCCATGAGGCGAGTGCCCCATGGTTTTTTTGTAGTTATAGTAATAAACAAATTATTTACTCTTGGGTCAAAAGCTCTAATTCCTTGGCGACACCATTCAAATAGCCGTCGGTTCCTTTAGGTCCGGCAACGGAGATTTTTAGTTTGACTAATCCTTCAGTCATTACCTGGGAGATTATTTTTGCTTCCTCATTGAGACGGGAGAAATAATCCTCCTGATTCACCAGCCACTTTTGATTAAGGAGCCCATATAAGGCGGCGGCTGCAACCGCTGATTTAAGGTCTTTATTATAAAGCTCTCTTTTTTTTCGTTCCTGCCCGATAATCTGAGCGATTTCCGCCTCTGGTATTCCTTCGGCGGCGACTTTTTTAAACTCCGCAATTATCATATTGATAACTTTACCCGTATCCGGAGCTAAAGTATGAAGAACAGCCTGCAGAGTCGGGGCGGAAGATTTACTGATTAAAAGAGAAAACACTTCGGGATCGTAACTTAAACCGTTTTCCTCTCTAATAATCTTCCAGAGTCTTTGGTTTAAGTATTTTTCAATTAAAAAAGTCGCGAATACTCCTTCTCCATCCATTCTGGGAGTTTCAAAACCCAGGCAAACCGTAGCGATATTATCATGGATTAGCGTATATTTCAGTTCGGGAGAATAATCAGCAGCGATAATAGGGACCTCACTTAGGGTTACTGTTTCTTTTAAATCACGGCCGGACGGTTTTCTCAGGAAATCATCGGGTAACTTAAGACTGGATGAGATGATGAAATTATTTGGTTTATAGATGTGGCGAAACCACTTATTAATTTCGGTAATATTAAGCTTATCGTAGTTTGGTGTAAAGAATGAGTTATAAGGATGTTCAGAGCCGTAAACCATAGAATAAAACTGAGAAATAGCTGCTAGTTCCGGCGATTTGGGCTGATTTAAGTGATAATGTACTAAATCATTGCATAAGTCGTATAAAAGTAAGGCGTCCGACCGGATAATCTGGTCAAGTTGAGTGCAAAAGTCATTAAAATAGTTGCGAGTAGTTACAAATTGAAAAATGGAATAATCGGCGTAAGTTTGATAATCAATATCAATGACACTGGTATGTCTTAGTAAATTAAATATTAATTCATTAGTTAAGTTAGTTATACCAAATTTACCGATTGGATCGTGGGCATACCCGGCTTTAATAATGAGGTTTACAAATTGGAGCTCTTGTTTAGCTTGAGCTTGGTCCGGTTCCCGTAGAACGATGGTTAATCCGTCGTCCCGTTGTTCTTTGGATATTTTTGTTGTTGAATCAGAAGCTGCAGCATAAAGAGGTAACAAAACTAAAATAATTATAATTACCGGAATAACGGTCTTTTTAAACGAAAACAGGCGATTGCCTTCTTTGAGACTTTTCATCCTTTTTTCCATCCTTGATAATACTTTGATTTCTCTGTGTCTCCGTGGCCAATAAATGAATTAGCCACAGAGTATAAAAAACTATTTTTATCCTTTAATGTGCCCCGGTGGGCCGGGGTGGGTGAATACTTTAGAAAATACTATCGATGCTTGCTGATCCCCGTCAATTCATTTTCATTATTGCGCTTTGACAACGACTTTTTGATAGCTATTACTTTCCAGGTATTTTTTTACGAAACTTTTGATATCCTTTGAACTTAATCTCCGTATAGCCGCGGCATCTTCCACTGTCAGGCTGCTGGGTTCGAATAAAATATCTCGATAATAATTATTTAGTGAAAACGGGTCCGAGCTTATAATGTGATAATCTCTACTCAACATTATCGCTAACCAATCCAAAAATTGATCAAAGTTTTTGGTTTGCAAATATTTGCAGAATCTTTCCAAGTTATTTTGGTGCCAGGTATTAATCTCGAGCGAGTAAGGATTTTTATTATCACTATAGGTAAAAATAAGATAAAACCGGCTAGTTAAGTTAAAAAGAGAAATATTATAATCAAGCGGCCGGTTTGTTAAATAGTCATATTGGTAAGATTCGTAATTAAAAATAACTGGAAGAGCCTTTGCCACGGTAAGGTTTTTACCGGAAAGTCCGTTTAATTCAAATCCGTAAAGAATTTTATATGTTTCACCATTCAAATAATCTTCAATAATTACATTATTAGGCAAATCGCGGATCAGACGTTGTATCGGAGTAAATGTCTTTTCTTCGGAACGATATTGTACGTTCTGGGCCAAGTTGAATAATTCATTCGGTTTAAAATTACCGGTGACAATTAAAGTCATTTGTT
This sequence comes from Bacillota bacterium, assembly GCA_023435565.1. GTDB lineage: Bacteria > Bacillota > UBA4882 > UBA8346 > UBA8346 > JAAYHS01. The sequence continues at coordinate 3,276 of JAEYRN010000063.1, forward strand.
TGGGATTATAGTACTGTTGATGATATTGGATTAAATCTTCCCTAGTGATAGATTTTATGGAGTCATCCAATTGGTGTTCGGTTAGCTCGTTTATATAAAGAAAAAAAGTATTACCCGGGTCGGCCCGGAGAACATTTTCGACATTAATGATCTTTTTTTCCAAGGATACATGGGTTTCATCCAATTCGGGATGGGAAATCATCTCTAAGAAGAAAGAGAGAGCTTTGTTGAAACTATCGGAAGGAACGTTAAAATAATACTCGGTCCTTTCTAAGGAAGTGGTTCCATTATGGATCCCGCCTTCATCATTAAGTAGAGCCAGGAAGTTTTGAGCAGCCGAATTTTGGGCTCCACGGTAAATCATATGTTCCAAAAGGTGTGAGATCCCACGAAGACCCCTTGGTTCGTTAAGCATGCCTGCAGGAACTACCATTCGGGCGGTTACCGTATTTGATGGGATTACCTTATATATAACCCGGAGTCCGCTGGGTAATGTTTTTGATTGAAAATCAAGATTAGCCGATTCAGCCCATGGTGAGATCGCCATCAAGAAAACTAAAATTAAAAGAAAACGTTGGCTCAAGCGCATTGGATGAGTTACCTTTCAGTAAGAATTATCTTTTCCGGAAGGAATCCATAAAAGACATCCCATTGTTCTGATTCAAATTTGATGTTTTTTGTTCTTGCTAAAGCATTACTCTCTTTAGGGGAAAAATTAAGATCAAAGTCTTGATCAATGATTAACAAATCATTGGAATCATTGTACAATCCATTATCATTAGTATCGACTACAGCGACACGAAGCTCGGTTTTTCCGGTATTTACGCTCCCGGTAAACCAGGAACGAGTGGATAAAAAGAAAAGATCTTGGTATCCGTTGCGGGCAACTGCTAAAAATGGTAAGTCAAACTGGATTATACTTTCATACTTGTGGTCCTCAAAATCAAAGGCCACCAGAAAGTTTACCGGAGTTGGCGAATAATAGAAATTAATACCGGGGATACGATCACTTTTAAATAATTGATAACAAGTCTCTCCGGCATAATTATTATCGGCATCCGAATCGACCCACAATAGTTTATCTTTACCTTCAAAATCAATTAAGACACCATGGGCTCGGGCTGGTAATCCGAATTTGACTTCTCCGTAATAAAGTACATTGGCATTGGTTTCAGGCAAAGACTTAAATTTGGGATTATCGCGAATTTTAATCATTTTTATCAAAAAGCCGTTACCCAACTTTCGCTCTTCAGTACGTTCAAAAAGGGGAGTGTCTTTGTGAACAGCTTGTAGATTGATTTCGATGGACCGTTTTTCAGGTTCGGCTACGGTGGGATATTCCAATAAAATCATAACTAAAAACAGCACCATTGTGATTAATAGATGGTTTCGTTTTGACAAAAAAAGACACCTCCAATAGAACATGGATTTGCATTGTTAAAAGATTGTATTTCATTTAACCTATCCCGGCGAAGCCGGAACTAAAAAACTAATAAAAAATTTTTTGACCGGAAATAAGATTAGCATGGATTTTAATAATAATAATTATCGACATTCATAAATCCTCAAGTCCGATAAATCTTACTACATATGGGTTTTCGGTTCGTAATTAAGTTTTGTGCCATTTTTGAACGTAATTTCATTTGATATATGGCTTATATATAAAATTATACAAATCAAACGGGAATACCTGCAGGATTTAACCTTTTTTGGTAGAAAATTTAAGATTTGATATAGCTATTTACGTGGGTTGCCGGGGGGGACTAATAGAACGGTTTTTAAATTTTAGGAGGCAGTAATGATTCATAAAAAGTTTTTTATTTTGATTATATTTTTTTGGTTATTAACACCAACAATCGGATTAACAAGAGAATATTTTTTATATGATCATGAAAAAAATGTGATTTTAAATGTTAAAGACAATTTGAAAGCCGAAACTATTAAGACAATCGGCCTTAACAAAAACCCAAACATGATGATGGCAACCGGGATCTCCGAACAATATCTCGCTGTTTTTGACTCGCAAAAAATCGGCGGGGAAAAAGGGGAGACTTTTTATGAGCCAGGTAAGATTATTATTTTTAATGCAAAAGTTGATAGAACTAATGACTTTCTAGAAATAGGCTTCGCTCCTTACCAATGGGTATATACAAAAGACCGGCTCCACTTTTTTATCGCTTATTACCCGTCGCCAAAAAAAGAGGCTGTAGAATTTCTTCATTATGATTTCAAAGAACAGAAAGCGACTAAAATCCAAGGAATTGCCTGTGAAATTGTGGATTTGCAGTTGACTTATGATGAAAATGCTTTATTAGCGATTATTGATTCGGGGAAATCCGTTCGGGAACTATTAAAGTTTCAAATAACGCCTTTCCAATTAAAATCCAGACTTGAAATCGGAGCCCGAACGGAACGTTTGTATACCTTAGGACCTGATCGAGTGGCTTTGATTAGTATTAATAAGCAACGTTCCCGGAAATCCAAACCTGGAACAATTAAAATTATTGATACTTTTGCCAATGCCGTAGTGGAAGAACGGAAGCTATTTTACCCGAATACCGGAGCTTATTGGTATGAAAATAGTCGTTCGTTATTTGTGACTAATGGAATTTTGAATAATGGTTTAATGGAGGGACGAATTTATAGGATAACCGGGGGTGGGATCAGACAACACCAAATATCCCGTCCTTGGGCCGGATTCAGTTTCTTGCCAGACCAGGGACGACTATATATTTTAAACGATACTACTCTAACTTTAATAGATTATCCCAATAATTTTAGCAGGACTTATAAAATTGATGGTCCTAATTACTATCCGGGTCAGTTTCATTACTTTTTTCAGCGTTTACCTCAGACTGATTTAGCAATTATCGCTTGTTTTGAAAAAGGGTATCTCAAATTTTACGATTTAGAAAATAACTTAGTATTGAAAAGTGTAAAATGCGGCCGATCTGGAAAACGTTTTATTAATTCAATAACTTTTAAAGGAGATTTGCAGTCCAAAACAGCTGTTACCACTAATCAATGGCAATCCCGTTTTTATGTTTTGAACCGCGCAACCCAAGATATAACCGTTTACGATCAAGAGTATGACCTAGAAAAATATCTGGTTCCCCAAGAACCACCGTTAGCTATGTTTCAAATTAATCAGCCCAATTTGTACACTTTAGTAGTTACAACGGATGGTTTATATAAAATAGATGAAGAAAACGTTAATCTGGTTCAAGTAGCAGATTTCTCAATGAAAATTTCGCAGGTGCATTACTTTGAAGAAAAGGATGGGGTAATATTTTTGTATACCAACGGATTTTTAATGGTATTGGAATCGGAAAATATCCAAGTAAAACATTGCTTTTACCTTTACGGGGACCCAAGTGAGAAGTACACTAAGTTGAATAATAATGAACGAAGGTTTTATTTTATACCGGAGTTGTAAAGAGAAGTGGTCAGGAGCCAGGAGACAGGAGCGTGGGTATAACATTGGAGTGAATGGTAGAATCCTATATCCTGTCTTCTGACTCCTGGTTCCAGACAACTAAAGACTAGATAATTCCACTTATTTTACTAATCAAACAACACACTCACCGAAATGTCTTGGTGAATTCTACGAATGGCGTCTCCTAAAAGGGGAGCGACCGAGATGGTAGTAAATTTTGGGAGAGACCTTTCCGGAGAAAACGGAATGGTATTACAGACCACTACTTCTTTAATTGCATCGTGTTTTAAACGTTCAATAGCCGGTGGAGAAAAAATACCGTGTGTTGTTAATAAATGGATTTCAGGTTTGGCGCCGCGCTCCAGGAGAGCATTTACTACTTGCATGATGCTTCCCGCGGTGTCAACCATATCATCAATGATAATAGGGGTTTTATCCTTCACTTCACCAATGAAAAAGGCCATTTCAGCTATATTTGGAGCGGGCCTACGTTTATACATTACCCCAAGAGGTAATTCAAGCCTGGCAGCAAGTTTTTCAGCTTTTTTTACACTTCCGGCATCAGGGGCGATTACTACACCGTCAGGTAGATTTTTTTGACGAATATATTGGGCGAGCATAGGAAGGGCAGTCATATGATCTACTGGAATATTGAAGAAACCTTGAATAGCAGGAGCATGTAAATCCATGGTTATAACCCGGTCAGTCCCTGCTGTAGTTATAATATCAGCCACCATTCGGGCGGCGATTGGTTCTCGTGGAGCGGCCTTTTTTTCTTGACGTGAATAACAATAATAAGGGATAACCGCTGTGATTCTTCCAGCGGATGCTCTCTTCAAAGCGTCAATCATTATCAACATTTCCATAATTTGGTCATTCACACAACCGGTAAATGACTGTAATATGAAAACATCCGAACCCCTAATACTTTCTTCAAATCTTACAAATATTTCTCCGTTGGCGAAACGGGAAATATTGATGCCCCCTAAACGAACCCCCAAATATTCTGCAATTTCTTGACCTAATTGCGGATTGGCGGTCCCGGAAAAAATTTTCATAGGGCCATACTGTGACAAGTGAGGTGCACCTCCATGTAATTATATGATAGATGGGTAGACCTTTTAAATACCGTTCTTGAAAAATAGTACTGGTTTTGGTATCATAAGGATTGTTTTGAATTAAAATATTAAATAAGCGAGTTAATAAAAAAACAAAAAAGACCCGCTGGGTCTTTTAAGTTATACTTCTAGACTGCTCTTTGGACCTTATTGGACCGCAGACAACGCGAGCAAACTCTGACCCGTTTCGGGGTCCCGTCAATAATGGCGCGGACGCTACGGAGGTTTGGCTTCCAGCGATGGTGGGTCTTAATATTTGAATGGCTCACCAGGTTTCCGGTTTGATGTCCTTTGCCACAGATAGAACAACGATAAGACAAGAAAAACACCTCCAAATCACATACAGATTAAGCAAACCTATTCTACCATAAAGAATTATAGCTGACAAGGGTAAAATAAAGAAAAATTGTGGTTTTACAAAGTCTGGGCAGTGAAATTTTACGGTGGCAGGATTTTAACGAAATATCTCGAATTTTACAAGGTGTTTAATCTATATGTAGAAATTAATTATTCAAGCGCTTACCGCTGAATTGCTTTAATAATATACAATTTGTAACCGCTTTTAAATGAAGGATATTTAATTTATTGAGCGAATAATTTTTTGGATAATCTGACTAAGGAGGAACTGGCGTGCCAAACAAAACTAAAGCTCAATCCAAACAACCACTTGGCACTATTAATATTTCACCTAATACCATCGCTATGGTAGCAGGTATAGCTACAATGCAATGTTTCGGGGTGGTCGGTATGGCATCTCGTAATCTACAGGATGGAATTTCCGACTTATTGACCAAAAAGGACAATTTAACTAAAGGTATTGAAGTTATAATTGACGAAGACCAAGTTCATTTGGAACTATATATTATTGTTGAATACGGGGTCCGTATTCAAGAAGTTGCCCGTAATGTTATTGAGAACGTAAGGTATGCCATAGAAAATCAGCTTGGGTTAAATAAATTAAAAATTGACGTAATTATCCAAAGTGTTCGTAGTAATAAAAAATGAGAATTTGGGGAGGCAGTATGTTGCAACCAGATTATATTGATGGATCTTTATTAAAAGAAATTATTTCAGCCGGAACAGCATGCCTTTATTCTCACAAAACTGAGGTTGACGCTTTAAATGTTTTTCCGGTACCAGACGGAGATACTGGTACCAATATGTATCTTACTTTTCAAGCAGCTCTAAGGGAATTGTTAAATAATCCTTCTACCCGAGTGGTTGATTTATTGGAGTCCGCAGCTTATGGGGCTTTAATGGGGGCCCGAGGTAATAGCGGGGTAATAGTGTCCCAATTTTTTAGAGGTTTTGTTAAAGCACTCCCCTCTAAAACAACTAATCTTACAAAGTATGAACTAGCGGAAGGTCTTAACGGGGCGTATAATTTGTGTTATCAAGCAGTACGGCAGCCGGTTGAAGGAACAATTTTAACGGTTATCCGAGAGTCAGCCCTTTTTGCCAAAGAAAACGCCAATAACGAATCTAATATTAAAGAATACTTTAATCAAATATACCTACATGCATGTAAAACTCTGGCCCAGACCCCGGAGATGTTACCAGTTTTGAAACAGGCCGGAGTGGTCGACGCCGGTGGCCAAGGACTTGTTTTTTTCTTTGAGGGTATGAAACGATGCCTAAATGGAGAAAACATGGATGGAGATATTTCAGATAATTTATTGAATGAACCTAAAAAAGTCAGTGTCACTCCTTATTCAGATGGCGAACTTCTTGCTGATGGAGTAATCAACTTTCAATATTGTACTGAATTCATCTTAAAAGGCAAACAACTCGATCTTGAACATATCAAAAATAATCTCAGCCCCCACGGAGATTGTTTAATGGTTGTCGGGGACGAAAACACGGTTAAAATACACTTACACACTAATAATCCCGGTATTGTCCTGGATTTTGCGGTCCGTTTCGGTGACATGTATGAGATTCAAATTCATAACATGGTTGAACAGAGTCAGCAACGGTTGGCAAAAATTTCAGATTCAAATACGAATAATTCCAAATACGGGATTGTCACCGTAGCAGCAGGCGATGGTTTAGAGCGGATCTTTCGCAGTTTAGGAGTCCAGGTTATTGTTAACGGTGGTCAGACTATGAACCCAAGTATCGAGGATTTAGTTAAGGCTACTTCAAGTATCAACTCTTCTCAGATTATTATTTTGCCCAATAACAAAAACATTGTATTAACTGCCAATCATGTTCAGGAGTTGGTTCCGGAACGCCAGGTCAAAGTGGTGCCAACTCACAGTATTCCTGAAGGGCTCGCCGCTTTATTAAATTATTCCGAAGACCGTGATTTAGAAGACAATGTACGGCAGATGACTGAAAAATCACAAGCGATTGTAACCGGAGAAGTAACTTATGCTGTCCGTAGCGTTAAATTAGGAGAATTGGATATTAAAGAAGGGGAAATCATCGGACTCCTGGATGGGGAAATTGTAACCCATGGTGATGCGCCGGAACAGGTTTTGGAAGTTGCCCTGCAAAAAACGTCCCGGGTTAATAGTAGTCTGGTATCGATTTATTACGGTTCGGATGTTACCCCGTTAGTCGCTCAAGACTTATTGAACCGACTGGAGAAAACATTCCCGGAAGCAGAATTTGAATTATATTATGGAGGCCAACCTTTGTACTACTATTTATTCTCGATTGAATAAGGGGGACCTATTTTGGCGATAAAAATTGTAACTGACAGTACTGCGGATATTCCACAAAAGATTGCATCCGAATATGGGATCGAGGTTGTTCCTTTAAATGTACATTTTGGAGAGGAAGTATTTAAAGACGGGGTCGATATTTGGAGTGAAGAATTTTATAATAAGTTACGTAACGAGTCTATACTGCCCAATACATCGCAACCTTCTCCCGGAGATTTTTTAAAAGCATATCAAAAAATTGCGAGCCCGGGGGATACTATCATTTCGATTCATATTTCACGTGAAATGAGCGGGACGGCTGATTCAGCCCAATTGGCGGCGGAAATGATGGGTGCTGATTATAAAATTCATATAATCGACTCCCGTCAAGTTACCCTAAGTTTAGGGATTGTTGTAATAGAGGCCGCTAAGGCGGTTAAAAATGGAGCGTCGGTTGAAACCATATTGAATAAACTGACAAAATGGGAAAAAGAGGTATCAATCTTTTTTACTTTAAAAAGTCTGGAGCATTTATATCGTACCGGTAGAATAGGCAAGGCTTCGATTTTTATGGGAAGTCTGTTAAATATTAAACCGGTTTTGACAATTGAAGAAGGATTAATTGTTCCGGTTGAAAAAGTTAGAGGTAATTTTCAAAAGGTTGCCGAGATTATGTTAGATAAGGTTGTCAAAAGTTATGGCGATCACCCTTTGATTATAGGCGTTATTCATACCGATCTTCAAGACGAGTCCGACATCTTGGAAATGTTGGCCAAGAAAAGCTTAAATATAAAGGAAATGATTATTAATTTGGCTGGTCCTGTTATAGGTAGCCATGCCGGGCCGAATGCAATTGGAATAGTTGTTTTACCGGCATGAGGGTAATAGCAGGAAAGTACCGCGGGCGATCATTGAAAGGCCCGAAACATGAGGGGGTCCGTCCTACCGCCGATCGGATTAAAGAAACGTTATTTAACATCTTAGGCGCCAGAATTCAAGGCGCTGCTTTTTTGGATCTTTTTGCCGGGGCCGGCGGTATCGGAATTGAGGCCATCAGTCGGGGAGCAGCTAACGTTGTGTTTGCCGATCAAAGTTTTTTAAGCGTCAAGTTGGTTTATCAAAACTTAAAGATTATCGAACCTGATGAACAAGTCCGTGTCATACACCTTTCATTTGACCGGACTATTGACTTATTAGCGAAAGAAAATATTCAATTTGATTTAATATTTTTAGATCCCCCTTTTGAAGGCGGTATCTTAACCCAAGCAATTCAAAAAATACTCGATAAGAGCTTATTGAAGGCTAATGGGATTATTATTGCCGAACATCCTCGTAAGTTCATTATAAATGTTCCGGAACTTGATGGAGAGATGCGTAATTATGGGGATATTTGCTTGACTTTTTTCAATAAAAGATGATAAATTAAAAAAAACAAGTTTTAAATATAAATGGCGGAGTTAGCAATGCAGTTAAAAGCAGTCTGTCCCGGAAGTTTCGACCCTATTACAAATGGACATTTGGATATCATTGAGCGGGCGGCCCAGTTGTTTCCCGCTGTAGTGGTTGGGGTACTTGAAAATCCAAGTAAACGACCTCTCTTTTCTCTTGAAGAAAGGGTAGATTTGATTCGAACCGCGATAAAACATTTAAATAATGTGGAGGTTGAATGTTTTAGCGGATTATTGATTGATTTTACTCGCCGGGTCGGAAGCAACTTAATTGTTAAAGGTTTAAGGGCTATATCAGATTTTGAAATCGAATTTCAGATGTCATTAAATAATAAACGAATGGCTCCGGAGATCGAAACAATTTTTATGATGACTAAAAATGAGTATTCGTTTTTAAGCTCAAGTATGGTTAAGGAAATAACACAATTTGGCGGTGAAATCGGAGACTTGGTTACGCCAGGAGTAGAAGCCGCTCTGAAGAAGAAATATGGTCTGTGTAGGTAGGAGAATAAAATGCCAAAATTAAATCTTTTTTTACTTTTAGATCATTTGGAAAAATTGGCGGCAAATAATTTTTCCATTGCCGGGAAAGTTTTAATCGACAAAGATGAATTGGAAGAATTAATAAATAAGATGAGATTGGCTATTCCTGAAGAAATTAAGGAAGCGGAATGGGTTAGTCGTGAAAAAGAAAAATATTTGGAACAAGCCCAGGAAGAAGCTAAACGCCTTCTACGGGAAGCTGAAATTTATGTTGAAAGACTAGTGCGTGAAGATCAAATTACTGTTAGGGCCGAGGAAGAGGCCAAAAAGATTATTTTCGAAGCCAATAAAAATGCGACTCATATCGAGGCTGACGCCATGCAATATGCAAATTCTATTTTGGAGCAACTGGAAGAGAGTTTGGAACGAACCATCCGAATTGTCCGTAAAGGCAGGGAAGAAATGATTCATAAATAATTAATAGAACTATCGGTTACTGAAGAGAAAGGCCGTTATTCGGTATCACGGCTTTTTTTTATGGATAAATAATATTTTGAAAAATAAATTTGAGTTCTATAATAATTTTCACAGACGCAGTCTATTACCTTAAATCTAATTACGGAGAGATAAAATAATGGAAAAAGGAATTTCGATTGCCTTAGATGGGCCGGCTGGTTCAGGTAAAAGTACTATTGCCCGGGCCGTAGCTTTGAAGTTTAACTATATTTATATTGATACCGGTGCGATGTATCGGGCAGTTACTTTAAAAGCGCTAAAACAAGGAATCTCAATTGAGAATAGTAAAGCTTTAACCCAATTGGCGAATAATACTTTGATTAGGTTTAGGTATGTTGAAACCGACGGACTTTCACAATTACGGGTTATTATGGATGGGATCGATGTTAGTGAAATAATCCGGAGTTTAGAAGTAACAAGCAATGTTTCAATAGTTTCGGCCGTAGCTGGTGTTAGAGAAGCTTTGGTAAAATTGCAACGAGATATGGCTCAAGAGGGTGGAGTAGTTATGGATGGCCGTGACATAGGCACAGTAGTGCTCCCCAATGCTGAGTTAAAAGTCTTTCTTACTGCGTCAGCTAAGGAAAGGAGTAAACGGAGATGGTTGGAATTAAAAGCAAAAGGAGTTGAAGTGGATCCGGATGAGTTGGAGGAGCAGATCCGAAAACGTGATGAATTTGATAGCAATCGCGAGGTCAATCCGTTAAAACAAGCAGATGACGCTGTTTTGCTCGATACTACCTCTTTATGTATTGCCGAAGTAACCGACCGGATAGTGGAATTGGCACTGACAAGGGGAGCGGTACTTTATCATTAATTAATGTACAATGATTAATTTGCGTTAAAGAGGTTTTAATTGTACATTGTAAATTATAAATTATATATAATTGGGGTTTTAAATGGAAATTTTAGTTGCCAAAACTGCCGGTTTTTGTTTTGGGGTACGCAGGGCCATGGAAATGGTAGAAAACGCCTTGGGCCAAGAAAAATGTTCCTTACACAGTTTGGGACCATTGATTCATAATCCGCGGGTAGTAACTGAGCTTGAGGAACGCGGTCTACGAACTGTTAGTTCCCTTGAACAAGTACCCCTCGGGAGAGTAGTTATCCGATCTCATGGGGTAGGGCCTAGCGTTTATCAGGCAGCCAGGGAGAAAAAGTTAGAGATTATCGACGCCACATGTCCTTTTGTCAAAAATGTTCAACAATTAGCTGTTTTTCTCCATACTGAAGGTTATCAGGTAATAATAATCGGTGAACCGGAGCATGCAGAAGTTAAAGGTGTATTGGATTCCGTATCTGGTGAAGCATTGGTGATTGAAAACGTTAAGGATTTGAATACTGTTCAAATTTTACCTAAAGTAGGGGTTATTAGTCAAACAACACAGGATATATTTAATTTTCAGCAAATTACCAATGCAATTATTCCTTATATAAAAGAAATTAGAATTTATAATACTATTTGTTTAGCTACTTCACAACGACAGCAAGAAGTGGCTAAACTCAGTTTGGAGGTGGATTTAATGATTGTGGTTGGTGGTAAAAATTCCGCAAACACTTCTCGCTTAACCGAGATCAGCCGAATGAACGGCACCCCGACATATCAAATAGAATCAGCCGAAGAAATAGACGAGGCTTGGTTTCAAGGTATCGAGAAAGCGGGAATAACTGCAGGGGCTTCTACTCCTGATCAGCAAATAAATGAAATAATTCAGAAATTGACTTACTTAGGAGGTAAAATTACTAATGAATGAAACAAAGACTCAGATTGCAACGGAGAATGATGCTTCATTCCAGATGGAGGATGTTTTGAAGGCCGCTGAGGAACGATTACCAAGTTTTGAACCCGGCGAAATTATCAATGCTAGAGTAATTTTGGTTCGAGAAGACGCAGCTTTTGTGGATGTTGGAGGTAAATCAGACTATATTATTCCTCTTAACGAGCTTTCGGTTAACCCGATTACATCGGCCCGAGAAGCAGTTAAAGAGGGAGATCTTATTGAAGTGATGGTGACTAGGACCGGTAATGAAGAAAAAGTCTTGCTTTCAAAACGTCAAGCTGAAGAAAAAATCTTACATGCAAAACGGCGGGCCGAAGAAGAACAAATATGGCTTGATTTAAAAGTTGCTTTTCAAAACAAGAAAGTTTTAGCAGGTTTGGTAACCGGTGTTGTTAAAGGCGGTTTAAGCGTTAACCTTAAGGGGATTAATGCCTTTATGCCCGCTTCTCACGCTATTTTAGGCCAGTCAACAAACTTGGATAACTTAGTTGGTCAGACAATTGAGGCAAATATTCTGGAACTTGATGCCCCAAAAAAGCGGGTCCTTATCTCACGAAAAAGCATTTTAGAAGATGAACGCCGTAAAAATGAAACTAAATTTTTCGAAAAAATAAAAGAAGGGGAACGGATAAAGGGAAAAGTATCCCGAATTACCAACTTTGGCGCTTTTGTTGACTTGGGTTCGGGAGTCGAAGGATTAATTCATATTTCCGAATTTAGTTGGAACCGTATTAAAAACGTCGGTGATCTTCTTAAGGAAGGCGACGAGGTTGAGACGTTGGTCACGAAACTAGACGCTGTCAACCGAAGGATATCTCTTTCACTAAAGCAGATCGAAGAGCATCCATGGTATCAAGCGGTAAAAAGCTTTATGGAAGACTCTGTTTATTCCGGAACAGTGGTCCGTTTGGAACCTTTTGGCGCTTTTATTCGGTTAGCCCCAGGAGTTGAAGGGTTGGCCCATATATCCCAGTTAGCTGAAAAACGGGTTAATAATCCGGAAGAAGTTTTAAAAGTCGATCAGGAAGTCCAGGCTAAAATCCTGAAGATTGATAGGTCCAATCGGAAAATTTCTTTAAGCTTAAAACAAGTAACCACCGATCATGAGGAAGAGCAAATAAATGAATTTTTAGAGAAACAAGAAGACCAACCTTTTGTTCAAAGTTTAGGCGATTTTATTAAAATCAAAAAATAGCGCTTGGTATTTAATAATTTGAAGTGATATATCAATATGCTATCCTAAATATTAAAACCCCTTTACCCATCAAAGGTTAAGGGGTTTTCTTTTTTATCAAACGGAAACAATTATCCCCTATCTCTGGCCAATTATTCCAACCAAGAAGTTTAATTCCTAGTTTTGGTCAGCATAAGCAGTATTTCCCCAGGAAAATCTATTTCTATCACCGACATATGCGTTTGTTTTGATGAGTTGTGTTTTAGATACAATCCAACGCAAAATGTCTTGATAAAGGAGGTAAACATATGACTGGGGTTGTTTTATTAATCGGAGTCAGCATTCTTATTTTCTTGGGTTTGGCGCACCGGGTTCTCGACCGTCTCTATCTAAGTGATCGGGGAGGGTTACTATTAATCGGCGCCCTAATCGCCGGAAGTTTTATTGACATCCCGATTTGGCGGAATCCATCGGTAACACTAAATGTCGGAGGAGCGGTAATTCCGTTAATACTAGCAATTTATGTATTAAGCAAAGCTGGTTCCGGAAAGGAGGTAGCCCGTTCGTTGGTTGGGATTGTATTGACCGCTGGAGTTCTCTATGGAGTAAGTAAGCTCTATAGTTTTGATACAGCTCGCGGTTTAATCGAACCTCAGTATTTATGGGCTATTATCTCAGCTATAATTGCCTATATTGCGGGGCGTTCCCGCCGGTTGGCATTTATCATTGCAACTTTGGGTCTTTTAACTTTAGACCTAATTCACATTATTGAAGTTAGCATTGGAGGCTATAATGCACCAACCAGAATTGGAGGAGCGGGGGCATTTGACACCATAGTGGTTGCCGGTATTCTAGCAGTCCTTCTTGCCGAATTAATCGGAGAGAGCAGAGAAGCACTCCAGGGAGGACCCAACAGAGAGGGGCATTCCCCGGAATTGAATAAGGCTTTAGACCATCCTGAGGGGACCGGAAAGGAGGATGACCACAAATGAAGCAGTGGTTTTTGAGTTTAATAATTATCAGTTTTGTATTAGTTGGAACAGTAAATGTCCAAGCAGAAATGGAGCTTAATGATGATTTCGTTACTATGAAAGACAGCCGGGGGAAGGTGATCTCCAGGACCGCCCATCGTGTCTTAATAGGCGATCAGTATTTGAACAGTAGTAATGAACTTTATCGGGTAGTCCGGGTAAAAGGTAAAACGGCTCTAGTTAAGTTGGTCCGTAGAGAGCGCCTGGAGGCGGAGAGTGGGACCGGTCTTCGCGCTCTAATAAATGACCTATTTAATATCAGAGCTGAAGTAAAAAGTAAGGGACCAATTGCAATCTATCATACCCATTCGGATGAGTCCTATGTTCCGACCGACGGTAAGTCCAGTCAAAAAGCGAACGGAGGCATCTTTAAAGTAGGAGAGTCTTTAACCAAAGCTTTTGAACAAAATGGAGTTCCGGTGGTTCATGATAAGACACCTCATGACCCTCACGACGCTCTTGCCTATGATCGTTCGCGGCGTACTGCAGCCCAGTTGTTAAAGAAACGTCCCTCATGTATTCTGGATATTCATCGTGATGCAGTACCCAGAGAAGAGTATGCCAAGATTATCGACGGAAAAGGGGTTACCAAAGTTCAGTTAGTAATTGGACGGGAAAATCCAAACTTTCAAGCCAACAATGATTTTGCCAAAAAAGTTAAGGCAATAGTTGATAAAAAATATCCTGGTTTTATTAAAGGGATTTTTTACGGAACCGGAAAGTATAATCAGGATTTAGGGCCCCGAACCTTACTCTTAGAGTTCGGGACTCATACCAACAGCAGGGAATCAGCGGAACGCGGCACCAAAATATTTGCCGATGCCGCTAGTGATGTACTTTACGGGGCTGCCGGTGCCGGATTTGTGAACCGGGGTAGTATGCGGAGTCTTTTCTGGATAGTAGCGGCCGTAGTTAGTGGAATTGGTTTATTCCTGCTTTTAAACCGGAGAGGTCTTAAGAATATCGGGAAAGAATTTACCGGAGCAGTCGGAGAGGAACGTCCGGACTCGGAGGAAGAACGAGATGAAAAAAAAGATGACTGGGAGTTACCTTGAAAATAGTATATCACTGTTATGGAGGAGCTCATGCCTCTCCCACGGCTGCAGCGATTCATTTGGGGATTTTACCGTTGAATCGCAAGCCGACCTTTGCTGAATTGCTTAAGGTTCCTCACTTTGATTCAATTAGATCTTGGGAACACGGAAAACTTTTTAAAGCCGGTGTGGACAATGATGGTAATGAAATTTATACAATGGGCCGGAGAAACTCAGCTGATTTAATAATAAAACTGATAAAAGAATTTACTCAATTAAACGAAGCAGATCCGGGTTTATACTATTTTGTGAATTGTGTTCAATTACTTAATCCGTTTATGGTAACCGGGGGTTATTCTTCCCGCGCTCTTGGTTGGGTTGGAATAGGAAGGCCGATAGTAACCTTTGGTACTATTTTATCTTTTCCAATTTTGGTTAGAATTGTTCAGCGGACCATCAAAGAAGTACAAAGTCTCAATTCGGCAAACAAAATATGAAACTGTTCTATTATTGTTATGGGCGGGCCCACTCTTCGGTTATTGCCGGGTGGATTCATTTAAGGCGATTACCAATAGACCGAGTTCCGGATATTAAAGAAATTATTGAAGCTCGGGGATTTGACCAGAGTGACAGTGATGATTTTGGCACACCTTATTATTTAGGTAAAGATGAATTCGATAACGATGTATTTATTATCGGGTTTGGAGGGAAGCCTACTTTGGGTTTGCAGACTATCTGTTTTTTATTAGAACAAATTGGAAATCCGTTGGACTGGAAATTCTATAATTCTTTAGCTTCCATTGACTGGTTGACTAAGACCGGAGGTTTTATTTCCAAGAAACTTAAATGGTCCTATTTGGGAAGATATATAGCGGCGTTAGGTATTCAAAAGAGTTATTCAAACCTAGTAAAATTGGTAAAAACGGTAAAGGGAGATTAGATATTGACTACTCGCAAAATAATTGTTATTACCGATGGAGACCGGGTTGCCAAGAAAGTTGTAGAAAAGGTGGCCCAAAATGTTGGAGGCAGGGCGATTTCAATGTCAGCCGGAAACCCGACTCCCGTATCTGGAAGTGAAATTGCAGCGGCCGTTAAAGAAACCCCTTATGATCCTGTTTTAGTGATGGTTGATGATTGCGGTTCACACCATAAGGGTAGCGGTGAAAAAGCATTGGAAGAATTGGCCAGCGATCCCGAACTCGATATTCTGGGGATAATCGCGGTGGCTTCCGACACGGCTAAAGTAGCAGGAGTTCCTGTTGAAGTATCCGTAACAAGAGAAGGGAAAACCGTCTCGGTACCGGTCGATAAAGTTGGAAATCCCGAACCAGATGGGCATACAAAGTTAGAAGGAGATACAGTGGATGTAATTAACCATCTCCATGTTCCGATAGTTGTCGGCTTGGGTGATTTAGGAAAAATGGATGACGCCGATTTGGTTGAAGAAGGAGCAAAAATAACTACTCAAGCAGTAGAAGAAATTTTGAAACGCAGTAATTATATGAATTGAAATAAATATTGATTATGATTTTCATCCATAAAACATGGATGGAAAAGGGCAAGATGAGTATTTATTTTAATTTATAAATCAAAGAAATATGTCGCAATAACCTTCGTATATTCAAGAAACTTATTGCGACATATATAATCATTAATTTTACATAAGAGGCAGGAAAAGTCGGGATTAAAAGCTAATTATTTATAGGCACAAGTCAGGAGTTTGGAGGTTAGGGGCCATCATAAACTTGCCCCAGTCTTTTATATGATTATGACCAGAGGTCAACCAATGAAAATAGGTATTCCACGAGCATTATTATATTATTGGTATGGTAATATTTGGGAAAAATTTTGGAGTGATATTGGTTGGGAAGTTGAAACTTCTCCCCCAACGGATCACCGTATTTTAAAATCAGGAATCGAAGTGGCCATTGATGAACTTTGCCTTCCGGTAAAGATTTTTTTAGGGCATGTACGTTATCTCGCTTCCAGGGTTGAACGGGTTATGATCCCTCATCTAATTAAAGTGGAACGAGACGCTTATATCTGCCCAAAATTTATGGGTTTACCGGATTTGGTTCGCCATACCCTACCGGATCTTAAACCACAATTACAAGTTGTACGGGTTGGGCCTAAACGGACGGATCTGGTTTCCTGTTTGGGAAGGGTTGCTTTGGACAATGGGACGCCTAAAAGCTTAGTTGATAAAGCCAGGAAAGGATTAAAACAATCTTTGAAGTCGCCGGGACTTCAAATGGCGGAATTTCTTCAAGAGAAAAACTTGAAATTGAATGGGCCTCAATTAACAATTGGTGTATTGGGACACCCGTATTGTCTTTATGATGGCTGCTTTAACTCAAATATTTTAAACCGTTTGGGTAAAATGGCCCGGTTTGTAACCCCTGAAATGCTTCCCCCGAATTTTCAGGGGGTTGGTTCCGGGAATCTGGCGAAAAGGTTATTCTGGACCATGGGAAAATTACAATTCGATGCGGTTGATTGGATGCTTAATGAAGTAAAAGTTGATGGTTTTATCCAGTTGGTTACTTTTGCTTGCGGACCGGAAGCTATAGTAGGTGATTTATTGGAACGCCGAATCAGGGAAGCAGGGAAACCCTTTTTGAGACTTTTCTTTGAGGAGCATAGCGGGGAGGCGGGATTAATTACTCGTTTGGAAGCATTTATCGACCTTTTAAAGTACCGGCGGCGCGCATGTTAAGAGTGACCTTTCCTCATATCGGTAATTCTTATATTCCATTTCGGACATTAATGACCGAGTTGGGTATCGATCCGATAATTCCACCTATGATTTCGCAGCGGACCATTGCCTTAGGAACTAAAATGGCCCCCGAATTTGCATGTTTTCCACTCAAAGTAAATCTGGGTAATTTTGTCGAAGCCGTTGAAATGGGGGCTAATGCAATTTTTATGGCTGGAGGAGTTGGCCCTTGCCGTTTCGGTTATTATGGCGAATTGCAACGCCAGATTCTAATTGAAAACGGATACGATCTGGAGTTCCTGGTTTTAGAGGCACCTAAAACTCATCCTTTGGAATTATGGGAAAAGATTAAACATTACTTTCCCAGACACCATTTGCATGATATTTTTAGGGCAATCAGTTTGGCATGGTGCAAGGCTGAAACACTAGACCGTTTTGACCGTTTGGCAAACCGGATTAGACCCCAGGCAAAACAGGCGGAGTCAGTCGATAATCTTCAAAAAAGTTTTTATAATTCGCTGGATCGAGCGTTTTTGATAAGGGACATAAAAAAAATCGGCGTTCAGTCCATTGAGGAACTAAAGGAAATTCCGGTTAATATCAAACCTAAATTGTTAAAGATAGCCTTATTAGGTGAAATATATATGGTTTTGGAACCACAGGTTAATTTTCAGGTTGAAAAAATACTTGGAGCTATGGGTGTTGAGGTTCATCGGACGATTTACTTTACCGATTGGGTACGGGACCAATTAGTATATAGCATTATTAAACCCAATTGGCGGGAAAAATTATCATTAGTGGCACGCCCATATCTTAACAATTTTGTAGGAGGACATGGTCTGGAGACAATTGCCCATACCGTGGAGGCCGGGGTCAACCGTTTGGACGGCGTGGTCCAATTGGCCCCATTTACATGTATGCCGGAGATTGTAGCAATGCAAGTTTTGCCAACGGTTTCTCAGGATGTTTCAATTCCGGTATTATCGATAATTATTGACGAACATTCTGCAGAAGCCGGAATTAGGACAAGGCTTGAAGCATTTATCGATTTGTTGGCCCATAAGATCCATCGGGGGCAAAGTAAAGCTGGAGGAAGAAAACTTGAAGCATTATCTGGGTATTGATGTCGGTTCGGTTAGTACTAATTTGGTTTTACTAAACAATCGGGGTGAACTCGTCCGTAAACTCTATTTGCGTTCGCAAGGCAATCCGGTTTTATCGGTTCAACGAGGTTTAGCCCAATTGATCAAAGAGTTAAAGGACCTTGAGATCGCCGGAGTTGGAACTACCGGGTCCGGAAGGCAATTAATCGGGCAATTAGTCGGCGCCGACATAATTAAAAATGAGATAACCGCTCATGCCATTGCCTGTCTTAATTTGGAACCAACTGTGCAAACAATCATCGAAATTGGGGGGCAAGACTCCAAGCTGATAATCATTAGAGATGGTATTGTAAGTGACTTTGCAATGAACACCGTTTGCGCCGCAGGAACCGGTTCATTTTTAGATCAACAGGCAGCCCGGCTGGATATGGAAGTTGCTGAGCTAGGGCAACGGGCAGCCGTAGGAAACCATCCGGTTAGAATAGCCGGAAGATGTGCTGTTTTTGCCGAATCGGACATGATTCATAAACAACAGATGGGCCACCCTCTAGAAGATATATTAGCCGGATTATGTCAGGCATTAGTAAGGAATTTTCTTAGCAATCTTGCTAAAGGTAAGGAACTTAAACCCCCTTATATTTTTCAGGGAGGGGTCGCTGCTAACTTAGGAATTCGTAAAGCTTTTGAGGAGATTCTGGGAAGTGATTTGATCATTCCGGAGCATTATGATGTGATGGGAGCCGTAGGAGTTGCTTTATTGGTAATGGATGAAATGGCTTCTCAAAAACAACGGACCACTAATTTTAAAGGATTTCATTTACTTAATGAGCATATTGTCACTTCTAGTTTTGATTGTGATGGTTGCGCCAATCAATGCGAAGTAGTTGAATTACGCCAGAACGATTTGGTTATAGCCTGTTTAGGGGATAAGTGCGGTAAATGGAGTAATCGGATTAACGAACAGATCGCAAAGCCAACGACCCAAGTGGGTTAGATTTGGGTGATTATTTGACAAGTAATTTGCCAAACCTTATCAAACCAAGGTTAAAAATTTTGTTTGTCGGAATTAATCCCGGAATAAGAAGTGCAGAGGTAGGGCATCATTTCGCTGGACGCTCCAACCGTTTTTGGAAATTTTTATTTGAATCGGAATTGACTCCGATCAAATACGATGCTTTTCACGATTATGAGTTGATGGATTTTGGTTATGGGATTACCAATATTGTGCCCCGGACTACAGCGACTGCAGCGGAACTAAACCCGGCAGAGTTAAGGGAAGGGGCTTTGATTTTGTTTGAACTAATTAAAAAATATAAACCCGGAATTGCAGCTTATTTGGGAAAAGTTATTTATCAATATCTATCAGGGCGTAAGGATTTTAGTTGGGGTATGCAAGAAACTCCATTAGAAAAAGGCGTAGTAGATTTTGTACTGCCTAACCCCAGCGGATTAAACCGGATGCCTATACCGGAGCAGTTGGAAATGTATCGGGAATTAAAAAAATGTGCGATAATTTTATTGATTAGCCACAGAAACATTTAGTACGGAAAAATAAATTATAATTTCTTATTGCATATGTTATACTATTATTGAATTGCCATTTTTTGGAAATAACTTCCCCATAGGAGAAGTTTAAGGAGTTTTAAATGCAATTATTTGCAGTTATAACCGGTGATATTATTGATTCAAAAAAATATCCTGATAATTTGGAGACTTTAAAAGAAAAACTCAATCATTTTCAGACCTCTGGATTGTTTACTCCCTTTCACCTTTCAAGAGGTGATGAAATCCAAGCGGTTTGTGATAATTTTTCGATGTTACCGATAATTATTCGAAATTTACGTTATATTTGTCGTCCTTTAGGCGTTAGACTGGGGATTGGTATCGGTTTTATATCAAAACCCGATCCCGGGCAAAATTCATGGGATATGAACGGCTCGTCTTTTGTCTTGGCCCGAGGAGCTTTGGATTCCATCAAGAAAAACAAAGTGCCCGCGACTGTTTTGGCTAGTGAAGATCCTTTTTTCGATCGGTTTTTTAACCTGGTTTATAGTATGACTGATACTTTTATAAACGGTTGGACCCCAAGTCAATGGGAGGCAGTCCAAGCTTATGAGGTTGATCGGACTTTTGTCAAAGCCGCCGGTGTTCTTAAAATAGCTTGGCAAAATGTACAAAAACGTTGTCAAGCGGCTAAATGGGATCTTATTAAGAAAGCAGAGCAAGACCTGGCAATTTTATTAGAAGAAAGGTTTAATATTAACTAATAAATACACCGGAAAAAGGGTGTATTTATTAGTTGCACCTTAAACAGGGTGTATAATAATCCTATTCCGGTTTTGGAGGCGAAAAGATGAACTCTTTGCTATTATCAATTTTAGCCAACCTTTGTTCCGATTCTTTTAAGCTAAACAATCGAAAGGATTTTAAACCGGTTGCTATTTTTTGGCATGGGTTAATTGTGTTTGGATTAATCTTCTTTTTCCTTCACGGTTATCAGTTGATACCGGTAATCGGATACGCGGCATTACTAACAGGAATACATCTTATAATTGACTTATTAACAGCTATACTAAATCGTATCAAAAACCAAACTATTAATTTGGTTGTTTATATCGCGGAACAAGTTTTAAAACTATTATCGGTTTTTATTATTTGGTCATGGTTTGACCTCCAGTCCAATCCCGCAATATTGTCATTTTATGAAAGAGTTTTTCCGGTAAAGGCATTACCTTCATTAGCCGGTATTACAAGTAATGTTGTAAAAATGGCTCCGGAACGGTTTATTCTTGGCGTTATTTTTTATATTTATATCTGTTTCGGGGGTTCCGATTTGATTGAAAAATTTCTAATTTGGTTGCGGAAACAAGAATCGGCTATCGTAGATCATCCGGACCAAACAGGTAGATGGATTGGGATTTTAGAAAGATTAATAGTATTGTCTCTAATTTTGAACAACGCCTTGGGTTCGGTGGCCTTTATCCTGACTGCTAAATCGATTGCCCGTTTTAATGAACTACATAATCGTGATTTTGCCGAATATTATCTTATTGGAACTTTAGCCAGTACTACACTGGCAATATGTGGGGGTTTTCTTTTAAGTTATTTACTTAAAGTTATTAGCTAAGTTTTCATTTGAATATTCCGCCGCCACCTCCGGCTCCTGATTCCGGTATTCTTTTCTCAATTCCTAATTACATGTTAGAACCGCATATAATCTTCCGGGATTGGAATAATATAATCTGATATTAAAACCGGGAGATGATATTATTTGGAAGTAAAAGTTAATCAAGAGTTATGTATCAGCTGTGGGTTATGCGTTTCAAACTGCCCGGAGGTTTTTTCATGGAATGATGAGGAAAAAGCTAAAGCAGTAGAGGAACCAATCAGTTCTGAGATGGAGGATTGTGTTGAGGATGCGGCAGATGGTTGTCCCACAGATGCCATAGAAACCAATTAATATGTTCTAGTCAAGCTCTCCCTACCATATAAATAGTTGGAGGGGAGAGAGAACTGTGATTGAAAACCGGGAACTTTATCCTTTTGAAGAAACAAATGAATCAGTCGATTCAGTAACGCCCGAATCATCTAAGACCGAAACAGAAATGGAAAACATAGAAACAGGTCCCCCAAAATTCTTATACCAATCGATTGTGGCAGTTTTATGTTTAGTGATTACTATCTCACTGTGCCGAAGTGAACAAGTTTGGGGTTATTGGTTAAGGGAAAAACTCCATTATGCTATTAACGCTTCTTCGGAATCAACTTTTGGAGTAATTTGGAATTTAGAGTCCATTCAGGATATCGTCCGAAATGTGAATAATTTAGTCCGCTTGGAAAAGGTAACCCAAACCTTATCAGATCAAACTCGTCCTATTGATAATCATCTTGTTTTTGAAGATTCGGTGTGGCCGATTGCGGGAAATATAGCCCAAGAGTTTATTGGGAGCGGTCCGTTTGGTTCAGGGGTAATAATGGAAACAACGGGTCAAGCAAGGGTTATAGCAATAGCAGCGGGGGAAATTAGCCGTATTAGTCAAATTCCAGGCGGGTGGATAGTCGAGATTGACCATGATTATGGCTGGATTTCTATTTACCAACCGATAACCCAACTCCAAATACAATTAAAACAAAGAATTGAAGCTGGACAAATAATTGGCCGGGTCGGGATTTTTGGGAAAAATGAACAAAATAAGCTGTTTTTAGAGATTAAACATAATGGTCAACCGGTAAACCCGCGAACTATTATTCGTTAATGCGCCCTAAAATAAGCATTGGCTTTTTTACTATAATTTTTTTTGCTGTTTTATTTTTATCCGGAATTTATTATAGAAACTCTATAACCGTTATTTTATTATTATTAGCGTTTGTATTTCATGAAACTGTCCATTGGTTTTTTGCCGAATTGTTCGGTTATAAGGTTAAAGAATTCAAATTGACTCCGCTTGGGGGATGTTTGGTCATTGATTCGCTAATGGCTCTCCACCCGGTTGCGGAGTTTGTTATTGCCATAGCCGGCCCTTTTTCAAATCTTTTAATGGTTGCAGGTGTTTGTTATTTGGAAGTTTTTGGAATTAAAAGTCCTTGGCTGGAGAATTGGCGTCAATGGAATTGGCTGTTGGGGGTGGTTAATCTAATTCCAGCGGTACCTTTGGATGGGGGTAGAGTTCTTCATGCTATGTTGAAAAAAATATTAGCCATCGAAACCGCGATGGTTATTGTCAAAGGGATTGGGTTATTTATTGGGGGATTTATCTTAAGTATTGGAATGAATAAGTTTTGGACCGGCGGTGCTGGGTTATTATATTCATTGACGGGAATTTTTTTACTATATCAGGTTATTAATTATCAGAACCCAAAATTGGAGAGTTTTTGGCGAATGTCAGAGAGGCGAAAAAATATTTTTAACAAAAAAGGTTATGCTGCTTTAATACCAATTCTAGTTAAACCAAGTACTTTAGTACGAAACGTTTTACTACGTTATGGCGGGGATAAGTTTTTACTATTTTTAATCAATAAGCAGGAAAGTACGGGTTTAATCACCGAGGAAACCGCTTGGAACTTATTGATTAATAAAGGGTATAATGCAACTTTCCAAGAAATAAAAGAATCCTTACCAGCTTGCCAAAATAGTGGAAAATGAGATAGAATATACTATACGCTTTTTAAAATACTCGATTTAAAATGTACAATTTACATTTTTAATTATCAATTATTGGGAGGTTATTTAGACGACTGATTGGGAGATAATTGAAAGTTCTTTAAACCGGGTGGCTAAGCCTGGTCGATATACAGGGGGCGAGTTTAATTCGCTGGTTAAGGATTGGGACACTATCGACTTTAAGGTGGCGCTTGCTTTTCCTGATGTTTATGAAATCGGGATTTCACATTTGGGGTTACGAATTCTTTATGAGTTAATCAATAATGAGCCGGAAATGTTGGCTGAAAGGGTATATGCTCCCTGGACCGATTTTCAGAATTTACTACGGGAAAAATCTGCCCTTCTTTATTCATTGGAGAACAAAAGGGCTTTAAAGGATTTTGACCTAATCGGATTTTCACTACAATATGAGTTAAGTTATACCAATATCCTGACCATGTTGAATATGGGTGGAGTACCGTTGTTTCGGGAAGAAAGAAATAGGGACATGCCTTTAGTGATTGCCGGCGGCCCTTGCGTCTTTAACCCCGAACCCGTAGCTGACTTTTTTGATTTCTTTATAATCGGTGAAACAGAGGAGGTCCTAATCCCCGTTTTAAAAATAGTTCGCGATTGGAGATTGTCTGAGAGACCAAAAGAAAACCTTTTTGTTCAGTTAGAGAAGATCCAGGGGGTTTATGTACCGTCTCATTTTCAAGTATCTTATTCCACAGATGGGAAGCTCGAACAGATTCAATCCACAACTGGAGTTAAACCGAACCGGGCAGTTGTGCGCCGGTTTGATCAAGCTTTTTTTCCGAAACGGTGGATTGTCCCCTTTCTTGATATTGTCCATGATCGGGTCACCTATGAAATCCAGCGGGGATGTACTAAGGGGTGTCGGTTCTGTCAAGCCGGAATGATTTACCGGCCGGTTCGGGAGAGGGACCCGGAACCAATCTTTGAGGCCTTGCGGGACTTGCTTGTTAATACCGGTTATGAAGAAGTATCCTTGACCTCACTTAGCAGCGCGGATTACAGTCAAATCGAAAAATTAATTACCGATGTCTGTGGTTGCTTTACTCCTCAGGGAGTGAATGTTTCTTTACCATCACTCCGGGTTGATTCTTTCTCAGTGGACCTCGCCAAAAAGTTTCAAAGTAGTAGGAAAGGCAGCCTTACCTTTGCTCCGGAGGCCGGGAGTGAAAGGTTGCGTCGGGTAATCAATAAAGGGGTCTCTCGTGAGGATTTATTAACAGCGGCTGAGGCAGCTTTTAGAGCCGGTTGGCAGAAACTGAAACTATATTTTATGATTGGACTACCTTCCGAGAATGAGGAAGATTTGGCCGGGATCGTTGAATTGACCAATGCAGTTTTACAGATTGGAAAAAAGGTTTACCCCCGGACTAATTCCTTAAGAATAACTACAAGTGTTTCAACATTTGTTCCTAAGGCGCATACTCCCTTTCAATGGCGCGGTCAAATTTCAGTTACAGAGACCATTGCTAAACAGCGCTATCTCCAGGAGAGAATTCGCGGCCGTTTCTTGGAACTGGATTGGCATAACCCGGAGACCAGTCTTCTGGAAGGAATAATGGCCAGAGGAGATCGGCGGTTAAGCAAAATTATCTACCAAGCCTGGCAAAGGGGAGCTCAATTCGATGGTTGGAATGATCAATTCCAAGCGGAGCTATGGTGGGAAACGCTTCGGGAAAATGGGATTGAACCTGATTTTTATACTCGCGAACGAGACTATAATGAGATATTGCCTTGGTCGCATCTAAACGCCGGATTATCAACCAATTATTTAAAAGAGGAAAACGAAAGGGCAAAAAAAGAAGAATTGACTGTGGATTGCCGGGAACGATTTTGCGCCGATTGTGGTGTCTGTCCCCAACTAAACGTAGCTAAGAGAATCGTAGGTGGTCCCAATGTCTAGTTTTCGGGTCCGTTTCACCAAGGAACGAAGCCAAAGATACCTTTCCCATTTGGAATTAATAAGGGCTATTGAGCGTTCAATACGACGGGCCCAATTGCAAATGGTTTATTCGGAAGGGTTTCATCCTCATCCTAAACTTAGTTTTGGACCCGCTTTGGCAGTTGGGATTGCGAGTGATGATGAATACTTTGATATGGAGCTTGCCCAAGACTATTCCCCGGAAAAGATTATCGAGAGTTTAAATAAAGCCCTAACTGACGGACTAAAGGTTTTAGCCGTTAAGAAAATTGTTCATCGGGTTAAACCATTAAATGCTGTATTAAATCGGGCTTCGTATGTTATTATTTTTCGGGCAGATCCTATAGAACACCAAGAAATAATTGATCAGCTGAATAAAATATTAACCTCTTCCTCAGTTGAGATTATGCGTACTACAAAGGACGGGCAAAAAGTAGTCAACATTCGTCCTTGGCTGCATACCTTAACAATAAGGATTAAAGAGGATGACCTCGTAGAACTGGAATTCGAAGGAGAAATAGGGAGTGGGGGTAATCTGCGCCCCGATGATTTATTGAGTGTCATTTCACGACCGATTGAGGTTTTAACAATTACCCGTACCGGTCTTTGGCATTGGGAGGATGGTACGGTGACACGACCGTTGGATTTTTGCGATAAGGCCGGTGGATAACTGATGACCAAGGAGATTTTAATCAATATAGGGATCGATGAAAACCGAGTGGCTATACTTGAGGACGGAGTTTTAGCGGAATTTTTGATTGAGCGTCCTGAGGAGCAACGACGAGCCGGAAATATTTATCGTGGCAAAGTTGAAAATGTCTTACCGGGGATGCAGGCAGCATTTATCGATATTGGTGAAGAAAAGAACGCTTTTTTATATATTGACGATGTTCTACCCAAGGAAGGAGATCCCGAAAACGGAGAAGCCCCTAAACACTTCTCGATACAAGATTTACTCCATGAAGGTCAGGACATTGTGGTTCAAATGATTAAGGAACCGATTGGAACCAAAGGGCCAAGGGTAGTAACCCAAATCACCATTCCCGGGCGTTATTTGGTTTTGGTCCCGGCCGTTGATTATATTGGAGTTTCACGCCGGATTGAGGATGAAGGAGAGCGGGAAAGATTAAAAACAATAGTTGCTTCCTTTAAATCATCCGGGGTTGGTTTGATTGTGAGAACGGCAGCTGAGGGAGTTGATGCGGCAGAGCTCCAAAGCGACTATGAATTCTTGATTAATGTCTGGGAGAAGATTAAAAAGAAAACTAAAAAAGGTCCTTGTCCGGCGCTGCTTTATCGGGACCATGATTTTTTGTATCGGATTTTACGGGATTATCTGAGCAAAGATATCGACAGATTGTTAATTGATGAAAACGACACCTATTCCAAAGCGTTGGAATTAGTGAAAACTTTGGCGCCGTCATTAAAAAGCCGGGTTCAGCTATATAATGGAGCGGCTCCGCTCTTTGAAGTATTTAATGTGGAGAACCAGGTTGAAAAAGCACTGCGCCGAAAAGTATGGTTGGAATGCGGCGCTTATTTAGTATTTGACCAAACCGAGGCTTTAACCGTGATTGATGTTAATACCGGTAAATTTACCGGGACTACTTGTCTGGAAGATACCGTCTATCAAACCAATCTGATGGCAGCGGGGGAAATCGCCCGGCAAATTAGATTACGCAACTTAGCGGGGATTATTGTTATTGATTTTATCGATATGCGTTCCGATGAGGAAAGGGATCAAGTCATCGCCAGATTAGAAGCGGAATTTGTCCGGGATAAAGTAAAGGTAAATATCCTTGGTTTTACTTCTCTGGGGCTTTTGGAACTAACCCGTAAAAAGGTGAGACAGAGCCTGAGGGAAATTTTGCAGGTTGAGTGCGAATCTTGCGAGGGGACTGGTTATGTTGATTCTATGGATAATCTCTCGAAAAAGGCAGCCCGTTCGATTCAATTAATAGCCAAGAATACTCCTGGGGAAGCTTTGCTTTTAGGAATTAATCCTCAGTTAGGATCTCTCTTAATTGGTCCCGGCGGAGTAAACCTTGAAAAAATGGAACGTATGCTAAATAAGGTAATTTATATTAAAGGTCAGGATAACTTGGACCTTGAGCAAGTTCGATTGTTGGCGAGTGGAAATGAGCGTGAAATCGAGTCTCTAGCTCTTCCGGTCCAAGAAGGTGAAGAAGTAGATATTAAAGTCTCCGAAACACATATTACTAATCCGGGAGCTGGGATTGGCAGGATTGAGGGTTATGTTGTAGATATTGAAGGAGCCGGTTCCTATGTTGGTAAACATTTAAAGGTATTGATTACCAAGACTTTTAAGACGTATGCCAAAGCCCGGATTGTATAATTAAATAACAATAAAATTATTTCAATTTTATGGCATCTGCATTGACTTATTGACAATGACATGGTATTATAATTTTTGTGGGTTTTTGAACCCCATGTAACCGCTCGACTAGGTATTAAACACCAAAGGTGTACCGAGGTCGGCGAGTCTGATGCGGGGAGGTGTATCAAATGTATGCGATTATTGAATGTGGCGGTAAACAATACCGAGTTCAGGAAGGTGACTTGATTCGGGTCGAAAAATTAGCGGTTGAGGTAGGTTCCAATTTTACCACCGATAAGGTTTTGATGATCGGTGGCGATAATAAAACAATTGTAGGAACCCCTTACGTTCCCGGATATGTGGTAACCGGAAAAATTCTTAACCATGATAAAGATAAGAAAGTTTTGGTTTTCCACTATAAAGCCAAAAAGAACATTAGAACCCGTTATGGACACCGTCAACCTTTCACCAGCCTGTTGATCGAGGAGATTCAAAAAGGCAAGGTTGAACCGGTTGAGACAAAGTCCGAAAAAGCAGTTGTAAAAACGGCTAAAGTTGATGCGGAGCCTGAAAAGAAGGAAACTAAAACAACTGTAAAAGCTGCTTCGGCTGAAGCTGAGGTAGCTAAAACAACCAAAGCTACCAGTACTACAAAAGCTAAAGCAGCTACTACTGAAACGGCTACCAAATCTGTTAAGACTGCTAAACCGAAAGTAGAGTCCGCTAAAACTGCGAGTGCAGCAAAACCGGCTACTGCAAAAGCGGTTAAAACAGCTAAAGCGGAGACAGCGGCTACTAAAACAGCTAAGACAGCTACTAAAGCAAATACAACCAAAGCTAAGGCAGCTAAAACTGAGAAAACCGAAGCCTAATGATATTGTTCTCCATAAAACGTGACCGTAATAATCGGATTAACGGGTTTACCTGTTCGGGACATGCCGGTTATTCTGAAAAAGGAACGGATATTGTCTGTGCTGCGGTATCGGCTCTGACCCAGTCGGCAATTTTAACCTTAGAAAGACTGGTCGGCGTCAAATTGAAGCTGAAGGCCGATGCGAAAACCGGTTTCATGGATTGCAGCTGGGAGAATTTTCCCCAAATAATAGAACAATCGGAGTTAGTAATCGGAATGGTTGCTTTGGGTCTCGCAGAGATTCAAAAACAATATCCGGACCATTTGAAGGTTAATGAAGTGGAGGTGTAACAGATGTTCCGATTCGATTTACAATTTTTTGCCCATAAAAAGGGAGTGGGTAGTTCTCGTAACGGCCGTGACAGTGCAGCCCAACGTTTGGGTGTTAAGCGGTTTGGTGGTCAACAAGTCAGCGCGGGAAGCATTTTAGTACGGCAACGGGGAACTAAGTTCCATCCCGGTATTAACGTAGGAATCGGTAAGGACGATACTTTGTTTGCCAAGATTGACGGTTATGTTACTTTTGAACGCAAAGGCAAAACCGATAAACAAGTAAGCGTCTATCCTGAAAAAGTGGTTAATGCATAAAATAAACCCGGCTGAGGCCGGGTTGTTTTTTATGTTCTACTTTTTCCCATTTTTTTTTGAATCAGCTTTGGAATACCCACCCCTTTTTTTGCGCATGATCTAACTTAAGGAATTCACGGGAAGCCTGTGAAGGTTCAAGCATGGCGCATAGGGGGTATTTTTATGAATAAATCGATATGGGTTTTATTATGTGCCGTAATTATATTCGGCTTGTTTGGAAAGGTTCAAGCTAAAGAAATTGAAAATTTACCAAAGGGTCCGGATTTAAAGATTGATGGATGTTCGGCAATTTTGGTGGAACCTAATTCCGGAGAGGTCCTCTTTTGTAAGAATCCGGATCAAAAGCTTCCTCCGGCCAGTGTTACTAAGTTAATGGTAATGCTACTAGCTTTAGAAGCGGTAGATAAAAGCCAGATTAAATTTACCGATGTTATCTCTGCATCTCCGGAAGCTTGTCGTATGGGAGGCTCCCAGATATGGCTCGAACCCGGCGAAGAAATGACCGTCGCCGAACTATTAAAGGCGGTCTGTATTGTTTCGGCCAATGATGCTTCTTATGCCTTGGGCGAACATTTAGCCGGATCCGAAGAAAATTTTATCGCCTTAATGAATAAACGCGCCGGTGAACTTGGACTAAAAAACACTCATTTTGTTAATACCACCGGTCTGGAACCCGATACCGGGGGAGTAGGCAACCTAACTTCAGCAAGGGATATGGCAATTTTAGCTCGTGAGGTTATAAAACACCCGATTGTATTTAAGTGGACCGGAGTCTGGATTGATAGCCTTCGGGGCGGTAAATCCTTTTTAAGAAATACCAATAAACTAGTACGCTTTTACCGAGGTTGCGACGGGTTGAAGACCGGTTACACCGATAAAGCCGGATATTGCCTAGTAGCTACAGCGCTACGAGACGGAGTAAGGATGATCGCGGTAGTAATGAAGTCCTCTACGATTGATTCCCGTTCTCGGGATATCTCGACTATGTTTAATTATGGTTTCTCCCAATATAAGGCCTATCGGGTCTGTCAAGCGAGAGAAAAAGTCGGTCAAGTAAAAGTTTTTCGCGGCAAAGAGACAATCCTTGATGTAATTGTTCCTCGGGAGTTGACGGCAATTCTAAAGCGGGACCAAACCGGTGAAGTTATTAAGACAGTGAAATTGAAACGGATGGCATCGGCGCCGGTGATAAAAGGGCAGACCGTTGGCGAAGTGGTCCTTACTTATGAGGGAAAACCATGTGGCCGGATGGAGCTGGTTGCTGCAAAGGATGTCCGAAGAGCAGGTTTCTTTGAGTTGTGGGGGCAGATTATTCAAAATATTATTGGGTCATCGGTAGGGGCAAAAAAATAAACTTCTAATTATGAGAATTGCATAATGTATGAAAGTTATTATACCGGTTATAACCGGTATTTTTTATTATGATATAATTTTCATGAATATTTGAAAACTATATTCGTAAAGGGGTATCGACATGTTAGAAAACATAATTATTCGCCAAGCCCAATCTTCCGATCTCCAAACTTTAGTGGGATTACTAAATATTTTATTTTCAATCGAATCTGATTTTATTCCGGAACCAAAGAAACAACTACATGGCCTTATGATGATTCTTGCCGATATGGAGCGTTGTTGTGCGATGGTAGCTGAGGTTAACGGTGAAATCGCTGGAATGTGTACGGCCCAGCTAGTAGTATCCACTGCAGAAGGAGCTTTATCTGGACTGATTGAGGATATGGTCATTGAACCGAAATATCGTGGCCGGGGCATCGGTCGGAAATTGCTGACTACTTTGGAAAATTGGTGTTTTAGCAAAGGTGCGACCAGGATTCAGTTGTTGGCGGATTGAGACAACGCTCCGGCGCTTGGGTTTTATGCCAAAATAGGTTGGAAGACCACACGGATGATATGCCTACGAAAGTTGAAATAAGATTAGAAGGGATTATTTTGTTTTAAAAGAATATTTAGTATATTAATTTGCATAATGCTATGGGAAAATTAATATTTAATTTCCAAGCAATTATGTAACATTTATTTAACAAGGAGGAGGAGAAAAAAGTATGAACGCGTTAGTTTTGGCTATTTTGACCTTTGTTGGGTTTATTGTAGCCTACCACACTTACGGGAGGTTTTTAAGTCGTAAGATCTTTGAAATCTCCACCGGTAAAAAAACACCGGCGGTGGAAAAGAATGACGGTGTAGACTATGTACCTACTAAGAAAGAGATCCTCTTTGGACACCATTTTACTTCTATTGCCGGAACCGGACCAATAGTAGGTCCAGCCATCGGAGTTATTTGGGGGTGGGTTCCGGCTGTAATCTGGGTGGTGCTTGGTTCGATCTTTATGGGAGCGGTACACGATTTTGGTTCTTTGATCATTTCCGCCCGCAAGGAAGGAAAATCCATCGGAGAGATTACCGCCGATATTGTTAGTCCAACAACAAGAACCTTGTTTTTACTGGTGATTTTCTTTACTCTTTTAATCGTAGTCGCCATCTTTGCCATGATCATCGGTTTGCTCTTTACTATGTACCCGGAGTCGGTTTTCCCGGTATGGATGGAGATCCCGATTGCGGTTGCCTTGGGTTGGCTGGTTTATAAGAAAAACGCGAATGTAACCATTCTTTCGATTATCGCTATTGGCTTAATGTATTTTACGATTTGGATAGGTACATTCTTACCAATTACAATTCCCGGTTTGATTGGAGGTTCGCCTCTTTTAACCTGGGTGATTATTCTTTTGATTTACGGATTTATTGCTTCGGTACTTCCGGTACAGACATTATTGCAGCCTAGGGACTATATTAATGCTCATGAATTATTAGTGGCGATGCTTTTATTATTCTTAGGATTGATTATTGTTCGTCCGGAGATTGTGGCCCCGGCTTTACAGCTAAAGCCGGCCGGTGCTCCTCCAATCTTTCCGTTTATTTTTATTACAATTGCCTGTGGCGCTATTTCCGGGTTCCATAGTCTAGTCTCTTCCGGGACTTCTTCGAAACAAATCGAAACCGAGAAAGATGCCCAATTCGTAGGTTATGGGGGAATGCTTTTAGAGGGTGCCTTGGCGATTTTAGTCATTACCGCCTGTACTGCAGGATTGGGTTCTGCTCAAGCCTGGACCAAACATTATTCGAACTGGGCTTCGGCTAATGGCTTGGCGGCAAATCTTAAGGCCTTTGTCACAGGTGGATCCACTTTCATTACATCACTAGGATTGGATTTAACCCTTGCCAAGACGATATTAGCGGTTTTTGTGGTTAGCTTCGCCGGAACGACTATTGATACGGCCACTCGGATTCAACGTTATGTTATCGAGGAATTGGCGGGAGACTTTAATATTAAGCCATTAAAAAATAAATATTTCGCTACGGCTGTGGCTGTCATTACCGCTTTTCTTTTGGCTATGGTTGCTCCGGAAGGGAAGGGGGCTATGATTTTATGGCCGCTTTTCGGAGCTACCAATCAACTTTTGGCGGGATTGGCATTATTGGTTATCAGCGTTTACTTGGCGAAATCAGGAAAGCCGATTGTTTATAGCTTTATCCCTATGGTTTTCATGGTAATTATGACCGGATGGGGAATGATTTCGAATATGGTTAGTTTCTATAATTCCAGCAACTGGTTACTATTTTCGCTGGATGCCGCCATCATGGTTTTGGAGATTTGGATGATTATCGAAGCCCTTAGAGTCCTTAGCCAGGGGCTAAAGGGACCCAAGATTGAAGTTGGGGTATAGAGTTTTAAAAATGGGGCGACTCAAATGAAATTTTGAATCGCCCTTTATATTTATTGCATCTGCTGAAAATCATTACTCTGTGCGGTTTGGATCTCTTGGATTCCGCCGTTGATAGCTTGAATTTCCTGGGGATAAAGAATGCCTAATAATTGTTGGAGTTCCCCAACATGGTGTTTTTCCTCTTCGGAAATATGGTATAAAACTTTCTTGACCCTTTCGTCAGTAGCGGCCATCGCGTGGGCCTCATAACCGATAATCGCCTCCCATTCGCCGGCGATGTCGGCCCGAATTGCTTGGGCCAATTCTTCGTTGGATAATTGTTTGGGTACGTTAGCGATGAATGGATTACCTATTTGCGCCATGATCATACTCCTTTTTAATCTTAGTTATTGAAAGATAGACCAATAATAATTTAACCGTGAGAAAAATGTTTATACGTTTTGAAAAAAAGAACCGTGGCGCAGCTACGGTTTGAATATTCTCATTATCTTCTCACCAATTCAACTCGGCGGTTTTTAGCCCGCCCTTCAATGGTTTCATTAGAATCAACCGGAGCAAGGGGACCAACCCCATAGGCTTTTAGGCGGTAAGTGGGTATTCCATAACGGTGAATTAAAATTGATACTACAGCATTGGCCCGTTGTTGAGATAGCTTCATGTTATAATCAAAATTGCCAATCATATCGGTATGGCCGACGACATAAAGCTTTAAATGAGAATCTTCTTCTTTTAAGATCCAAGCTATATCATCAAGGACCGGATCGGATTCCGGTTTGACAACCGCTTGATCAAAGTCAAAATAAATTCCATAAACCGCTGTCTTTCCAGTTTCCTTTATATCTTTAATCATTTGATCACGGTTACTGCTTCCAGTTTGTGAATCGGACTGGGGTTTTGCAAGGGTATTGGTAGAACAAAGCAGCATTATAACTAAACTGTAACAAAGTAAATGTCTATAACTGAACATCCGTTTTACCTCCTTTGTTAAAGCATTATTACAATCATTTTTCAGGCGTCTCGAATGTCTCTATAACATAATGAGCTTTTCATTTGATTTACTTACGTTTACGGAATGATGAACCCGTTGATGATTTTTTAAGGTTCATTTTTTTAGAATAACTCATGTTTCGCATGATCAAACTAGAACCGGCGGTTACATTGGCTGAAAAACTGAACTTGTCAAATTGAATCGTAACCAAGTCTTCTCCGGTCCAGGTTCCGGCATAAAGAGCAGCCCAATGGTCGGCATAAATTTCACTATTAGGAATCTTTATATCCGTCGTGATTAGGTCGGCGCTATCATTGATCTTTAGAAGAGTAATTCTATTACCGGAGACGGCAAGGGTAATTTTATTCCAACCATTTGTATTAATAGCAGAACAGTTCTTTAAGCCGGTAACTGAGACAAAATTAGGTTTTTGTCCCGATAATTTATATCGCCGCGTAATTTCATAAGTTTTTGCGTCAGGATCGATAATTAATACATGATGATATTGATCCCAAGAAGTTAAATTGAAAGCGAAACCGTATTCACCTTCCCTGGAAGTTGAACGTACAGATGTTTCCAAGGTATACTCGGTGGATAGACCTAAGGGTGCCAAAACTAATGCTGAGTAAAGCTCTTCTGAGAAGTTAAACTGGTAATAACCCTTTGTTATCCCGCTATTAACTTCGAGTTCGTTTATTTCGTCCCAATCGTTGTCGTTATAATCAAACTCTTCGTTAAAGCCCGTTAAATGGAAAATCGGGTTCCGGTTATTCTCATCAATATCTAGGGTATTAGTATCAAAAGTCCAACCGGTTCGGTGTTCGACTGTCAACGTATCAGGAGCGGTCAAACCGGACTTTTTAAATTCTCCGTTTTGATCGGTTTTCACTGTTCCTCCATTGCCGAAAGTTATTAGAACCCCTTCAATCCCACTAACCCCATCGGCTGAAGTCACGGCACCTGTAATCGAATATGTATCGTCTTCGTTACTGCCGCCACCACCGCCACACCCAGTGATTGTTATAATTAGCATTAGTGAAATGAGTAAAACCAAACTCTTTTTTGAAATAAACAAATCATATTCCTCCTCAAATTATATATTTGTTAAGGTAGAACTTGTCTATATATGAATACGTCTGAAAATTTAAAATATTCATGGCGATAAAATTAAGTGAAAGAAACGAAATATGAAACTTACTGTCTTCTTTTGCCATTCTTCATGTCTCCGAGTCTCTGTGCCCTATTTTGTTTCTGCATAATTGAAGGTGCTCTTACCGGCTAAAACCTCTATAATTAGCGATTTTTCGGCTTTTTTTGTCATTTTTAGATGCAGGAACTATTTAGAGCATTAGCGAATCTCTTCCAAGAAATTACGTAAAGGAGGATTCACTTTGTTAATTGAGACCGAACGGATTGGCCCCAATCTTATTGTCCAAGTCGACGGAGAGCTAGACCTGGTTACATCACCACTCTTTCGAGAGAAGGTAGAGAACAAATTAAACCAGTACGATATGATTAAACACCTGATTTTGGATTTAAAAAAAGTGAACTTTATTGACAGTTCCGGTTTAGGGGCAATCTTAGGGAGATTTAAACGCCTTAGCCAGCAAGGAGGCAGGCTTTCGGCGGTTAATGTTTCGCCACAGGTCAGGCGGATCTTTGAATTATCCGGTTTGCTTAAAATAATGGAAATATACAATGATCGCCAACAGGCGCTTAATTCATAACGGGGGTAAAAGGATGGTAGACAATTATATTAAATATGAATTTCCCAGTCTACCCCAGAACGTAGGGCTGGCACGAACTATGACTGCTGCGTTTGCCGCCCAATTGGAATTCAATCTGGCGGAGGTTGAGGAAATAAGGGTGGCTGTCTCGGAAGCGGTGTCTAATTGTGTTATTCACGGTTACTCTGGTAAAACAGGGGTTATTCAGTTGGAGCTAGCGGTAATTAAGGATGCATTAGTGATAACCGTTACAGATTTTGGTAAAGGGATTACCGATATTGCCCAGGCAAAACAAGCCACATTTTCAACTGATCCGGAACGGATGGGGTTGGGGCTCGTCTTTATGGAGTCTTTCATGGATAGAATGGAGATTACCTCAAAGCCTGGTGAGGGTACGACCGTAATCATGAAAAAGCATCCGGAACGGGGGTTCGCCAATGTTGGGATCTCCCGGAATTGTTAAAAGCGAGTTTAGTATCTCAGAACGTAACCTATTAACTGATAAAGAGTTCCAACGGCTGATCGCCGAATATCATTCCGGTAACCGGGATGCAAAAAATTTGATTATCCAGCATAACCTAAGATTGGTTATGAGTATTGCTCAGCGTTTCACTTGCCGTGGCGAATTGGACGACCTGTTTCAGATCGGCTGTATCGGTTTGATGAAAGCGGTCGATAAATTTGATCCCTCTTATGGGGTGAAATTCTCTACTTATGCAGTTCCGGTTATTATTGGGGAGATTAAACAACACCTTCGGGACGAAGGCCCGATTAAAGTCAGCCGTAGCATTAAAGAAGTGGCTATTAGGGTCGAACAGGCACGAACCGAACTTGCCCACCAACTTGGAAAGGACCCGACTCTTTCCGAACTTGAAGAAGTAACCGGTATCTCCAGAGAAGAAATTGCTGTCGCTATGGAAGCCACTAGGCCCCTTAATTCGCTACAGGAAATTGTTAAGGAAGATGAAGGCGATAATCTGGTCAGGGAACAATTAATCGGGGAAGATGATGGTCATATAAAATGGTTGGAAAATTTTTCTCTCCGTGAAGGCATAGCTAGGCTGCCGGAACGATTAAAATACTTAATTGAGCTTAGATTTTTTCAAGAACAGACCCAGTCGGAAGTGGCGCAGGTTTTCAGAGTGTCACAAGTCCAAATCTGTCGTTTGGAAAAAGAAGCAATACAATTATTGAGGAAGTATTTGGAGGATTGATGTATTAGTATTTGATTTTAGTCTTATAGTCAGTAAGTAAAAGTAATGAATAAAAATAACACTTTGAATAATAATATCCTTGGTGATCAATAATGCGAAAACCTGGGATATTGTTGTTTTTAATCATTCTTCTCTTAGCTCTGGCTGGATACTTTGTTTACCTTGTAGTTACCGGGCCTAAACTGTCGACTAAAGCTAAATTGGTTGGTTTGCCGGTAAAAATAATTGAAAGGAGGGGGATTATTGGCAGTTGAAAAAGTAGTTGAACTAGTAGGTGAATCTCCGGACGGATGGAAAGACGCTATTGAACAAGCCGTGGAAAAGGCGTCGGAGACCATTCATAATATTAATGGGGTCCAGGTGAAGAACCTAAGTGCAGTCGTCCGTGATGGGAAAGTAACCGGCTACAAGGCTGACCTACACTTAGCATTTAAGGTAGACGGTACATGACTAACAAAAGGGCTGTTCCAAAATGGAACAGCCCTTAAAATTATTTCTCCTTTTATCCATTCGCAGTCACCTATGCGTCCTATCCGGCTTTTTAGGGATCTGATGGAAGATACATATTTATTTTAACTTAAAAAAATTTTTTTTAAATTTTTGCCACTCAAAATTTGTTCTAGCAGCTGAAATCTTCCAAACCCAGTGGTGGGTTGAAAAAAGTTATGATTTTTTGGTTTTAAAAGCAGGAGATAGGGGAAAAATCTAGAATAAAAGGGAATAGTAGATTTTACCAAGGTTAATCTGCAGATTTAAGAAAAAAAATTCCACTTTTTTCGGAAGGAGGTGAATTGTAAATGACCAAAACCGAACTCATCGATAAAGTTGCCGAGAAGAGTGGTTTAACCAAAAAAGATTCCGGCAAAGCCATTGATGCAGTCATCAACTCCATGACCCAAGCTTTGTCTAAAGGTGAAAAGGTCCAATTAGTAGGCTTCGGTAGTTTTGAAGTTCGTAAAAGAGAGGCCCGCAAAGGACGCAATCCTCAAACCGGCGCAGAGATTAAAATTGCCGCCCGGAAAGTACCGGTCTTCAAAGCTGGAAAAGCTCTGAAAGACGCCGTTGCTAAGAAGTAATTAAAAAAGTATATGAGAATGGGTCCTGATAATGGACTCATTCTTTTTTTAATTTATGCTGTACTGCAGTTACGGTTCTTACCCTGTTTAACCCGGAATAGATTTAACATGGGAGGGTGTGAACCGGATGAAGGTATTATATATTAAGAGAACCATTCTTTTGGCGGCGTGCCTTTTTTTGACTTTTGGTTTGGGCTATTGGGCCGGTAGAATATCGGTAATCGATTTACCGGCGGTCGGACTATTAGCTCGTGAAATGCCTATTTTTTATGTGAAAAAAAACAAGCCCGAAGTTTGTTTAACCTTTGATATTAGTTGGGGTGAAAAGACTTTACCCTTGGTTTTATCAGTCCTGGAGCAAAATCAAGTCCCGGCTACCTTTTTTCTCTCCGGACCTTGGGCGGTTCGGCATACCGAATTCGTAAAAATGATTGATGAGCAAGGCCATGAAATAGCCAGTCATGGAGACCGTCATCTTAACCTAAGTCAATACCCAAAAGAAACTGTAAGAGAGAATATTTATAAAGCACACCAAGATTTATTGTTAGTTGTTGAACGGGTTGCCCCATTCTTTAGACCTCCAAACGGGGACTATGACGATCTGGTAATAGATACTGCCAGAGAATTAGGTTTTGAAACCATCATTTGGTCAGTTGACTCTCTTGATTGGAAAAACCCAGGTCCAAATTATATGGTTGACCGGGTTTTAAAACGTTCATTTCCGGGCGCTATCATTCTTTGTCATGCCAGTGATTCAAGTCACGAAATTCACTTGGCGCTCCCTGGGATTATCGTCGGTTTACGAAAAAAAGGATATCGTTTGGTCACTCTTTCCCAATTAGTAGAGGGGGGTTCTGCGGCAAGGAACGACCCACGATAGATTCAATATATTCTGATAAAGTTTTTTTTAGCGCTGTGATATGGTATAATTGACCTGCTGAAATTTTCACGGCGCTTTTTCGTTGATAATATTTATGGATCTACGTTTATCAATTATGAGAATTGGATAATTTCCTAGTTGACCCTTCCGCCACAATATATAGTGACAAACCCAGATGTATCTATTAATATATTGTGAGCTGAAGCTGAAATTTAAAATTATGCAATTCTCTCAATTACGAGGTGAAACTATGTCGAAAAAAACGTCAAAAGAACCAAAGGCTGTTTCAAAAGCTCCCGAAAGCTATACAATGTCTCGTTTTTTAAAAGATATTGTTGAAGTTGTAGTCCCGGCGATAATTCTTTTTTTAGTTATTAAAACTTTCTTTTTCGAGTCCCGTTTTGTGCCTTCACCGTCGATGGTTCCAACAATTCAAGTTCACGATCGATTTTTACTGAATAAAACCGCTTATTGGTTTAAAACCCCGGAACGTTATCAAATTGTAATTTTTAAACCCCCAGCGCGGGCCGGAGCAAAAGAAGATTTTGTAAAAAGAATTATTGGATTACCCGGAGAAACAATCAAAGTCCATAAAGGAGTAGTCTATATCAACGACAAACCGTTATCGGAATCGTATATAACACCTGATCGGGCACCGATTGGGGAGTATAATGCACTTATTATTCCCGATGATCATGTGTTCGTGATGGGCGATAATCGAAATAATAGCCAGGATAGCCGTTATTGGGGCTCGCTTCCGATTGAAAATATTAAAGGCGAGGCTTGGTGGCGCTTTTGGCCGGTGAATCGGGTGGGGATTATAAAGTAGAGGAAAAATTATGTCATTAATTCAGGTTAACAATCTGGACAAGTTTTTTGGAGCTGAGCCGATTCTCCGAAGTATGGATTTGGAAATTCATCCGGGGGAGAAATGGGGTTTGGTTGGACGAAATGGCTGCGGCAAAACCACTCTATTGAAAATTTTAGCCGGGAAGGAAGATTATGACCGGGGAGAGATCCGGATTGCTCAAAACTGTCGTATTGGTTATTTGGAACAAGAGCCGGAGTTCAAGGCGGATATTTCAATTTATCAAGAGTTAAGAAACCTCTTTAGGGATTTGGACCAACTTCATGAGGAAGTTGAGCAGGCCAGACAACGGATGTCCGATCACTCCCTCAGTCAGGACCAACTTGACCATTTGGTGGAGGAACATTATCATTTAAGTCAAGAGTATGAACAAAAAGGTGGTTTTTTGATTGAAGGCCGTATTCAAGGAGTTCTTCGCGGCTTGGGTTTCCCTAAGGAGCGCTGGATGGACTCTGCCGTTGTACTGAGTGGTGGTGAACGGACAAGACTAGCTTTGGCTAAAATATTACTAGCTTCTTATGATTTACTGCTCTTGGACGAGCCTACCAATTATTTGGATATGGCAGCCATTGAATGGCTGGAAGATTACTTGAAGGTCCAGTTTAAAGGGGCGACTTTGATTATCTCTCATGATCGTTTCTTTTTAGATTGCGTGGTCCAAGGTATTTTTGAGCTTAATTCGGGCAGTGTCAAACGTTATCGCGGCAATTATACTGACTATCGAAATCAAAAGGAATTAAACCTCCAGGCTCAGGCTAAGGCATATCAGATTCAACAAAAAATTTTGCAAAAACAGGAAAAGTTTATTCGTGAGGCCGGTGCTTCCGAAAAGAGTAAACGAAAGGCGCATAGTGTTGAAAAACGGCTCCAAAAGATTGAAAGGATCGATAAACCATCAGCCGAGCAAAAATCGATAAAGGTAACTTTTAAAGCCCATGACGCTAGTGGCCGGGAAGTGTTGCTGCTTGAAGGAGTATCAAAGCGTTTTGACAGTAAGGTTATCTTTCAAGATATTAATCTTCGGGTGGAATATGGAGATCGGGTAGGACTTATCGGGCCAAACGGGGCCGGGAAAACCACTCTTATTAAAATGATTTTAGGTATGGAAACTCCCGATACCGGGAATCTACGTTTGGGTTATGAAGTTTATCCCGGGTATTTCCCTCAAAATGCGGACGATTCCGGTTTAAGCGGTACTCCGTTTGAAATGGTTATGGATATGGCTGATCTCGATAATACGGAAGCTAGAACTATTTTGGGACGATTTTTATTTAGCGGTGACGATGTATTTAAAAATGTCTCCGATTTAAGTGGGGGAGAACGGAGGCGTTTAAATCTCATTAAGTTGATGCTTTCCAAATCAAATTTATTGATTCTGGATGAACCTACTAATCATCTTGACTTGGAATCAATTGAGGCGATTGAAAAAGCATTGGTTGATTTTGATGGAACTATTCTGGTTGTTTCTCATGACCGGTATTTCTTGAATAAAGTAGTCAACCGGTACCTGGCAGTGCTTGATCAAAATTTAATCCCTTTTGATTCGTATCAAGATTATTTAAATGCTAACCATTCTCAAACCAAACAAGAGACTGTTGTCAAACCGAAAAATCAGGCACAGACGCGGCGGGAACAGAATAAGGAACTCCAGCGTGAATTAAAACGAAAACAACGTCGGCTGGAACAAACAGAAACTGAAATCTCACAGTTAGAATCGGATAAAACGGAATTATCCAATCTACTAAGCGATCCGTTAGTTTTTGCCGATTATAATAAGAGTTTAACATTGTCTAATGAATTATCGAAAATTGAAACAAAATTGACTGAAGCGTATCGAATATGGGAGGAACTTAGCTTGGAGTTATCCGTTAACAGTGAAAGTTAGTGAATTGTTATATTGGAGTATTGACGGATATCTCTCCAAAAATTACTGAAAGGATATTATTTTAAATTAGAGAAGTTACACTAGTCTGAATTCTTAATTTTGTTCATTTTTATTTACTTTATTTCCATATAGAATGAAATAAATCTCTTAACCAAATTTTTTCATTCTGTATATCAAACCTGAGGAGGTTGCCGATGTTAAAACCGGAAAAACGCGAGGCCGTTCCTTTTAAAGAGTCACTTCCTTTATTGCCCTTGCGTGGAATGATCGTTTTTCCTTATATGGTTGTTCCGCTTGACGTTGGTAGGGACAAATCGATTAGCGCTCTTGAAGAGGCGATGATTAATGAACGTTTAATTGTTTTG
Organism: Bacillota bacterium; assembly: GCA_023435565.1. Lineage (GTDB taxonomy): Bacteria > Bacillota > UBA4882 > UBA8346 > UBA8346 > JAAYHS01. The sequence continues at coordinate 45,446 of JAEYRN010000063.1, forward strand.
GCCGCTCAACGCCAAGCAAAAATAAACGAACCGGCCGAAGATGATATTTATGAGATAGGGACTTTGGCGGAGATTAAACAGTTACTAAAACTCCCCGACGGAACCATCCGAGTTTTGGTAGAAGGTTTAAACCGGATTCGCGTGATACGTTATCTTCAGGCAGATCCTCACTATCGGGTGGAGGTCGGTCCTGTAGAAGAGATTAATGAAAAAGATAATGAAACCGAAGCTCTAATGCGGTCAGCTTTGTATCAATTTGAACAATTAATTAAACTTAGTAAGAAAGTTCCGCCCGAGGTAATGGTCTCGGTTAATAATATCGAAGATCCGGGACGTTTGGCTGATATCATAACTTCACATTTGAATTTGAAGGTTGAAGAGAAACAAGAGATTTTGGAAGCGATATCCGCCCATGATCGACTGGAAACACTTTGTTCCTTTTTGATTAAAGAAATAGATATCCTGGAGATGGAACGGAAAATCCATCTCAGGGTCAGAAAACAAATGGAGAAGACCCAGAAAGAATATTATTTGCGGGAGCAGATAAAGGCGATCCAAAAAGAACTGGGTGACGCGGATGAGCGGATTGCCGAGGTTGAAGAGCTTCGCGCCAAACTTTCCAAACTGGTTTTAGCAGAGGAAATCGAAGAAAAGGTCCTCAAAGAAATAGATCGTCTGGCAAAAATGCCGCCATTAGCTGCTGAAGCGGTAGTGGTTAGGAATTATATCGATTGGATACTGTCTTTGCCTTGGAACACTTCTACCGAGGACCGATTGGATGTGAAAGTAGCCGAGACCATATTAAACGAAGATCATTATGGCTTGGATAAAGTCAAAGAACGGATCCTTGAGTATTTGGCAGTCTGTCAGTTAACCAAAGAGTTAAAAGGACCGATCCTTTGTTTAATCGGACCGCCGGGTGTCGGCAAAACCTCCCTTGCCAAATCGGTAGCCCGCGCCTTAAACCGGAAGTTCGTCCGTTTTTCTTTGGGCGGAGTGAGAGACGAGGCGGAAATCCGCGGCCATCGCCGGACTTATGTGGGGGCATTACCTGGTAAGATTATTCAGATTATGAAACAGGCTGGTTCCAGAAATCCAGTGATCTTGTTGGATGAGATCGACAAAATGAGTACCGATTTCCGGGGAGACCCATCATCAGCCTTGCTTGAAGTATTAGATCCGGAACAAAACTTTATGTTCGGAGACCACTATCTGGAAGTTCCCTTTGATCTTTCCAAAGTGCTCTTCATTACTACGGCCAACACTTATCACGGTATTCCAAGGCCGCTCTTGGACCGAATGGAAGTAATCAATATTTCCGGTTATACTGAAGAGGAGAAAGTGGAAATCGCTAAAAGGCACTTACTTGCTAAGCAGCGTAAGGATCATGGTTTGGAAAAGCAAGATTTAATCATTACCGAGCAGATCTTACGGCAAGTAATTAATGGTTATACCAGAGAATCAGGAGTCCGTAATCTCGAACGGCAATTGGCCACCATCTGCCGAAAAACAGCTTTGGAAATCGTAAAAACTTCGAAAAAACCGGTGCGCTTAAGTAAAAACATATTAATCAAGTTTCTTGGGATTCCTAAATATAGGCATAATATGGCTGAAGATTCCGATCAAACCGGTGTCGCTACTGGACTTGCCTGGACCGAAGTGGGCGGGGATATTTTAATGATTGAGGTCACTCCCGTGAAAGGTAAAGGCCAGTTGATTTTAACCGGGAAACTGGGCGAAGTGATGCGTGAGTCGGCACAGGCCGCTTTCAGCTATATCCGGTCCCGCGCTAAGGAACTTGGGATCGAAGAAGATTTCCATGAAAAGTACGATCTTCACATTCATATCCCCGAGGGAGCGATTCCGAAGGATGGTCCGTCGGCCGGGATTACGATTGCAACCGCGATTGTATCGGCTCTGACCAACCGCCCGGTTCGAAAGGACGTAGCGATGACCGGCGAGATTACTCTAAGGGGACGGGTACTTCCCATCGGCGGGTTGAAGGAGAAGATCCTAGCTGCCAACCGGAGTGGAATTAAAAAGGTATTGGTTCCAAAAGAGAACGAGAAGGATCTCGAAGAAATCCCGGCCAATGTTTCGCGAAAGATTCAGATCGAATTGGTAGATTCGATGGATGAGGTTTGGCACGAGGCTTTGGTGGCCAATAAGATTCAGTCTATATCGGTGAGTTAAAGGTTGCTTTGAAAGATTTATTATAAATATAAACCGTTCCGGTTGTTTTTAGCTGGGGCGGTTTTTTATTAGTAGTGGAGCGAAGAAACTAATACTATTGACCCCTAACTAAACTTCTTAAGTGATATATCAAGATTTTCCCAGAATCGTAACACGAACATCTATGTTAGAATAAGTTATGCAATATTTCGGGATATCATCACTACAAAAGGTGTGTGACATAATTGCCGCAACAAAAGAGAGTAATCCTTCTAATAACAATAGTAATCCTTGTTTTAGCATCCTTACCCGGTTTGAAAATCATTGCCGATGCTTTGATGAAAGAGACTGCATATCAATTAGTAGTGAACGGTAAAACATGGTTTGCTGTTTCCCGGAAAGAAGCCTTGGACAAATTATTGGATCAGTATCAACGTCATTATCTGAAAAATATTGATAAGCATGCCAAGGTAAAAACGATCAATTTCTCCCAAAATGTCGAAATTCTTGAAGTAAGAGTCAAGCCGGAAGAGATCGACACTTTGAAGGCAGCTAAAAGAAAGACTTATGCTATTGAAGAAGAAGCGGTGGAAGTAGAAATAAGAAAAGGCGATAATTTTTGGAATTTATCCCGCGCTAATAATTTGACAGTTAATGAATTGGAGAGCTTAAACCCTGACCTTGATCCGGATAAATTATTACCCGGGGATAAAGTGATAGTAAAGCCGTTAAACCCGAAGTTGGATGTTGTAGTTGAATTAGAAAATACGATCGTCGAATCGGTCCCTTTTAAAATCGAGTATCAATACGATCGCAATCTTTATCGAAGTCAAAAAAAGATAATTAGGGAAGGTACCGAAGGCCAAAAGGAAGTAGTATATAATATTACTTTACTCAATGGTTATCAAAGCTCTTTACAAGTTAAGAGTGAAAGAGCTCTTAAGAAACCAATTAACGCCATTGTTCGAGTTGGGACTAAAACTACGGTTTCAAGGGGCGGTCGAATCAACTATGGAGTAGTTAATGGAAAAAGAGTATCCAGCCTTTTTGGTTCTCGGATTCATCCGATTACGGGACGGCGGCGTTTTCATGATGGCTTGGACATAGCTGCGTCTTATGGTAATGGAGTCTACGTCTACACCGACGGCAGGGTTGTACAATCCGGTTGGAACGGTGGTTACGGCTTATCTATCTTGGTCGACCATGGCAACGGTTTGAAAACCAGATATGGACACTTGTCCAAGATTTATGTACGTGTTGGCCAAAGGGTCCAAACGGGAGCTAAAATCGGGGCAGTTGGTTCTACCGGTAATAGTACCGGACCACACCTTCATTTTGAGGTTATAAAATATGGCCGGACTAAGAATCCATTGAATTATATTTAATTCTAGATTTTGAAGTAATATTGAGGGCATAATCTTGTAAGTCAGACTATGCCCTTAATAATTTATTTCTAGAGTATCATAAAGGTATCTATCTTTTCTGGAAAAGAGTTTAGAAATAAAAGCAGGAGATTATGATAAGAACCAGAAGCCTAATATAAATTACTATCAAATTAGGTAAGGAAAGGAGTAATTCGATGTTGGACGGTTTTTTACGCCAAACATTTTTTCATAATACGGTATTGGATTATTTGATTTCAACCGGCGTATTTATTTTAGGACTTATAATTATTTGGTTTCTGAAGCATTTTTATTTGCAACGAATGAAAATGTGGGCTGAAAAAAGTAAAACTTCAATTGATGATTTTATTGTGAATACCATCGAAAAACGACTTCTACCTTTGTCATATTTTGGAATTTTTTATATTTGCATGCATGGTTTGAAATTAAAGCCGCTTTTCAGTAAGGGGCTTAATATCATTGGATTATTATTTACAATCGTTATTGGCGTAAAATTTGTCTTATCCGTCTTTGAATATAGTGTGGAAAAATACCTGCTCCGTTCAAAAGAAATGGATTTAACCAAACAACAATCGATTAAAGTTATTGCCAATGTAATTAAAATAATTGTCTGGGCATTGGCGGTCATTATTATTTTAGATAACTTCGGCATTAAAATTTCCGCTTTAATGGCCGGCCTCGGTATCGGGGGCGTGGCAGTCGCCTTAGCTTCTCAAGCTGTGTTGGGCGATATGTTCAACTATTTTACCATCTTTTTTGACCGTCCCTTTGCTCTGGGTGATTTCATAATTGTCGGCGAATACATGGGGACTGTTGAACATATTGGGATTAAAACTACGCGCCTCCGGAGTTTAGGTGGTGAACAGTTGGTATTTTCCAACACGGATTTGACCAATTCCCGAGTCCGTAATTACAAAAGGATGGAGCAAAGGCGGGTTATGTTTCAGTTTGGGGTGACTTACGAAACACCTATCGAAACACTGGAAGCTATACCGGAAATAATCCGGAAAATTATTGAAAAATTTGATGATACGGTCTTTGACCGGGCCCATTTCATGAAATATGGCGACTTTTCTTTGGTTTTCGAGGTGGTTTACTATGTATTAAGCAGCGATTACAATCGCTACATGGATGTCCAACATGAGATCAATATCGATATGATGCGTGTATTTAAGTTGAAAAATATTGAGTTTGCCTATCCGACCCAAAAAATCTTTCTTCACCAGCAATAGATTGAATTATGTTTAAGAAAACCTGGAAGATTTAACTTCGAAATGTTATACTTTAACCAAAAGATTAGGATAGGTTTATAATCAATGTTTAACTTAGATCAAATAAAAAAACTTGCCGACAAATACGGGATTAACGCGTTTTATTTATTCGGTTCCTTTGCTGACGGTAGTTTTAATGAAGATAGCGACATTGATCTGGCTTATTTAAGCGACGTCAAGGGGATTACCATCGATAATGGGTTGCTTTATTTTGATATTAGGGAATTTATCACCCGGGAGATTGATTTGGTCGACATTCGACGCGCATCGCTCTCCTTTGCGTTTCACATTATCAAAGAAGGCAAGGTAATCTATGAACGAGATAAAGAAAAACGGACCGATTTTGAAGATGAACTAATCAGAAATTACTTGGATTTTAATGTCTATAACCGGGTTATGGATGAGGAGATAACAGGTAATTTCGGTTTAGGGAGGACTTTAGATGTCGATTCGCACTAAATTAGTTTATGATCGGGCCGCTATTATTGATAAGTCTCTTCATAGGTTAGAAAGACTTTCAGAATTATCTTTGGAAGAATTTGCCCAAAATCCTGATAATTATGCAATTGCCGAACACTATCTCCGGATCGGGTTGGAGGCGTTATTTGATATTGGTCGGCATATTTTGGTCAAATCAGGTTTTGGTAAACCGGAAGATTATCGGGATATTTTAATATTGTTGGGCAGATATGGCATTATTCCTCAGGAATTCATGGATCGAGTAAAAGGGATGGCTGGCTATCGTAACCGTCTGGTACATATGTATAATGAAGTTGATGTTGACGAATTATTCGGTATTATATGTAATCATCGTAAAGATATTAAAGAATTTGCATCCTATTTGATTGATTATGTTAAAAAAGCTGAACCAGGGTTATAGATTCGCTCATCATTAGAATATAACAAAAGCCGCTTTAGAGCGGCTTTTGGGTTTATCAGTAGGTTTCTTGCAAACCTTCTGAAAATTATCTATAATAATGGGGATTGCCGAAATGAAACGAAGGAAGGAATAAAGTTGTTTGATCGAGCCTTAAAGACTCTAGAATATTATAAGATCACCGCCAGGATAGAGGAATATGCCGCTACTACCATGGGGAAAGAACTGGTCCGGGAACTCCGGCCCTTAACTCATTTGTCTGAGATTAGCGAAGCCCAACAAATTACATCGGAAGCAGTCCAATTGCTTATTGATTCGGAACGGGCGCCTCTTGGTGGCATTTTTGATATCCGCGCTTCAGTTAAAAAAGCATCAATCGGCGGGATTCTTTCGGTCCAAGAACTCCTGGAGGTTGGATCAACGCTTCGGGGGTCCCGGTTAATGCGTGAATTTTTAACGGCCGATAAGGGACTTGCCATTTTGCCGGAGTGGGGTGGAAGACTGGCGGTCTTCCCCGGCTTGGAACGGGAGCTGGAAAGATGTCTTAGCCCCGATGGCGAAGTTTTGGACAGCGCCAGCCCCAAGCTACGATCTCTAAGGTCCCAAATCAAGGTAAACCAGAACCGGGTCCGGGATAAACTGGACTCCATCGTAAAGTCCTCGGAGAATTCCAAATATCTTCAAGACCCGATTGTTTCACTACGAAACGACCGTTACGTGATCCCGGTTAAACAGGAGTACCGGTCGCTTTTTCCGGGAATCGTCCATGATCAGTCTTCCAGCGGGGCCACTCTTTTTATAGAACCCATGTCTGTGGTGGAATTGAATAACCAATTACGGATTATCGAAGCCGAAGCGATCGAGGAAGTAAATCGGATCCTAAAAGAGCTTTCCGGAAGAGTAAAAGAGGTTTCCGATCAATTGACTACGGCCCTTAATATTTTAACCCGCTTGGATTTGGCTTTTGCAAAGGGGAGGTATAGCCTTAATATCCATGGAGTTGAGCCGCTATTAAATTCCGATGGTGAAATCCAATTGTATAACGCCAAACATCCTTTGTTGACCGGAAAAGTCGTACCAATCACCGTTTCCTTGGGTAGAGAGTATCATACTTTGGTGATTACCGGACCAAATACCGGGGGAAAGACTGTTACTTTAAAAACGGTTGGTTTGTTGACATTAATGGCCCAGTCGGGGTTGCATATTCCGGCTGATTCCGGTTCCAAAATTGCGGTTTTTAATAAGGTCTTTTGCGATATCGGCGACGAACAAAGCATTGAACAGAGTCTGTCAACTTTTTCATCCCATTTGACCCAAATCGTTAAAATTATTGATGGCGCCAAAGGCCCCGATTGTTTAGTTCTCCTTGATGAATTGGGAGCGGGCACTGATCCGACCGAAGGCGCGGCGCTGGCGATGAGTATTTTGACCCACTTGCACCAACTGGGTGTACGGACAGTCGCTACCACTCATTATAGCGAACTCAAAGTGTTTGCTTACAAAACCGAGGGAATTTGCAATGCCGCAGTTGAATTTGATATCGAGACCTTACGTCCGACATATCATCTGCTCACCGGTTTGCCCGGAAGCAGCCAGGCATTTGAGATTGCTTTAAAACTGGGGCTGCCGGATTTTTTGGTGAATAATGCCCGGAGCTATATTTCAGCCGAAGAAGCCAAAGTTGAGGATATGTTGAGGCAGCTTGAAACAGATCGTAAGAAGGCCAGGGAAGACCGGATGGCAACCGAAGCGGACCGTTTAAAAATCGAAAAGGACCGCCGCCATTATGAGGAAGAGTTGGCCAAGTTCAAACGGGAGAAAGAAGAACTACTGCGTCAGGCCAGACAAGAAGCGCGGGAGGTTTTACTGGAAGCCAGGCGGGAGAGTGAAAACCTTTTACGAAAGCTTAGAGAATCTCCGGCGGGCGAATTAGCGGGAATTGTCAATACCGCCCGGCAGAAGATCGGGGCCGAACTGGACCGTTTGGCGGAAAAGACGGCGGTTCCGAAGCCGGAAGGCGGCCTGAAACCGGAAGACATAAAGGTGGGGATGCGGGTCAAGTCGCGTTCCCTGGACCAAATAGGCACGGTCCTGGAGATCGGAAATAACGAAGCCTTGGTCCAAATGGGAATCATCAAAGCAAATTTGGCCTGTGACGATTTGGAAGCGGTGTTTGAGGAAAAAGTTAAAGTATCGCGTCCGCTACGTAAGTCCGGTGAGACCGGTATGGCCGCGGCTCAACAGATAACAGCCGAGATTAGTCTCCGTGGCATGACGGTCGATGAAGGACTTTATCAGCTTGAGAAATACATGGATCAGGCAGTGTTGGCCGGATTGAACCGGTTCCGGGTGATTCACGGTAAAGGCACCGGGGCTTTAAGACAGGCAGTCCAGCAATATTTGAAAGGAAATTCGCTGGTTAAGTCGTATGCTTTCGCCGAACAGAACGAGGGCGGGCTGGGGGCGACGGTGGTGGAGCTGAAAAAACAGTGAACAGCTTACAGTTATTAGTTATACTTTCTTAAATAATATTGATTTATAATAAAATCCCGTGGACCAAGATTAAGGTACACGGGATTTTTGTAGTTTATTAAAACGAAGCAAATAAAACCAAACGCTATGCGTGGGAGAAAGAGAAGGCTATTCCGATGTATGTATGGATGTAAAGTGTTTTGTGAATGAATGAGTGGGGTGGTTAAGTGGGTTTTGCCGAATTGGCTGATGCTTCGTGAAAAGTGGCATATTGCTGTGTTGCTTGGTCGTTGCGGTACTCAACGTACATTAAGTACGCTTCCGTTCCTTACTCCCCGCGCGCCTTGCACTATACCACTTTTGACGAAGCGAATGAGTAACTGAAAGTTCAGCCAATTCGGCAAGGGTATCACCCCAGCGCATTAGGGTAATAGCGCTGGTTCTTGGGTACCGTCTAAGTGGCTAGAATGATAGTTTGGATATATTCGATTTAATAATTGAACGTAACACTTTAGGTTTAACAAGAAAAGACCTTAGGGCTAATCAAGCCAACCACTATATTGGTGGACATTACTTAGTTAAAGAATTGGTTATTGCAATAATAATAATGATTACGGCTATAAAGCCAATGATCAATATCCATGACATCGGACGGGCAAAGTTACTGGTCCATCCGATTCCGAAGCGTTTCTCCACGAATAAGGCAGGGTCGTCGGGGTTATAGTAGAAAACCCCTAGTTTCCAATAACGGTCGTCGTCCCGGTTAATCGGTTCCCCGGTTTTGGTCTTACCGATAGATATTCGGCTTCCACCTTGGCCGGTGGTGAAGGATAAAACTATTGCCCAAATAACAACCAAACCGGATATTCCTAGAGGCAAGGCAGCTACGATCCAACCAATCTTGATTAAACCGATAAACGGCATTAATCCGAACAATATTATCAGCATTAAACCGGAAAATACAATATAGACAGACCACCGGTAACGGAAGATTTGATTCTTAATCAAAGATTGTTCCGGATCACTTGGGTCGATTTGTTGTTTTGCTTTTCCGATTATCCAATAGACGAAAACCATTAAACCTGCCATCAATAACTGCATTACCGGTCCGAAAAACATGGCTTTGTAAGATTTGGTAATCCACCTGACGGGCTCGCCTTGCAGATTAAAGTTAAGCGGTATTTGTTCCGGAATAATGTCATAAAAGATAAACTCCAAGGCTAGAGTAACCCCGATTAAAAGTCCGTAGGAGAGAAACCACCAGGGTGAACATAAGATCCTCTTTTGACGAAATTTGGTATCGGCCATGGCTACCTGGGGCCTGGTCTCCGTCCATTTGCGTTCTGCCTTTAAACTCTTCATCCTTTTATGGCCTTTTAGATAAAAAATAGAGGAAACTCCTAACAGAAGAATTAGGCTTACGGGAAAGGTTATAAAGGAAATGTCATTTTTAAAAAGCGCATCGATACCGAAAGATAATGCTGTTATTAAACCTCCGTAAAGAAGGGTTTGCTTCCGATAAACATCCCTTATCCGTTTAACTGCAGGGTCTTCATAACGGTCCTCAGGAATACTAACCCCAAAACTCTCGCTTTTCCTGGTAAGCTGGGGAGTAAAGGCTAAAAACACCAAAAACGGGACCAAACAAATTAAATAGTTATATACTGTGTAGATCAGATCCATGCTTAATCTCCTCCTTTTAGCTTAGTACAGATTTCTTTACAGACCTCTTGAAACATCTTTTCATCCATTCCCCGGCAGTAAGCCTCGGTCACAATTGGCTGCAATTCATTGATTAATCTCAACCTATATTCATCGGTGACCAACGTTACCCGCTCCGGATTGACCACCACGCCTTTCTGGCGGTGGATTAGGATGAAACCGTCCTGTCTCAAATAATTATATGCTTTATTGACCGTATGCAGATTAATACCCAAATCCCCCGCCAATTGACGGACTGAAGGCAGGCTTTCCCCGGGTTTTAGTTTTCCGGTGGCAATGCCTTCGATTATTTGATTTTTTAACTGGAGATAAATCGGGGTCTCGGATTGAAAATCGATTTGGATGAGCAAAAGACCACCTTCTTTGTATTACGTTTATGTTTTATCTGTTATATATATAGTATAACAGTTATTATGTGTAGTCAATCTGGGAATTGATGGGTTGGGATAGATTTATTTTGGTTTTTAAATTTCAAACTTTGATTATAAATTTACCCAGGTAAAGTAACTTAAAAACAACTCACCTAGCCTCTCTATTATGGAGATCATGCTGAAAGTCTTATCAATAGAGAGGAAAGGCTGATCAAGACGGGAATTTAAAAACCCGGTCCACGCGCCCCTCTTTGTTGAAACGACATTCAGAACGGGGTCGGAACAGAGAGGGGCCGGCTCAATATAACTTTAAACGCTATATTACGTGGGGTGAGTCGTTGTTAGACATCTTAGTCAGATATTCTTACTGAGTAAAGTTTATAATCAGTTTTTATTTTAAATCTAAGAAACAGGGTAATCTTTTATTTTCTTAGTGGATACTTTCAACAAATAATTTAGATTCAAGAACTTGTGACTTATTTTATATAAATTTCTATTTGTTGGAAGGATAAGTTAACTTATTGGAGAATCGTTATGTAAAAATTACATTAAAGAAATATTGACGTTAAAATTGAGAGTTGAATTTACAATTGATTAATTATAAAGGAGAGATTGATTTGACGAAAATGATACGCTTTTTGTCATTGCTTATTATTACATTTATAATAAGTGGTTTTGGAATGAATATTATTTCCGCGGAAACAGATCAAGCCTCATATGCAATTATCAAGGGGCAAGAGGTTCCGGAATTCGAGCTAAAATTAGTTGACAGCGCCGAGACTTTAATCCAAGAAAAGTTATTGGGCAGAGTATATCTATTGGACTTTTGGATGACCCGCTGTAAAAAGTGCGTGGATAAAATGGCGTTTTTGCATGATATCTATGAAAAGTACCGGGATAAAGATTTCACAATCATCAGTATTTCGGCGGATAGCAGTTTTGAGGTTGTGGAAGCTTTCCGGAGAGGCCCTTGGAAAATGCCTTGGCTGCATTGTTTGGGGGTTGATGGTAATAACCGGCAAGTTATGACTGCATTTGAAGTTAATAAATTACCAAAGCTGGTTCTGGTAGATCGGGAAGGGAAGATTGTGTGTACCAATTATGAAACCGATGAGGCTGGGTTTGAGAAGGCTTTGGAAGAGATGTTTAAATGATGAGAGAAATGTAAGCAGAAATAGAAAATTAGAATTCTGGTGGGTGTAGGAGGTTGTGACTGTAGTGTAATCGTATAGCCGGGAAATAGGTTTTTTTGATGAATTTTCGAGTTAGGAGTGATTAATTTGAAAAAACAAATTTGGATGACAGTGATAATGATTGTTGGAATTATATTGTTTTATATCAATAATACCGTCGGTTCCGTCTCGGCACTTGAGACTCAGGATGTATTAAATACTACAGTTAAAAGTGAAGACAAAAAGTTTATACCTAGCAAAGAATTTGAAGAAACCTATACCGATGAAGACTTTGCGATAGCTGGTATCAGTTTAATTAAATCTACTCCCAATGATGTTTTATCTATGTTTGGTGAACCTTTAGCAAAAGAAATAGGCGCTGTAAAAGTTGACAATCATAGTGAAAAAGATGACCTTTGGCGCTACCGTGATTTTGATATTTATGTAGGCGGAGATTATATATTTCGAATTGAGGTTTTGCAAGGTGAGTATCAAACTGCTCGAAGTATTAAGATCGGTGATCCGGTAGAAAAGGTATTAGAAAAATACGGGATTCATGATGAGTTTCCCAAATCTTATCATGATGGTTTTAAGGAAGGGGAGAATTATTATGAATATTCAAAAGGCGGTAACTATATTGGGTTTATGATTAAAAATTTAAAAGTGGTTTCAATTCTGGTTTATTATCAAATATAAAATGATATTACTATATTCTGCATTATATTAGAAAGTTCATAATCAAGGAGGCAAACCCAAATGAAAAATATTAATTCCATTACTATCAAGCTATCTATTTTATTGATTCTAGCGTCGCTTTTTTTCACCGGTTTAGCGCATGGCGAATTCATCAGCCCAACCCCGCTCTGGGCCCGTGGCGGGCATGATTGCCCGGTTAATTCAGTCTCCTGCAGCCCAGATGGCAAAACCATCGCCTCAGCAGGCAATGATAATTTAATTAAGTTGTGGGATACAGCCACCGGAAGTCTTATAGCCACACTTATTGGTCATTCCGATTATGTTTACTCGGTTGCCTTCAGCCCGGATAGTAAAACCATTGCTTCCGCTAGTGGTGATCAGACGATCAAATTATGGAGCAGAGCTGCCGGAACACTTATCACCACACTAACAGGCCATACTGATCCAGTTGTATCAGTCACTTTTAGTCCGGACGGTAAAATCATTGCCTCTACAAGTACAGATAAATCTATAAAACTATGGGATGCGACGACCGGAAAAATGTTAACAACTTTAGCAGATCCGTCCAATCAATCTTTCTTTTCAGTTACTTTCAGTCCTGACGGTAAATTATTAGCCTCTGGAACCGTTCATAATTTGGTCATCTTTTGGGATGTGGCGACTGGAAAAAAATTATTCACATTAAAAGGTCATACGAATTCAGTTACTGCAGTCATTTTCAGCCCAGATGGGAAGACATTGGTCTCAGGAAGCCGGGACAATTCAATTAAGTTATGGGACGTAGCCACCGGTAATTTATTGACTACCTTTACCGGCCATTCCGATATGGTCGAATCGGTCACCTTCAGCCCGGACGGTAAAACCATTGCCTCCGGAAGTTATGACAAGTCGATCATTTTATGGGATGCTGCCACCAGAAAGCGGTTAACTACACTTACCGGCTATTCTAACGGGGTTAACTCAGTTGCCTTTAGCCCGGACGGTAAGGCCATTATTTCCGGATCAAGTGATTGTTCGGTCAAACGTTGGGACGTAGCTACTGGAAAACTAATTGATACAATTACCGGCCATTCGGGTATGGTTTTTTCAGTGGCTTTTAGTCCAAACGGCAAGACTATCGCCTCCGGGAGCGGCGATAATTCGATCTTGTTATGGGATGCGGCAACCGGGACTTCGTTTACCAGACTAACTGGCCATTCCAGACCCGTCTATTCGGTGACCTTTAGCCCGGACGGGAAAACCCTTGTCTCCGGAAGCGCCGACCAGTCAATCAAATTATGGGACTCCTCCACCGGTAAGCCACTGGCCACACTCACCGGCAGTCCTGGCCGGGTGACGACAGTAGCTTTCAGTCTGGACGGTAAGATCATCGCCTCGGTAAGCGGTAAATCGATTATGTTTTGGGATGCGGTTACCGGGGAAGCGAGTGATACCATTACTGATCCATCCTATGTTGCTAGTAAAGTAGTTTTTAGCCCGGACGGTAAAACCATCGCTTCCGGAAGTCAGGATAAATCAATCAAATTATGGAACACTGCCACCAGAGAATTACTGACTCGGCTGACAGGACATTCGGATTTTCCTATTTCGGTAGCTTTTAGCCCGAATGGCAAGATTATCGCCTCCGGAAGCGTCGATAAATCAATTAAGATATGGGACAGGACTACCGGTAAGTTATTATCGACTTTTACCGGCCATACCGGCGCGGTCGTTTCGGTAGCTTTTAGTCAGGATGGCAAAACCATAATCTCGACAAGCAGAGATGATAAATTTATCCGATTATGGGACGTTGTTACCGGCAAGCAATTAGCGGTATTCACCGGTTTTATTGGCGATGCCAATTCGGTGACTTTCAGTCCGGATGGAAAGATGGTAGTTGCCGGCGGTTCGGATTGCAGTGTAATTGCTTGGCCTATCAAATAAGTTTGAATACAATGATAATGATTTTGGTGAGATTAGGAGGGGAAGAAGTTGGGTAGAAACAAATTGTGGTTATTCGGTATTATATGCTTTATCATGTTGTTTACTATTTCTTTTGAAATACTGGCCCAGGATTGCCCGGATTGTTCCACAGATGAAATAGGAACTATTATATTTAGTAGAGAACCAGTTCCTTTGGAAGGGGATATCCGGAATGAAAAAAATGATAATCTGCAGCTAAAATCAAACAGCTCTCAAGTTTTATCTTTGGGAAGCGCAGATGGTTCGATTGTCTTAAGAAACGGGATATACCGGTATGCTGAGTCGATATGGACAAAAATGGACATTAATGATCCAATAATCTATATGGGGAATGAAAAGATTAGAATTGATACTAGGTTGCGTGGCACAACAGATGGAGAATGGTGGCATGAAGAGCTAAAATTTCCTGATGACACTAGAATAATTTGGAATAAACGTTTTTATAGGAACAATCATTTTTACTCGGAAAGTGGGGAGCAAATATCCTCGTACCCAACTGAAGAACTAGACCAAATGTGTATAGCTGGTATCCGCTGTAAACCGGAAGGAGAATGGGAATTAACATTTTATCATAATGATATTCCAGTATTTTCGAAGATCATTACCTGTAAGGGCGAGGCCGATCCGGAGGTGGTTAAGCATGGTGAAGACTTTAGACAGGGCAAATATGATAATAAAGATGATGAAAAGCACCATATGGATAATGCCTGCCGGTTTCCGGATGATAAGGCGAGTCATTTTTGCAGTAATCCTCTCGCAATAAAAGATGGTAAAACTGAAAAAAGGGTTACAATTAAACAAATTGGTTGCGCTTTGACATCATGCGCTATCATGCTGAATTACAATGGTATTAATGTTATCCCCCCCCGATTTAAATTATTGGCTTAAAAATCATGGATATTATGACAACAATACAAAAAAGTTTGTATGTACGGGTTATTGGCCGGTCGCCGATATTAATTGGAATGCGGTCGCATTATATGGCTGTTCTAATGGAGTGCTTTGTTTTTATGATGGACTCTTAAATAATGCGGACTTAAAAAAACAAGAAAAAAGAATAAAAGACTACATATGCCATTATGGGCCGCAGATTATGGGAGTTGAAGGCAGTTCGAAAATAATGAATACCCATTGGGTCTCAGTTTATGGGTGGGTTTCAGATGAAAAAGGCAATGTAACAGATTGGCTGATTAGCGATCCAGCGGATGGTAGGTTAAAAAGTTTAAATGATGATCCAAGATATAAAGGCAAGTACGGTGACGTGCATGGTTTCAGGTTTATCCATTCAAATGCTCGTATCAATGCTCCCCCGTCAATTACTTTTAACATGCACTCACCGGCTGAATTATTAGTAATTGATTCGCAGGGAAGACGCACCGGCTACGATCCGGCAACCGGTCAATCCTATAACGAGATCCCCGAGGCGTCATACATTCATCATGCAGGTATTGAAGACCCGGAAACAGGAGAACTACATGAGTCCGACCTAAAGACGCTTCATATTCTAAATCCCGATCCGAAAAAGTATAAGTTAGTCGTTACCGGAACCGGCAATGGAACTTATAGTCTGGATGTAATTGGTTATAATCAATCATATACTGAAACAGTAAGCGGCTACGAAGATGTCCCGGTAACCCCGCTCGAAGTCCATACTTACGATATTCAATACGACGGATATGTTGATAGATTTGAAGCTGAAGCGATGGTTCTATATAATTATACGGTAGAGGACAACTCGTCCGCCTCCGGCGAAAAGCTGGTCAAAGTAACATCCAATCCAGCGAGCGCCAGTTTCGTTTATTCCGGCGATCCCGGAGTTAAGGATTTGGCAATCTGGTACTATGATCAAAACAACGGGCACTCCACTTATCAATTGTATATCAACAACGTTTTAATTGATTCCTGGACCACCGATCAGGATTTAGGCTCCGTCGAACTGTCCGCCGCCACCCGCGTCAGTAGGGTTGTCTCCAATATCCAACTTAACATCGGGGATCAGATTAAAATCGAAGGATTAATGTATGGCGAAGAAAGGGCAACCATCGATGTGGTCGAGATCTCGAAACCCTTAGCGACATTACCGCGAGTAGCCCCGTTAAGTTTTAGCTTGGCAAGCGGCGTCTATGATTCCCCGCAAAGCGTAGCCATTATTTGTGACACCGGCGACGCGGTGATCCGTTATACAACCAACGGAACAACGCCGAATCAAACTTCGTCGGTTTACAGCGGCCCAATTGCGGTAACGTCTAGCATGACCCTGAAGGCTTACGCTTCCAGAAACGGCTTTGAAGATTCCGAAGTTATTTCCGCGAAATATACGATCACCAATCCGTCCAACCGGGTGGCTGCGCCAACCTTTACTCCGATAACCGGGAATTATACTTTCGGAAGAAAGGTTAGCATTTTCTGCGCCACTGAAGAAGCGACGATCCGGTATACCACCGATGGCAGTACTCCTAACGCTTCATCCCCGGTCTATACCGGACCGGTGGCGGTGGACCAAACGACCACCTTTAAGGCTTATGCTTCGAAAGACGGTATTCGGGATTCCGATATCACCACCTCCACTTATACTATCAAAGTAACAGAACCGGTAATTACTCCGACATCCGGAACCTATCTTTCAACCCAACTGGTAACAATAATTTGTCCAACCAGAGATGCCGTCATCAGGTATACTACCGATGGCAGCATGCCTAACGCGTCCTCTCCGATCTATACCGGCCCGATTAAAGTCGAATGGAATACTAGGATTAGGGCTTATGCTTCAATAACCGGCCTTGACAATTCGGATGTAGTAAGCGCAAACTATGTTATCAAAGTGAATACGCCCAAATTGAGTCTGGGCTCCGGGACATACTATTCACCGCAAAGTTTAACTATCTCTTGCGCTAATTCTACCGCCACCATCCATTATACCACCGATGGGAGCGTTCCGAACGCTTCATCGCCGGTATATACCGGACCGATAACGGTGGACCGGACGATGACATTTACAGCTTGCGCCTTAGCGCCCGGTCTCGAAGATTCGAATGTAGTAACGGCAAATTATATTTTAAAGGTTCAAGCTCCTGTTATTAGCCCCAAAACGGGGAATTATAGTTCCGGACAAACCGTCACCATCTCCTGCGCTACTAGCGGCGCGACGATCCGGTATACTATCGATGGTAGTACTCCTGATGCTTCATCATTGGTTTATTCCGAACCGATAACGGTGGCGGAAACTTCAATAATCAAAGCTTATGCCGAGAAAGAAGGATATACTGATTCCGATATTGTAACAGCGGTTTACTTATTTTCGTCAATACCAAACTCTCTTATCAATCCGGGATTTGAGAATGGCCCCGGCATCGGCTGGACCGGGAATACCGCCGATGGACATGTAAGCATCGATCAAACCTGGCCCCAAACCGGTTCATACAGTCTTCATTTAGGGGGTTACAATAATGCGAATGATTATGCCGAACAGCAAGTTGTGATACCTGCAAGCGGGATACTTACCTACTGGTGGTATATGTTAAGCGACGAAACCTCAGATTATACCGGATATGATTTTTTGAATGTCAGTTTATATAATACCAAGGGGGTTCTGCTGAAAACTTTCAAGACTTACAGCAATATATTAGAACGTGGTACCTGGACTCTGGATGGAATCAGTCTTGCTTCTTATGCCGGTCAAGAAGTGATACTCCGTTTTACATGTACAACGGATTCTTCACTTCCCACCACATTTTGGATTGATAATGTGTCCATTAATTCAGTGACAGCGCCACCAACCCCTGTTGCAACACCGGCCTTCAATCCGGCCGGAGGAACATATGCCGAGGCGCAGAGTGTAACGATATCCTGTGCCACCGACGGAGCAACGATTCGATACACTATTGATGGCAGTACTCCGGATAGTTCATCACCGGTTTATACCACTCCGATATCAATAACCGAGAATACAACGATTAAAGCTTATGCCACCAAGACCGGGATGATGGATTCCGAGGTGGCTACCGCGATTTATGAAATTAATATTCCTCAAGTAGCCGCACCAACCATTAATCCGATTGGAGGAACTTATTCCGGAGCGCAGAATATTACGATATCTTGTGAAACCGAAGGTGTTACCATACGATACACTGTTGATGGCAGCATTCCTAACGCTTCCTCATCGGTATGTACCGGCCCAATATCGGTAACAAAAAATACAACGGTTAAAGCATATGCCACCAAAACAGGGATGATAGATTCCGCTGTTGCTACAGCGATTTATGAAATTAACATATCAAAAGTTGCAACCCCGGCCTTTAGCCCAACTGGAGGAATATGTACTTCGGCCCAGAGCATAACAATAACCTGCGTTACAGACGGAGCGACGATTCGATACACCATTGACGGCAGTATTCCGAATAGTTCATCGTCTGTTTATACCGGTCCGATAACGATAGCTAAAAATACCACGATTAAAGCTTATGCTACCAAAACCGGGTTGATGGATTCCGATATGGCTGCCGCGATCTATGAAATAAATATTCCTCAAGTAGCAACACCAACCTTCAATCCGGCTGGAGGGACATATAACGGGATACAGAGCGTAACTATATCCTGCGCCACGTATGATGTTACCATACGGTATACCACCGATGGCAGCGCTCCGAATGCTTCATCACCGGTCTATACCGGCCCGATAAAAATATCTGAAAACACGACTATTAACGCTTATGCGACAAAACCCGGAATGGTTGATTCCAATGTTGCTACCGCGATCTATGTAATCAATATCCCCCATGTCGCTACACCGGTTTTCAATCCGGCAGGCGGGACATATACTTCGGCGCAGAGCGTGACAATTTCTTGCGTAACTAGTGATGCGACGATCCGGTATACCGTTGACGGTAGTACTCCGAATAGTTCATCACCGGTTTTTACCACCCCAATAACAATAACCGAAAATACAACGGTTAAAGCTTATGCCTATAAAATCGGGATGATTGATTCTGAGGTTGCTACCGCGACCTATGAAATCAATATCCCTCAAGTTGCTAAACCGGTCTTTAGTCCGGAAGGGGGAACTTATACTGAGGCGCAAAGCATAACAATTTCTTGCGCGACGAAAGATGCTATAATCAGGTATACCACCGACGGCAGCGTTCCAAATGCTACATCACCGATCTATAACGATCCGATATCAATAACCGCAAACACGACCATTAAAGCTCATGCGACTAAAACCGGAATGATTGATTCCAATGTTGCTACATCGGTCTATGTGATTAATATGCCCCAAACCGTAGTAACACCTACCTTCTTACCGGGTTCCGGAACATATTATTGGCCGCAAATCGTAAAGATCTTTTGCCCAACGAAAGGCGCAATCATCAGGTATACAACTGACGGCAGCATTCCGGATTCAACTTCACGGATATATACTCATCCGTTAATGGTGATAAATATATCAACGCTTAAAGCTTATGCCGTTAAACCAGGTTATAACGATTCCAATGTAGCAACAGCGATTTATGATATGAAAACCGCTGCGCCGTTCTTTAACCTTAAACCTGGAACCTATAAAAAGCCCTATAAAGTAAAGATTTTTTGTCCCACTAAAGGAGCGGTAATCCGGTATACGACCGACGGCAGCGATCCGGACCATTCTTCCCCGGTATATATTCATCCGATAATGGTAAAGGAAACAACCATAATTAAAGCTTATGCCTATAAACACGGATACAGCAATTCCGAAGTGATAACGGCAACCTATGTAATTGATAATCGCCCGAAAGCAGCAACACCGACATCTAATCCGGGATCGGGGATCTATATTTCATCACGGGAAATTAGAATCACTAGTAAGACTAAAGAGGCGATCATCCGGTATACGATAGATGGGACTACTCCGAACATTGCATCGCCGATTTTTGAGAGTCCGTTAACAATCACGAAAACAACTATGTTTAAAGCGTATGCAAGCAAAGAAGGATATAAAGACTCCGGCGTTTCTACAGCATATTATAGTATTTTGGTAGCGCCTCCGTCTTTTAATCCAAAAGGGGGAACTTATCGTTCAGTGCAAGAAGTGAAATTATCATGTGACACAAATGGAGCCACCATAAGGTATACCATTGACGGTACCAATCCGAACGCTTTATCGGCAGTATATACTGATCCGATAAGTGTATCTAAGAACACTAAGATCAAGGCCTATGCCAGTAAATTAGGATGTAAAGATTCAATTATAATGACAGCGAATTATTTAATAAAAACTGAAAAGGGTTTTAGCTTAAGATCAGGAACCCGTTATCTAGCACAAAGGGTACTAGACTTTTTTAGGGCAAAATGGGCAACTATTTGTTTTCAAATGATGAAACGCTTTGAACTTTTAATTTAGAATTATTCTATTAATCAGATGAAAATAAACCATGGTATTTCAGTAAATCAACTCATCCCTGCCTTCTCTTTCCAAAGATAAGAGAAGGTTCGCTTGATACTATCCATGGTCGCTCACCTTAAAGCCATCCGGGCTTCATAGGTAACCCGGATCCTCCGCATCCATAGAATTTGGGCTGTCTTGATTTTGTTCCTTCTCTTGCGGGCAAGAGAAGCAAGATGAGTTCTTTGAAAAATAGACATATTTAATCATCAGGTAATAATAAACCTAAAGACCTACCAATCCAATGGTAGGTCTTACTTTTACAATCATTTCACTGTTTTTAGCTCTATAGAGTTTTATACTAACTCCTAACTCCTTAACTCCTGACTCCTCCTGAAGTCATTCCCCCTTATGCACTGTACACTTCGACTTCGGCTCCTCGCCCTCGGTAAAGATCTCCGTCATTACTTGACTGTCCGGGCAGTTGGATGTGGCCAGCATACCGCTTTCGGTACAGATTCTCACTATTACCTGCCGTTTTTTCTTGTTGGCCGGCGGATTCTGATTGGACTGGGGTTGGTTAAGGGCATCGGGATTCAAACTATCATCCGCAGGAGTTGGGTTTGGATTATAGTAAGGACTATAAGGGTTTTCATAATTGGGTTGAGTCGATGACGGTTGGTGTAATATACAGCTTTCAGTAGGCTCGGTCCCGGCCAAATAGGTTTCATATTTGATTTCCGGACAATAAATCGTAGCCAAACCACCGCTTTTACCGCAGATTTCGATACCGGAAACAATACCGGAGGGTATTGGGAAATTGGATGGAGGAGTTTTAGCCAGCGCTTTACGCATGAAAGCTCCCCAGATTTGGGCCGCTGTTCCGCTACCGATAACCTGATCACCAATTTTGGTAGGGATTTTCTGAGAGTCGTTGCCGATCCAAACCGATGCAAGCAGATCAGGAGTATAACCAACAAACCAGGCATTGGTATAATCGCTGGAAGTACCGGTTTTACCTGCGGCAGGACGGTCAATCATCGCCGCCCGGCCGGTGCCGCGCATAATAACTCCCCGGAGCATATCCGTAACCAAATAGGCGGTATTTTCAGAAAGAGCTATCTTTTTACGAGGAGTATCTTCATAGATTTTATTACCGTTGGCATCTCTAACCTCAAGAACAGCGATGGGCTCAACGTAAACACCCTGATTGGCCAAGGGCGTATATGCTGCGGTAAGTTCCAAGGGAGTAACACCCTTGGTCAATCCTCCTAAGGCTAGGGAAGAAAAGTTCAGGTCATTTGGTTCGCCGCTGACTACTAGATTTTTTAACCCCATTTGTTTAGCGTATTTAATTACTTTACTCGGTCCAAGGCTTTCTACCAACTTAACAGCAATAATGTTTACCGATTCTTCCAGAGCTTGTCTTAATGAAACATCACCCCGGAAAACCTTATCATAGTTTTGGGGGGCCCATTCGCCTTGAGGGGTGGGAAATTTAATCTCTTCGTCCTTTAGAATTGAGCCTGGTGTATAAAGACGGCTATCGACGGCCGCTACATAAACGAAAGGTTTAATCGCCGAACCGCATTGCCGATGGGCGGCAACCGACCGGTTCAACTGGGTATTGGCAAAGTCCCGGCCGCCAATCATCGCTTTGATGTAACCACTACGAGGATCTACCGCTAACAAAGAGAGTTGTGGTTGGATTACACCTTTGGAATCCGGTTCACCTCCGGTTAAAATAGCGCAAGCATCTTCTGCTCCTTGCTGAACAGCTGGATCGAGAGTGGTGTAGATCCGATAACCACCGGTATAAATCTCTTCTTCGGATAAAATTTTCTTTAAACTTTGAATGATATAATCAACAAAATAGGCTGCCCGTCTTCCACCGGGAGTCAAAGGCAACACATCAAGGGGCTTTTGATTATAAATATCAGCTTCTTCGGGAGTAACGGAACCGTATTTAAGCATTTGATCGATGACCAGGTTTCTTCGTTCTAAAGCTTCCTTAGGATTGGTATAAGGGGAATAGCCGTTGGGGTTTTTAGGAAGACCGGCGAGCAAAGCCATTTGATGAGGTTCGAGCTCGGTTACGCTTTTACCAAAAAACAATCTTGAGGCGGATTCGACTCCATACGAGCCGTGCCCGAAATAAATTTGATTGAGATATCTTTCTAAAATCTCATCTTTAGTGTAATTTCGTTCAATACTGATCGCTAAAAAGGCTTCCTGAATTTTGCGGGTGAAAGATTTTTTGTGGGTAAGCATTACATTTCTGGCTAACTGTTGGGTAATTGTGCTACCGCCCTCAATGTAACCGCCGCCCTTGATATCAACCCAAAAAGCACGGGCAATAGCTTTCAAATCGATTCCCGAGTGTTCGTAAAAACGGTTG
This sequence comes from Bacillota bacterium, assembly GCA_023435565.1. Classification (GTDB taxonomy): domain Bacteria; phylum Bacillota; class UBA4882; order UBA8346; family UBA8346; genus JAAYHS01. The sequence goes on from JAEYRN010000063.1 coordinate 68,320, forward strand.
TCTTCATTACTAATAATTGCTTTTTTCATAAAATCCGGAATTCTATTTAAAGGCACTTCAAGCCGGTTCTCCCTAAAAATCCTGGTAAATTCTTTTTTATTAAGGTCATAAAAAATTGTTGCCTGTTTAGAAGAGGGTAGAACTACAAGATTACGGTTGGTACTTATTAATAAAACTAGGATAAAACCAAGAAATACACCGAATAGGGCTGTTCCGGTAATGATTAAGTATTTGGTGAGCTCGGTATTTTTTATCCGATTATTTCGAAACAAATCCTTCAAGTTTTTATAAATGGGCATAATTTATCCTCCTGTGAAGACTCTTAGACTTTTACAATATTATTGAAGCATTAGGATTTAAGATGTAAGTTTATGATCGATAGAATATGAACAAAAATTGTTTAATAAGAATAAATAAAGTTATTAAAGACTGACTTTGGTAATAATACCAAATTTTTTTTAGATTGCATTTTTAAACTTAAGATTAATTATACCATAAACAAAAATACATTCGAAAGGGGATAATTTACAATACAATTCATTATTAACGGATAATATCTTCGCATTATCAAACATAAGATTCACTTGAGGCGATGTCTATGAGATTTAGACTAAAAAAAAGATTGGTTATATTTAAGGTGCCCCCATATAAAAGGCGGTTACTATTATCTTTGGTTTTGGTTGGAGGTTTACTCCTTATGTCGCTGTCAAGTTTTTGGTTGATTGATTTTCGGATTAGGCCCAGTTTAAAGGAATTGGCTGAAGTCAAAGCGCGGCAAATTGCAATTGAAAATATCCATAGTATTATTCAAAACAAAATTGCACCTGAATTAGAATATAGCAAATTAGTTGAACTAAGATTGACCGGCGATGGCAAGGTTGCTTATTTGGAACCAAAAACCGCTGTGATAAATCGAATTTCAGCAGCAGCCACTTTGACAGTTCAAGAGCACTTAAAAAAGCTCCGATCGGAAACGGTACAGATCCCTATGGGCCAAATTTTTGGTCTGAAAACTCTAGCAAGTTATGGGCCACTTTTGCCGGTAAAAATTATACCAATTGGAGTAGTTGAAAGTTCAATAAAAGATCAATTTGATTCCGTCGGAATCAACCAGGTTAGACATAAAATCTTTATTATAATAAAAACTACTATTAAAATGGTGGTGCCTTTGGTTAAAGAGGAAATAGTAATCAATACCGATGTACCGTTGGCGGAAACAATTATCATGGGTGAAGTTCCTAATCTTTATCTTGGAACCGGAGGAACTATTTTATCGGGTAAACATTAAAGGAAAATATAATCAACTGTGGAAATATATTAAAAGATTTTAACGGATTTTTTTTACTTCTATGACACGGAATGGACAGATTATGGAAATTACTACCGATTTTAAGGCTTATTATGATTTAGCAAAAGGTTTATACCAGACCGGCCCGTCTCATGATTTTTCTCACATTGAGAGAGTATTCAACTTAGCCTTTAAAATAGGAAGAGCCGAAGGAGCAAATTTATGGATTTTGGGGTTGGCCGCTCTTTTTCATGATTTGGCCCGTGATGAAGAGGCCCAAAGCGATGGGGAGGTCTGTCACGCTGCGGTAAGCGCCGTTCAAACCAGACAAATTTTGAAAAACCACGGTGAAGAGCCTAACATTATCGAGGCTGTCTGTGAGTGCATCGCAACCCACCGTTACCGAGATCAAAATCCTCCCCGATCTTTGGAAGGTAAATGCTTATTTGACGCTGATAAACTAGACTCATTGGGTGCGATTGGCATTGCCCGGGCTTATCTTTGGTTGGGTGAACGGGGTGGAACAGTATATATGTCCCGGGAGGAATGGGAAAAAACCGATTTTTCGAGCAACCGCCCGAAAGATGATTCTTTACAAAGGGAGTGGCAGATTAAACTCCGCTATCTTAAAGAACTTCTTTATACAAACACCGCCCGAAACCTGGCAATCAAACGAAACCAAACAATGATTAATTTTTTAGAAACATTGGAACGGGAAATTAATGGGGAAGAATAATTCCCAATATTATGTAGGGGCGATTAATAATAGCCCTTGGCTAAATATTAAATCACAATCGGGGGTTGTTATGTCGGTTATCAATTGGGACAAAATCAATCAAGAAGTTCAAGATTTGCTGGTGGATTTGATCAAAATAAATACCACCAATCCACCGGGAAATGAGTTGGAGGCCGCTAAGTTCCTTCAAAAGATATTTGAACGGGAAGGAATTAATTCAACTATTTACGAATCAGCGCCCGGGCGTGGAAATTTGGTAGCCAGAATCCCGGGAAATGGCAAAGCAAGGCCCCTGGCATTAATTGCCCATTTAGACGTGGTTACCGCCAATCCGGTCCAATGGAGCCATCATCCTTTTGCCGCTGAAATTGACGATGGTTATATTTGGGGGCGGGGCGCTATCGATATGAAGGGTATGCTGGCAATGGAGGCGCTTGTTTTATGCTTATTAAAGCGAAACGGACAAACTCCGGGCCGTGAGGTAATTTTAGTGGCAGCGGCCGATGAAGAAGCCGGTTCGGAACAAGGAGTAGAATGGCTACTAAAACAAGATATTCCTGGTTTGGCGGGAGTGGAATACATAATTAATGAAGGCGGGGAAGGTAAAATTGATAACGGCATTCCGGTTTATGCCTGTCAAAATGGGGAAAAAGGCGTACTCTGGGTCAAGATGAAAGTCCACGGCAGTCCGGGGCATGCCTCAATGCCTTCAAAGGACAACGCAATTGTAAAGATGTCGGTGTTGCTTAATCGTATCGCCCGGTATAAACCAGCCATATCGCTTTCGGAGACGACCAGAAATTTTTTATTGGAAATGGCAAAAGCTAGGGGTCTTCGATTAACCAAAGATTCGGTGAACCTTGATTATAGCCTGCAATTGTTTGCTAACCGGCATTACAAAAAGGAACGATCAGTACAAGCAATGCTGTATAACACCATATCACCGACGATTATTCATGCTGGAGAAAAAACTAACGTACTCCCGGAAATATGTGAGGCAACTCTAGACTGTAGGCTAATACCGGGAGAAACCCCGGAAAGTTTTTTAGGTACCATTAAGAATGTTGTCAATGACTCAACAGTTGAATGGGAAATACTCCAATCAGCCGAACCTACCGAGTCTCCGGTTAATACCGAGCTGTTTTCGATAATTAGAAAAACAGTCCAAACTATTAATCCGAAAGCTGTAACCGTGCCGTATCTTTCTCCTGGGGCCACTGATTCCAGGTATTTTCGAAAACGAGGGGTTACAGCCTATGGATTTTTCCCGATTATTCTCTCCGAGTCCGAGCTCCAAAGGATGCACGGTATCGACGAGCGGATTTCATTGGAAAACTTGAAGCAAGGGACCAGAATTTTGTATGAGACCGTAAAGGAAGTCGTCGGGGTTTAAGCCTAGTCCCCAAATTCGACCCCGATACTTTTGGCGGCTGTAACCAGTTCGCTATCGGGTGACACGTTTTTTAATTTACCAATCGCTTCTTCAATTGGTACTGCGGTAATTTCATTACCTTGCAGACTTACCATCATCCCATATTTTTTTTCCTTAACCAATTCCACGGCAGCCACCCCGTAACGGGTTGATAGGATTCGATCATAGGGGGAGGGAGTGCCGCCCCGTTGCACGTGTCCTAGAACGGTAACTCTCGTTTCCAAACTGGTTAGAGATTCAAGTTGTTCGGCAACATAATTACCTATACCACCAAGTCGGATTGGGTCAGGACTATCTTTTACTACTTTACCAACTACTATATTACCGCCTAAGGGTTTAGCTCCTTCAGCCACTACAATGATGCTGAAACTTTTACCGTCGTTTTTTCGATTATTGATTTTTTGGGCTACTTTCTTAATATCAAAGGGGATTTCAGGTATTAAAATTACATCCGTTCCGCCGGCAATTCCGGAATGCAAGGCGATCCAACCCGCATATCTCCCCATAACCTCCAAGACCATGATTCGGTGGTGGGATTCGGCAGTGGTATGTAGTTTATCAATGGCATCAGTAGCGGTATTGACCGCGGTCATGAAACCAAAGGTGGTATCAGTGGCGCAGAGATCGTTGTCAATTGTTTTAGGAACGCCGATAACGTTCATTCCCTTATTGGCAAAATCCCGAGCGCTGGCCATGGTACCGTCACCGCCGATAATAATCATGCATTCAACGCCAAGCTCATTAATATTCTTTATTACCTGATCAGACATGTCGGTGTATACAGCTTGGCCATCTTTTTCCATTTTAAAATTAAAAGGATTATCGCGGTTGGAAGAACCAAGGATGGTACCGCCCCTGACCAAGATACCAGAAACATTGGAGCGTTTTAATTTTAAATAGTCATTTAAGACCAACCCACGGTATCCATCGCGAAAACCAATTACTTCAAATCCATATTTACCGACAGCTGTTTTGACCACAGCTCGTAAAACCGCATTTAAGCCTGGGCAATCGCCACCACCCGTTAAAACGCCGATTTTTTTTGTCATTTTATCACCTCTTATTACGACATATATATTTGAAATATTTTATGTAATATATAGTTGGCCTTTTATAACAGAAATACCTGCCGTTAAGAAGATTAAATATTTTTATTTATGAGTTGAGTGATTTTATGTTTAGAAAATTTTAGTTGCTTGTATATTAAATAGGATATTTTGGCATTTTGTCGAAGATATTTAATAATCTTGGAACTATTTGCGAATATTGCGCTCCCGAAATATTATTATTTTTGGGAGCTGAAACTTAGTTTATTCAAGGAGGGCGCGTATGAAAATAAAAGTCATGCTTTGTAGTCTATTATTGGTAATGATTATGGTTTCCGGTTGTACCGATGAATTGGGCAAGTTTGATTTCTCAGGCAATGTTGAATTAGAACATGATTCCAGCGGATGGGCCTACCGTAATATCGCTTTATCCAAGGTGAGACCGGTTAAGGTCGAACCTGACGACAGGCTGGGTGATTTCCAAAAAGATTTGGAACTTCAAAAGGCAATCACTATCGGCAAGGGTGAATATCTGATAGCCACCAAGTTTAAAACCAACCGAATATCAACGGGTCATGATATCTTGGATGCTTTTTTAAAAACCGATCGTTTTACGTCTTTTGGTAATTATCGAATCCTGGTTTATAATTTTGATGGAAAAGCTAAGGTTGAGACGGTGATTGCCAAAGATGCCGAGTTAGGAGATGATTGGGACAGTTTAATTGATGATCCCAGGGCCGATTTCAAAACGAGAAATTTAGAACGAAAAGGGGAATTTATCCAGTACTTTCGGGAACCAATTACGGACCGTGACTGTATCATCGAAGTTGGTTATGAAATCAAGTCCGAGGCGACTAGAATAATTAATAATGACGAAGAGTTTGTTGAAGAGGATGGAGAGTACAAATATGAGGAGCTTTCGGTTGACGGTTCAGCCTGGATTAATATTGGTTTTCGTCAATGTTTGACTGGAAGAATGGTCATTGAAGACCAAACAATCCGGTTTTATGTTTTAGATTGGGACCTAAACGGGGAGTTCACCGAGGAAGATATGGTTTGGAGCGATTATACAAAAAAGACTTATGAGTTTGGCCAGGTAGTACGGTTGACAGATTCTTGGTCGGTCAAAAAGGATAATACATACCGGTTAAAACTAAATACGCCCAAGTTGGACAATGAACAATATCAGTTAGTGATTGAGCTGGTTAAGAAAGGAAAAAGTTAGGAATAACGATGTAGAAGTACGTGTTGGGAATAATCAAGGGTTAATAGTTCTTGTTTGATATGATCTTGAGGTGAATATAATTCCCGGCCAAATTTTATTACATGGAAGGATGAATCTACATATTAATCGAATTATGGTAAATAAGATAATTGTTTTACCATTAAGCTCTCTTCGATAAATCGTTGAGGGCGGACAACCTTGAGCTGGGAGATTCCAAGTGAGAAACTTCGTAAAACCTCATAAACTTGCTTTCGTGGGAGTAATCTCATGAAACTTCACCGGCTTTTTACCGCCACGTTACGCAAACAGCTGTCAGCCTCCTTGATTTTGCTTATCGTTAGCGTGGTTGCCACCATTGGAATCGCCTCAATTAAGATTGCCCAACAAGTCATCGTAAACCATACGTCCCGGTTCGGCGGAAGCATGTTGTCCCAAGCAGCGTACCGGTTGGGCAGCGTGATTGATAACGCCGAGACCACTGTGGACTCATTAATTATTGATCGAAGATTGGCCCCGCTGTTGCATGATTTGTCTTCCGCCAAACCGCAGTTGATTAAAGGGGCCCGGCTGGCTCTCGGCGATTTGCTCCAACAATATAAAGCATCTTTATTGCCGGGCGCGGAGCTGATCCTGGTCGATTCGGCAGGGAATACGGTAACTACTTATTCCATGCAACCAATCCCACCAGATTTGGTTCCACAAAATCTTTCCAACGAATTCAAAGTATGGCGGTTACGGTACCTTCCTTACTATCATACCGGTGATTCGACTGTATCCGGCCGGTTATTGGAGTTAACGGCGCGGATTATTAGTTTACCTGGCCAGATCCAGGACGGTTGGATTATTTTACATCTGGATTACCGGATCGTCGAATCGATTATGACCAATATTACCTTGCGGGAAAGAAATCTGAGCCGCTTTCAAAGCGATGCGATTGTATTCGGCCCCGGTCAACAGGTGTTCTTCCCTTGGATTGCTCCAACCGATCAAGTTCTGGCCGGCGCTTATCAAAAACTATCGGGCCGGCTCCGGGAGACGGAAACGGTGGAAGAGACGACTGACGGGAAAAAGTATTTGGTCATTGCCACGCCCGTTCCTTGGACGTCCTGGCAAGTATATATTTCGGCCCCGACAAAACTGTTATACGCCGGACTGGAACAAATATACGATTACATTGTCTCGATTGGCGTCATCTGTATTTTAGTCGCGATCTTTTCCGCTACCTTAATCTCGTTTTTTGTGACCAAACCTGTGAACAAGCTTCGTAAAGCAATGCTTTTGGTGGAAGAAGGCAATTTTAACGTCCGGGCCCCGGAAAGCGGTCCTTTAGAGATTCAAACTTTGGGACGGGCGTTTAATCGGATGCTTTGCGAAGTAGATCTTCTTACCAAACGCCTGGTTGCGGAAGAAAGCTCCCGTAAAACCGCTGTCATTAAAGCCCTGCAGGCCCAAATTGCGCCTCACTTTCTCTTCAATACTTTGGCAGCCCTGGCCGGAATGACCGCCAAACGGCCGCCTGGTGAAGTAGCCGAAGCGCTGCGGTCCTTAAAGCGGCTTCTCCATCTAAGCATCGGCAGAGACGGCGATTTTGTAACATTAGCCGATGAATTCGAACATATACACCATTATCTATACTTAATGAACATTCGTTTTCCGGATAAGTTTTCCTTGGAGATGGAATTACCGGAAGAATTACGGCATTGTCCGACAATCCGTTTAATATTACAGCCGATTGTGGAGAACTGTCTCCAACATGGACTGAAGTTCTGCGGCGGTAAGATCCGGGTAGCGGCGATCCGCGAGAATCACCGGGTGATAATCAAGATTGTCGATAACGGGGAAGGAATATCCCAGGAGCAACTGGAAGCAATTTGGAAGATGAAACAAAATCAATCCGGAGTCGGAGTTCGTAATGTCGATGAACGTTTAAAACTCAGCTTCGGTCCGGAATACGGCCTGAGGATTGATAGTTCGAAAGGCGAAGGAACGACTGTTTCAATATTGATTCCGTTTCAAGACGATTCCAAACGGAAAAGCAATGAACCGCTAATTGAAAAGGAGCATCGAAATGTGGCGCGCAGTTCTGGTTGATGATGAAGAATATGTCAGGGCCGAATTGGCGGCTTTGTTCCCTTGGGATCGTTTTGGTTTTTGTCTGACGGGCGAAGCTGAAAACGCTCAGGCCGCGATGGACCTTATCGAGCGAGTTGAGCCGGATTTGATGATTACCGATATTCGGATGCCTGATATGGATGGTCTGGAACTAACCGCGTGGATCGGCCAACACTATCCCCAGCTTGTCGTAGCGGTTGTAAGCGCTTATGACGATTTTTCTTTCGTTCGGGAAGCGCTGCGTTTGGGAGCGGCGGATTATCTTATTAAAGCCGAAGCTACACCAGGAACGGCCGGAGATTTTTTGGAGCGGATCAGCGGTGTGTTAAAAAACCGTCATTCGGCCCAACACCAACAGGAGAAATTAACCGATAATCTGGAACGATACCATCAACTGGCGCTGGAGTCTTTTTGGAGAGACGCCCTAACCGGGGCCACGGACGAGCGGGAGATCGAACTTCGCGCTAAAAAATTGGAAATTGGTTTCCAAAACAGATGGTTCGGATTGATTTTCGTTCACGTTTCCCCAGATGCCGAAGGGATGGAAAACAATCAAGCTGCGGTCCGCAGGGATCTTGAAGAAAAGCTCCGCTCCATTTGGGATTGTAAATGGGATTGGCAGGTTGTCGGTTTTAAACAAGGCGATTTTAGCGTCGTCGCAGATCGAATCGGGGAAACACCCGATCCGGAAGGGATTGCAAGATTAGAAAAAATTGCGATCCGGTTGGCGTCAGACTTTCCGAAAAAGATAACAACCAGTATATCGTCGAGAATTTGTTCATTTCACGAATTACCCGGGAATTTCAGGGAAACCCGGGAAGTCAATTTGATCCGCCTCTATCAATGGGAAAAAGGATATTTCAAAACAAGCGACTTAGTAAATTTGCAACAATCAAAACATCCTCAAATTCCCGAACTCCTCTCGGAGTGGGACTCATTACTGCGCGGCATAGAACCCGAGGCCATCCATTTTTTTTTAAATGACCTTTTTGAAGACGTGATTCCCAAATGCTTCAGTCCTGAAGAAGCCAGAAAATTAGTGTTGGAATTGATCAAGGCGTTATACCGGATCTCTTTTGAATACCAAGTGCGCTGGACGGAATTTGAAGAAGAAGGTCTTGACCCGGCGGAACTGATGGACCGGGCGGAATCGGTTCGAGATTGGCAAATGCTGATCGAGAAACCGGTGGAGCATTACATCCGGTCAACTAGAGCGATTACTCAGCCCCAGGGTTCACAGACAATCAGGAAAGCATTGGCTTTTATCCAGGCTAATTTTACCAGAGACCTTACCCTGGAAGAGGTCGCCGGCCAGGCGGGTGTCAGTAAGAGTTATCTCAGCAGAATTTTTCCCGAATATACGGGGAAGCACTTTTGCAGTTACCTGCAACAATTGCGTATCGAACGGGCCAAAGAATTGCTGCGATTTACCGATGAACACATATATGAAATAGCGTCTAAAGTCGGCTTCTGGAATAGCCGTTACTTTTGCAAAGTATTTCGTGATACGGTAGGGATGACCCCCGCCGATTACCGGAGAATTGTCCCGGACTGACAGGTCTGAATTTGGGAGGGATAAAGGGTGACGAACTTCATCCCGATAGCCATGGGTGGGCGGGAAGCTTGGACGATTGAAAGGCAAAATTAAGTAGTTAAATCATTCACAATTTTCATAAGTTGATTTTGATTGAAATAACTTTTCGGCAAGACATTTTTTGTGGTTCGAAAGTTGAATCGGGAGGAACGAAATGAATGTCTTAAAGTCCGGATCCAATCTAGTTTTGCGATTCATCCTGTTTTTATTGTTATTCGGGATAGTAATCCATCCAATCGGAGCCAAACAGTTAAAAACCCGAATTACAATTTGGACCATCAACCAACCCGGCTTAGACGTTACCGGCGATTGGATGGAAGATCGGATTAGGCGGTTTGAAACAGCCAATCCGGAGATCGTTGTTGAACACAGTTTTTGGGAGAATCAATCCTATAAGATCAAACTTAAAGTGGCCATGTTCAGCGGGGAAGGCCCCGATATTTTATTCAACTGGGGTGGCGAAAGCCAGTTAATATTCTCCAGGGAGGGTTTATTGTATGACTTGACCCAAGACTTGGGGAAGGATAAATGGGGTTTATCACCGGGGATGTTCGCTACTCACAGCTACCGGCATCACATTTATGGAGTTCCCATCTTTCCTTCGGTGGAAGTAATCTGGTATAACAAAAACCTTTTTAAAACTTATGGCTGGCAAACACCGCAAACCTGGGATGATTTCCTGAAACTCTGCGCCCAAATCAAATCCAAGGGATATATACCGGTAGCGATGGGTGGCCGGGAACCATGGACCATTCTTTACCCCTATATGTATTTGGTGGAACGGCTGGCTGGACATAATTTATATCAGGACGCCAAATCCCGTCGGACCAGTTTTACCCGGCCGGAGTTCGTCGAAGCTTTCCGACTGCTAAAACAATTGGCTGATCGAGGCTACCTGCCTGCCGAGGTTTTAAGCTTGAGTTATATGGATTCCTCCCAGTTGTTAATTCAAAATAGAGCGGTAATGATGTTCATGGGCGACTGGGAGTATCTGCGGTTGACCAATCAAATGCGTCAAGATTTTGATAAATGGGACTTTTTTCCCTTCCCGGTTTTGCCGGGAGGCAAAGGAAGGGTAAAAAACGTCATTGGAGCGGTAGCCGGATTTTCCATTAAAAAATCAGAAAAATCCCAAACTGCCCTGAAGTTCCTCAAATTCATCGCCAGTCGGGAAAGTCTGACCGAAAGCTACCAAATCACCGGTAAACTGGTAGCTCTGGCAACGCCGTATATGGGCGAGCAAGATCGTCCCCAGATTAAAGCTATCGCCAAACTGCTGGCAGACGCTTCCTCATTAACTCAATGGTGGGATCAAGATTTGCCGGAACCGGTGACTCAAAGTCTACTTAAAAGTTTACAAGATTTATTGGCCGGAAGGCGTAGTCCTGAGCAAGCCGCCGCAATGATTGAAGAAGCTTATCGAAGAAAATGAGGATTGGGTAATAATTCAATAGATTATCGCCTTTTGTGTAAAATTGAGAGAATTGCATAATTTTAAATTTAAGCTTCAGCTCACAATATATTGATAGACTCCTGGGTTTGCCACTATATATTGTGACTGAAGGGCCAACTAAGGTAATTATGCAATTCTCATATATTAGCTTAGCTAAGATCTCAAAGCGAGGTCAAAATTTTGGTATCTAAGGACAATTTTTGAGCACTAGGATAATGTTAACCTTATTGTTACAATTGGTACAAGGGATTACGTTCTGTAACGGATTAGTATTCTCTTCAAAAACAATAAGGAGGGTATAGCAGTATGAAGAAATTTTTCTGGACTTTCGGGGTCCTGCTCTTCGTTGTCTTACTGGCCGGAATGAGTATTGTCGGAGCAGCCGCGCCGGTGAAGCTTACCTTTTGGAGTATCCAAAGACCTAATGAAACCGACTCGCTTGGTATGTGTCTAATTAACCAAATTAGGGCTTTTGAAAAAGCAAATCCCAATATTAAGGTCGAGTATAACTATACCGAAAATGAAGCCTATAAAACCAAGTTACAAGTGGCTATGCTGGGTGGGGCCGGTCCGGATATCTTTTTCAACTGGGGCGGTGAAACACAAGCCATCTATTCGCGTGAAGGGTTGCTCTATGATCTGACCAAATCGGTAGGTAAAGATTACTGGGGTTTATCCAAAGGTTTGTTCTCTAACCATACCCTTAATGGAAAAATTTACGGTATTCCATTTTTCCCGACTGTCAATACCGTCTGGTATAACAAAAAAATATTTGCTAAATACGGTTTAACTCCTCCCAAGACCTGGTCAGAATTATTGACCGTCTGTGAGAAATTGAAAAAAGAGGGCGTTATTCCGTTTTCCGTCGGTGGTAAAGATTCCTGGACTATTTTACACGCCTTCATGTATATGGCTGACCGGTCGGCAGGCGCCAAATTATATCAAGACGCCAAATCCGGTAAAGCCCGTTTTGACGATCCGGCTTTCGTAAAAGCTTTTGGAATGTTAGAAACCCTTGTTAAAAAAGGCTATTTTCCGCCTGACGCTTTAAACCTTACCTGGGGCGACTCTTGCCAATTGATGATGCAGGACAAAGCGGCCATGATGGCGATGGGAAATTGGCTTTATACGGTTCTCACCGGTGAAAATAAAGTTGATTTTGATAAATGGGATTTGTTTACCTATCCTTCGGTAGAAGGCGGTAAAGGCGATTCGAAATCCATTATGGGCGCTGCTGATGGATATTCCATCAATAAGTCCTGTAAAAATCCCGAGGCTGCTATCAAGTTATTGAACTTCATGTCCAATAAGGAAAATGCAGCGGAGCGCTTTGTTAAATCCAGCAGTTTAGCTGCTTTGGCAAGCCCTTATATGGATGACGCCACTCTTCCACAGATGAAAAAGATCGCCGATGTTTTAGCCAATGCCAGCTCTTTAACTTTGTGGTGGGACCAAGATCTACCGGCTCCAATGACTCAAAGTTTATTACAAGGTTTACAAGAAATATTGGCCGGCGCTAAAACACCGCAACAAGTAGCGACTGCAATGGAAAAAGCCAGAAGTATTAAGTAATTTGTAAAATTCACATAATCCCTTAAGGAGTGGCCGATTTTCGACCACTCCTCTTAATTAAGCGCGTTTCATAATTTCAATAATTTATATTCCCATACAATATTATGAAACCGCCTAAATTAAAACCATTGTTCTTTAATTGATGAACGTTTCAGAAAGGAGGAGTAGTTATGGCGTATACGAAAAGTGGATCATCATTGCGTCGTAAACTCTTTGTGGGTTTATTTATCAGCCCGGCTTTATTGTTGATTTTAGCTTTTGCTTATTGGCCGATCATCTCGACGCTTAATTATTCATTAAACTCCTGGAATGGTATATCCAAAGAAATGACTTGGGTTGGTTTTGGCAATTATTTACGTTTGTTTGAAGATCCTAATTTTTATAACGCGCTTAAGAACAATTTATTTGTAATTGCGATTTCCTTATTAATTCAATTACCTTTATCCTTTATTACCGCTTATCTTGTTTATATTGTTAACAATAAATGGGCGGAATTGGCGAAAGTGTTTTTTTATATTCCCAATATATTATCAATGGTAATGATCGGTTTGTTATGGCGATTTATTTACGATTATCAATATGGTACGGTAAACACCTTTTTAAAAATGATTAGATTGCCGGATTTGGCCCGAGTTTGGCTGACCGACCCTAAAACCGCCATTGGCGCTATTTTAGTAGTGATAATTTGGGTGTATTTCGGTTACCACTGTGTGATCCATTCGGCAGGTTTAAACTCCTTATCGGTAGATGTCTTGGAAGCCGCCAAAATTGATGGCGCCAAGGGGTTAGTAATGATCACCAAGATTGTCATACCAATGCTCTCCGAAGTTATTCGGGTTACTTTGATTATCAGTCTGGTCGGTTCTTTTCAGTTATTTGACTTGATCTGGATCTTAACTGGGGGTGGACCATTTCATAAGACGGACGTCCTAGCGACTTATATGTATAACCGGGCTTTTCAGGCCAGGGAATTTGGTTATGGCAGTTCGATCGCTGTCATAATATTGGTTTGCGCTTTATGCGCTACTTTAATCCAGAATTTATGGCATCGCGAGTCCGCTAAAGGAGGTCATACCGTTGAAATCTGAATTTGCGGAAATAAAATATGACTGGGAAGGGAATTCTTCGAATAATAAAATTAATAATAATATCCTTGCCAAATTATTTTTAGCGTTCTTAACTTTAATTGTACTTGTACCATTATTTTATGTAGTATTCATATCTTTTCAAACCTTGGAAGAGTATTATAAAATGGCTTGGCCCACCGGATTACATATAGAAAACTATAAAAACATTATAATAGCCCCTTATTTTTGGCAATGGTTTCTTAATTCCGGCATTATCGCCTTTACTACCTTACTATTGGTCTTGATTTTCGGTTCGATGGCCGGTTATGTTGTAGCCAAGTTTTCTTCCCGTTTTGTCCGGCTGTTAGCGATCGTTATTTTAGGGGCTTTGATGATTCCCATTCATATGGTGCTGATGCCGGTTTTTATTCTCTCCCGTCAACTGGGGATAGTGAATACCCATTTATCGGTGATCCTACCTAGTGTCGTCTTTGGAATTCCGATAGCCATGTATATTTTCCGAGGGTTTTTTATGAATATTCCCGATTCTTTAGCGGAGGCGGCCCGGATCGACGGCGCCAGCGAAGTGGGAGTGTTTATGAGAGTGATGTTGCCCATGACCAAACCGGCTATGGCCACGGTTGGCGTTTTTACTTTTCTTAATTCCTGGAATGGATTTCTATTTCCCTTAGTCCTATTGCAACAAACCGAGAACTATACATTACCGGTGGGCTTAGCGACAATCGGAACCCAATATTCAACCAACTATCCGGCCCAAGCCGCGGCGATGATTTTGGTCAGTCTGCCAATGGTTTTAATTTATTTAAGGTTTAATAAGTTGATTATTCAAGGAATGGTTGAAGGAGCGGTTAAAGGCTGACAATTCATCCAATTAGATTTATAATTATCTTATCTAATAGATGATTTGAGCGTATGAAAAAATTAGGAGAGCTTTTATATGAAACAAGCGAAGTGTATCATCGATAAAGATCATATTATCGGAACCACGGATCCCAGATTATTCGGTTCATTCATCGAACATCTGGGACGGGCCGTCTATACCGGCATCTATGAACCGGGACATCCCTCCGCCGATGAACAAGGTTTCCGCAAAGATGTCTTAGATTTGGTCAAAGAGATGAAGGTCCCGATCATCCGTTACCCCGGAGGCAATTTCGTTTCCGGATATAATTGGACCGACGGGATCGGACCGGTTCAAGAACGGCCGCAACGTTTGGACTTGGCTTGGAAATCGATTGAAACTAATGAAATCGGGATCGACGAATTCGCCGATTGGTGTAAAAAAGCCGGTTCCCAGGTGATGGAGGCAGTCAATATGGGGACGGGTACTTCTGCTGATGCCGGTAATTTGGTTGAATACTGCAACCACCCTTCCGGGACCTATTGGAGCGATCTGCGCCGGAAAAACGGCCACGAACAACCTCATAACATTAAGGTATGGTGCCTGGGTAACGAGATGGATGGTCCCTGGCAGATCTGTCGTTTATCAGCAGACGATTATGGTAAAAAAGCTTTGGAGACGGCTAAAATCATGCGCTGGGTTGACCCATCAATTCAATTGGTGGCTTGTGGCAGTTCCGGCTCGTGGATGCCGACCTTTCCGGAATGGGACCGGATTGTCTTGGAATATCTATACGATCAAGTGGATTATATTTCGCTTCATAGTTATTACGGTCATGACGATACGGACAATTTGGCGGATTTTTTAGCGTCCTTTATGAATATGGACAATTTTATTCATACTGTTGTTTCAACGGCTGATTATGTGAAAGCCCAAAAACGCAGTAAGAAGACGATGCAGTTGTCTTTTGACGAATGGAATGTCTGGGCGAACAGGTTTCAAGAATATGATACCTGGGATTTTGCTAAACCAAGGTTGGAGCAGACCTATAATCTGGCCGACGCTTTGGTTTTTGGGGGATTAATCTGTACTCTGCTCAATCATGCCGACCGGGTGAAAATCGCTTGTTTAGCTCAATTGGTCAATGCCATCGCCCCGATTTATACTAAGCCCGGAGGCCCGGTTATCAAACAGACCACCTATTACCCTTTCCAACAGGTTTCGTGTTATGGGAGAGGCCGGGTTTTAAAACCGATCATCTCCTGTCCTAAATATGATTCGAAAACATACGGGGATGTACCGGTCCTTCAATCAGCGGTAGTTTTGAATGAGGAGAGCAAGGAAATAAGCGTTTTTATCTTAAACTGCGACCAAGAGGATGATCTGGAAATTAGCATCGATCTCCGTTCTTTCGGTTCGGTAAAACCTTTGGAGCATATAGTCTTAAACGGCCCCGATTTATCGGCGGTTAATAGTTTCGAGGAACCGGAGAAGGTTAAACCAAGAAAAATTGAGATTTCAGGCGCTGAAGCGGACAAAATACCGGTGGTTCTACCGAAATTGTCATGGAATATGTTAAGGTTTGCAATTGGTGGAAATTAACTTATCAACAAACATCTCCGCCGCCTTCGATAACGGAACTTGATTCATAACGGCCAGCCCTAACTTTCGTTGGGGTATTTTTTCTTCAACTTTGACTTCAAACAATTCCCCGCGTTCAATCGCAGCTGAAGCGCTTTCTTTCAACACATGAGCCACACCCATTCCAATCCGGGCGAATTCCACCAGTAAATCCACGCTTTCCAACTCGACCTCCGGAACCAGGTTGATTTTATTTTGCTTTAAAAAAGCGTCGAAGTTGCGCCGGGTGGCGCTGGCTTTTTCCAGCAATAAGAGGGGAAAACCGGACAACTCCACCATCTTAATCTTTTTTCCCTTTAGTTCCACATATTTAGGCGCCGCAATCAAGATATCAGTAACAATCGTCAATTCTTGAGTGATTACATTGTGATCAGTTAACGGCAAGGTAACGATCCCGAAGTCTATGGCCCCGTTTTTTAAGTTTTCCAGGATTTTGGGAGAGGTCCGGTTAATGAATTGAATCTTAATTTTTGGGTAAAGCCGGTGAAAATTTTCGAGATAGGGCATGAGAAAATATTTACAAACCGTATCGCTGGCCCCGATCCGGATCTCACCGAAATCTAGATTTTGGGTTTCATTTAATTTCCGTTCCCCGGTTTTAATGAAGTTAAAAGCTTGTTCAATATGGGTAAAAAGCAGCTCGCCCTCGGGAGTTAGTTTGAGGTTGCGAGTCTTCCGGAAAAAGAGAGTGACTCCAAGTTTGGTTTCAAGATTTTTAATGGCCTGGCTCACGGCCGATTGAGTGATAAAGAGCTTTTCGGCCGCTCCGGAGAAACTGCCCGCGGAGACAGTATGATAGAAGATTTTATAAAGTTCGAAATTAATGTCCATGATTGGAACCTCCCCATGAAAAAAGATCGAGCCGTACGAAAAAATAGAAGAACTGCATCAAAAAATGGTTGGACCGCGTGAAAAAATTATAGGACCGCATCGAAAAACTGATCCGCCGCGTGAAAAAATCATAGGTCCGCATCGAAAAACCGATCCGCCGCGTGAAAAAATCATAGAACCGCACGAAATAATTGAAGCGCCGCACGAAAAAATCATAGGGCTGTTCTCAAAAAAAGATCCGCCGCAATAATCAACAACGCCGAAACGGTTTTTGTATTAATTAAACTAATATAACTTATTAACAATATTAATTTTACTAATCTATTATAACATAATATAATATTGATGTTACATTAAAACTGAAAGAGACTTTAAACGGAGGAATATCATGAGCAACGTTCGGCGGATTTTTGTGGAGAAAAAGCCCGGCTTTGATGTGGAAGCCAGGAGCCTGTATCGGGATTTAAAAGATAATTTAGGGATAACCGGATTAAAGGCGGTAAGAATCATCAACCGTTACGATATTGAAGGCATTTCCGAAAATGAGTACCGGGAAGGCCGGGAGATTATCTTTGCCGAACCACCGGTTGATTATATAGTTGATGAAATAATGGAGTTTAAACCCGAGGATCGGGTTTTAGCTATTGAGTATTTACCGGGCCAATATGACCAACGGGCCGATTCGGCGGCCCAATGTATTCAAATCTTAGCCCATCGGGAACGCCCGGAAGTTCGAGTTGCTAAAATCATTATCTTTTCGGGAGTAATTTCGGAAGCGGAATATCTTAAGGCCAAAAACTATTGCATCAACCCGTTGGAATCAAGAGAGGCTCATTTGGAAAAACCAACAACTCTGGAAATTCAAATCTCTTATCCCGGTGATGTACCGCTAATCGAAGATTTCATTATTCTAACCAATGCTGACTTGGAAAAACTCCGCAATGAGATGAGGTTGGCTATGTCTTTAGAGGATCTGGCTTTTTGTCAAGCATATTTCCGTGAAACCGAAGGGCGGAATCCGACCCTGACCGAGATTCGGGTGCTTGACACATATTGGTCGGACCATTGTCGGCATACTACTTTTTTAACTAACATTGAATCGGTAAAAATTGAAGACGGCCCCTTTGCTGAAGCGATTCGGACCGCATATCAAAGTTATATACAATCACGGGAATATTTGTACGGTAATGATTCCCGGGAAATAACCTTAATGAATTTAGCGACCATCGCTATGAAGGAATTTAGGAAACGAGGACTTTTAAACGATCTGGAGGAATCCGATGAAATTAATGCTTGTAGTATTACTGTTTCGGCTGTAGTTAATGGAAAGCCCGAGGAATGGTTGGTAATGTTTAAAAATGAAACCCATAACCATCCGACGGAGATTGAACCCTTTGGAGGAGCCGCTACTTGCCTGGGCGGGGCCATTCGCGATCCGCTTTCCGGAAGGTCTTACGTTTATCACGCCATGCGTGTTACCGGTAGCGCCGACCCTCGTGCCCGAATCGACGATACAATGCCCGGAAAATTGCCGCAGCGTAAAATCACTACCCAAGCAGCGGCCGGGTTTAGTTCCTACGGTAATCAAATCGGTCTTGCCACCGGTCAAGTGGCTGAGGTTTATGATCCTGATTTTGTCGCCAAACGGATGGAGATTGGCGCCGTGATTGGGGCTGCGCCTCGTGAAAATGTAGTCCGGGGAAAAGAGAAACCGGGGGATATCATCATTCTCCTGGGTGGTCGTACCGGTAGGGACGGTTGCGGCGGGGCTACCGGTTCCTCCAAGGAACATACCGAAGAGTCGCTCCAAACTTGTGGTTCGGAAGTCCAGAAGGGTAATCCGCCTACCGAACGAAAGATTCAACGATTATTCAGAAACCCGGAAATTAGTCGAATAATCAAAAAATGTAATGACTTTGGCGCCGGTGGGGTATCGGTTGCCATCGGGGAACTGGCTCCGGGGCTTGAAATCAATCTTGACGCCGTTCCCAAGAAATATGAAGGCCTTGACGGTACCGAACTGGCCATATCCGAGTCCCAAGAAAGGATGGCAGCTTTAGTAGCTCCGGAAAATGTCGAAATTTTTTGTAAAGCCGCTGCTGTCGAGAATTTGGAGACAACAGTGGTAGCTAAGGTGACCGCAGAACCTAGGTTAAAAATGTTTTGGCACGGTCAATCCATCGTCAATATTAGCAGAGAGTTTTTGGACACCAATGGAGTGCAACAGACAGCGGCTGTGATTGTAAACAGTCCCAAAGAAGCCGGCAATCCGTTGGAGACCATATCGGATGAAGTTCTCTCGAAATTGTCCGATTTGAAAGAAGCGTGGTTGGCAAATCTGGAACGGCTTAATGTTTGCAGCCAAAAGGGTTTAAATGAACGTTTCGACAGCACCATTGGAGCGGGAACTGTACTAATGCCCTTCGGCGGTAAATATCAGCTTACCCCGGTTGAGGCCATGGTGGCAAAGCTTCCAGTCTTAAACGGTGATACTACTATCGGAACGGCAATGTCTTATGGATATAATCCTGCCATTGGAAAATGGAGTCCCTTTCATGGCGGACTTTACGCTGTGTTGGAATCAGTGGCTAAGATAGTGGCAGCCGGCGGCGATTACCGAAAAATACGGTTAACATTGCAAGAATATTTTGAAAAGCTTGGCAAGGACTCGGAAAAATGGGGTAAGCCCTTCGCTGCCTTACTAGGCGCTTATTATGCTCAGTTGAAAATGGGAATCCCGGCTATTGGCGGTAAGGACAGTATGTCCGGGACATTTAAGGAGATTTCGGTACCGCCGACCCTAGTTTCCTTTGCTTTGGACACTGTGGATGTGACGAAAACAATCTCCCCCGAGTTCAAGGAAGTTGGGAGTAGGGTGGTTTTACTCCGGCTAAATAAAGATCGGTATCAGCTTCCTGATTTTGATCAACTGGACCGTAACTACCGGACTGTCCATGATTTAATCAATCAAGGGAAGATCCTGGCGGCTCATTCGGTCCGGGATGGCGGCCTGGCCGCTTCTATTACCAAAATGTGTTTTGGAAACATGATTGGGATGATATTCACCGTCAATATGGACATAAAGCAGTACTTCATTCCGGGATATGGTTCATTGGTCCTTGAATTACCGGCTGAAATCGATCCCGCCCATTATTTTAAAGGATTAGACTATCAAATTATCGGAGTGACCCAAGCGGAAGCTGAGATTGTTTTCGATGGGATTGTTGTTAAACTGTCGGAGGCCTTGAAAAAATGGGAGGAACCGCTGGAAAAGATTTTCCCTATTAAGGTTGAAATTACTAACGATAATCCGCAAGCTTATATTTATGAGGAAAAACAAGGACTTAAATCAAAAATGAATATCGCTAAACCACGAATTTTCATACCGGTGTTTCCAGGGACCAATTGTGAATACGATACCCATAAAGCTTTTCAAAGGGCGGGAGGCGTTGTTGAAACACTGATTTTCCGAAATCTGACCCCTGATGATATTGAAGAATCCTTGGAAGAAATGGTAAAAGCGATTAACAACTCTCAAATTATCATGATTCCCGGTGGTTTTAGCGCCGGTGACGAGCCGGACGGTTCGGGAAAATTTATCGCGACTGCCTTCCGCAATCCTAGGGTCAAAGAAGCAGTTCTGAAACTATTGCAGGAACGGGATGGATTAATATTAGGTATTTGTAATGGTTTTCAGGCTTTAATCAAACTTGGACTTGTACCTTATGGCGAGATTCGAGAGATTGACGCTAACTCTCCTACCTTGACTTATAATACCATCGGACGGCACGTTTCCTGTCTAGTCCGGACCAGGATTGCTTCTAATCTTTCACCTTGGCTGAGCAAGGTTAAGGTAGACGATGTTCATACCGTGGCCGTATCTCACGGAGAAGGCCGTTTTGTAGCAAGTCCGGAGGTCATTGCCGGATTGGCCGCAAACGGTCAAATTGCTACCCAGTATGTGGAGATCGAGGGAAATCCGACCTACGATATTCGGTACAACCCGAACGGATCACTGGAGGCGGTTGAGGGAATTACCAGTCCGGATGGAAGAGTCTTAGGCAAAATGGGTCATTCGGAGCGTATTGGGACTAACCTATACAAGAATGTACCGGGTGAGAAGGACCAGCGGATCTTTGAGGCGGGAGTGGAGTATTTTAGATAAGAGGTTGTTTGTATTTGTTAATAAGAAGAACAACATTACCACAGAGGACACAGAGGACACAGAGAATTTTTTTACACGGCGGCAACAAGTGATATCTTGCCGCCTAATGCCTTATCTACTGTAACTCTATGATTTTGAAGACTAATTTTCAAATGTTAAACCCTACTAGTCTTGAGGTCATTTGACTTCATAGTAATTAGATGCCATAATGACTTTGGGTCTTATATTTAAAGACCAGATTGGGGATTAGAGATGTTAAATATCAATGAGTTAACAGGAAGAATTATTGGTTGTGCTATTGAAGTTCATCGTACGCTTGGTCCTGGGTTATTGGAATCTGCGTATGAACAATGCCTTACTCATGAGTTGGGTATTTTAAAAATACCTTTTAAGATTCAATGGCATTTGCCTGTTGAATATAAAGGAATATATTTAGATTGTGGATATCGGGTAGATGTGTTGGTTGATGACAGGGTTATCTTGGAGTTGAAAGCTATTGAAGAGGTTTTAGGGATTCACGAGGCCCAGTTATTAACATATATGAAGCTGGCAAAGATCAAAGTTGGTTTATTAATTAATTTTAACGTAGAAGTACTTAAAAACGGGATAAAGCGTTTTATGATTTAAATTTTACTCCGTGACCTCTGTGTTCTCTGTGGTGAAAGTAAAAGTATTGAAGGAACTCCCTAATAAAAGCAGAATTTATTCACTTAATCATTCTGACTTATTTAGGAGATGGTCCCGATCAAACCGATTTTGGTAATATATAATCCCACCGCCGGGCGGGGACGGGTACTACAATACTGGCCGCAAGTTGCAAAGGCATTGCATGAAACGGGAGTTGTTTTTGAGGCTGCCGCGACTAAAGGTCCTTTGGATGCGGTACGGTTAGCTGAAGAAGCTCCGGTGAATTTTTCTGCCGTTGTTGGTGTCGGCGGTGATGGAACGATCCATGAAATTGTAAATGGCCTAATGCGGGCTTCAAAAGAAATGGAAACTATTCCATTAGGGATTATTCCCCTTGGCAATGGTGATGACTTTGCTAAGATAATTCCTCCCGAGACCCCAATCGGCGGAAAACAGTTTGATTGGCGGGAAGCTGTCCGCAAAATTGCCGACGGTGAGACTAATTTGTTTGATTGTGGAAGAATTCAAGGCGGTTTGTTTCACTCGGAGACCATCGACGGGCCGCAATATTTTATGAATGGAATGGATATCGGTTTTGGAGCGCAGACCACTTACAACCTTAAACATATCCCGCGGTTTCTGACGGGCCTTTCGGCTTACCTTACTGCTGTCATTAAGACATTGATTGATTATAAAATTCCCAAGCTTCGTCTGGAAATAGACGATCTCCCACCTTTTGAGCAGGATGCGACATTGACGGCGATTATGAACGGTCGTAGTTTCGGGAGTGGTTTTTGGGTTTGCCCGGAGGCTCGCGCTGATGATGGCCTTTTTGATGTTTTGGTGAGTCAAGCAGTGGATCGTTTAACTATAATGCGTCTGACCCCAATGTTTATGAAGGGAGAACATTTAAATGAGTCGGTGTTAAAACTATATCATGCCAAAAGGATTGTTATTGAGTCAATGGAATCGGTAGCGGTTGAGGTGGATGGAGAGATTCCTTACTCGGAGGTAAAAAAGCTTGAGATCGAGTTATTGCCGAAGAGATTAAGGGTTTTTGTGTAAATGTTTAACCGACCGCCGCTTCGTTTTGAGCCTGCTCCGATTCTAAAATCGATATAAAAATCCGGGTAATTTCAGGATCAAATTGGCTTCCGGCGCAACATTTGAGTTCATCGACTGCTTGATTTATTGTTTTTCTGGGACTATAGGGACGTTCGGAGATCATGGCGTCATAGGAGTCGGCAACACACAGTATTCTAGCTCCCAGACTAATTTGTTCACCGGCCAAACCATCGGGATAGCCTTTGCCGTCAAAACGTTCATGGTGGTTGCGTACATATAACAATAGCTGACCTAGTTCGTTCAGTGGTTCCAAAATATTCTCACTATAAACAGGGTGCATGCGGATTAATGCAAACTCTTCATCCGTAAGCCGCCCTGTCTTATTAAGGATCGATTTGGGAATTTCAATTTTACCGATGTCGTGCAAAAGGCCTGCATATTGGAGGGTGCAGATTTCTTTGGGTGAAAGTCCAAGCGCTTCCCCGATTTTTGAAGCATAAACAGATACTCGTTCCGAATGGCCCAATGTATACTTGTCTTTTGCAGAAATAGTACTTAGTAAAGCCTTAAAAGCCCCGATTAATTGTTGGTGGTCGGAACTAATTCCTTTACGAAGCTGTTTCATGATGTCCTGATAGAAGTGGATTTTGTCTTTACCGAGGTTTTTAGCGTGGTATAAGGCGGTATCGGCCTGACTAAATAGCTCGTCTTTATTGGAGGAAAGGTGGGGAAATTCCGAAATACCCATGGATAAAGAGATTTTTTCATGTACCTCTTTAGGAAAGTACCTTTGCCCCAACTCGTTAATACCTTTCTTAAAATGTTCCGCCACCTTTTCAATAGCAGTATTATCGGCATTGGGGATAATAATGGCGAATTCGTCGCCACCGCATCTACATACGAACTGGCCTTCTTCTGCTAAATCATTCAGGAGTTTTCCAGTACCTCTTAAAATAGCGTCTCCATATTCATGCCCGTAAACATCGTTGATCATCTTAAAATCGTCAATATCCATCATGATTAGGCCTAAAGAACTACCGCTTTTCTTTGCCTTTTCCAAATGTTCCTCAAGAATCGAATAAAAGTAAGTTTGATTATTTAAGCCGGTCAGTCCGTCGGTTATTGCGAGTTTAAGAAGGGTCTTTTTTTGCTGTTCCTGTTTTGTTCCAATGACTGCAATTATTACTGCGGACATGATAGTAAAGGCTTTTACGGAGAAGGCAACGATATATTCGGCCTTATGGGTAGTAATGTAAAATCCGGTAATGATCCGCAATTCGTTGGTGTAGAGTAAGGATGCGATAATCAACCCTAAGAAGCCGAAACGAAAAGCTAAAAAATAAGTGATAAAAGATTGAGCTGCGGCAGTTACTCCTTTATATTCATCCGGTGTGGAATATATTAGGGCTGTCGTAATTATATAACAAATAATTAAACTGGCGAACTCGATCCTTCTGGAATTATTTGGAATAAATTCTTTTACCGTATGAATCAAACGTTTATTCAATTCCATTAGAAATCACATCCTCTGTGACCTCAGCTCATTCCCTGTTAACTTAAATGTTACATTAATAGTTCGAGAAGTACACAGATTTTTCCTTTAAAAAAAGATAAGAGTGGAAATAATAGATTTTGGTCAAACAATCTTTCCATAATCCTCTTCCTGTTTTAAAATAACATCATGGGCGCCGCCTTCACGGATGCTAATCGCCGAAACCAATGTAATCCGAGCATTCTTTTGCAGTTCGGGAATGGATTTGGCTCCACAGTTGCACATAGTGGATTTGATTTTACTAACGGATAAATCCAAATTATCTTTAAGATTTCCGGCATATGGCACATAACAATCTACGCCTTCTTCGAAAGACAACTTTTGTTCGCCACCCATATCATAGCGTTGCCAGTTACGGGCGCGATTCGAACCTTCACCCCAAAATTCCTTGACATAACTCATGCCTTTCCTTAATTTTCGAGCGGGACTTTCGTCAAATCTGGCAAAATATCGGCCCATCATTACAAAATCCGCTCCCATTGCTAGGGCAATTACGATATGGTAGTCATGGACGATTCCTCCATCAGAGCAGATCGGGATATAAATTCCGGTTTTTTGAAAGTATTCATCCCTTGCTGCAGCTACTTCGATCACAGAGGTAGCTTGGCCTCGACCGATACCTTTTTGCTCGCGAGTGATACAGATCGAACCTCCGCCAATGCCTACTTTTACGAAATCAGCCCCTTGTTCGATAAGATAATTAAACCCGTCACGATCGATTACATTTCCGGCGCCGACTTTAACTTCTTCTCCATAGGTGTTTTTAATCCATTTTAAAGTCTCACCTTGCCATTCATTAAAACCATCTGAAGAATCAATACATAGGATATCGGCACCGGCTTCAACCAAGGCCGGGACCCTTTCCCGAAAATCGCGGCTATTGATACCAGCCCCCGCAACCAACCTTTTATGGGTGTCTAAAAGTTCATCAGGATTTTCTTTATGGGCAGTGTAATCTTTACGAAATACCAAGTAACGTAAATTGCGATTTTGATCGATAATCGGAAGGCTGTTCAACTTGTGCTCCCAGACCATATCATTGGCTTCGGAGAGGGAAATACCTTCGACGCCGCAGACTAACTTCGAAAAAGGAGTCATGAATTCTTTGATTTTAGTTTCTTGTGAACATTTTGCAACCCTGTAGTCACGGCCGGTTACAATTCCCATTAATTCGCCTGAAGGAGAGCCGTCCGAGGTTATGGCAATTGTGGAATGGCCGGTTTTTTGGGTCAAATTGATTACATCGCCTAAAGTATCATCGGGTTTGAGATTGGAATCGCTAACAACAAAACCGGCTTTGTAATTTTTGACCTTGCGGACCATTTCCACTTCTGAGGCGATCGATTGTGAACCGTAAATAAAAGAAATACCTCCGCATCTAGCAAGCGCAATCGCCATTTGGTGATCAGATACGGCTTGCATGATAGCGGAGGCAAAAGGAAGATTGAGTATGAGTGACGGAGTTTCGCCTTTACGATACTTGACAATCGGCGTCTTCAATGATACTTTCTCTGCCAGGCAGTCTTTGGTAGTAAGATTGGGTATCAACAGATATTCACTAAAAGTACGGCTTGGTTCCGAAAAATAACTGGCCAAATCAGTTCCCCCCTTAATTTTGGATAAATTTTTAATAGTATATCTCTAAAATAATCTCTTGTCAACAATAATAATCAATTATGAAAAATATTGATAATTGTCTTTTTATATAAATACATCAATTAAAAATTCCGAAATAATTAATGGTGGACAAATATAATTTGATACAATATATATGTTGAAAAAAGTTTTGAGTAAAACATTCACATCCCAAATACCGGACGTGAATGCCGAAATTATTTGGCTTTTTTCAACATATGAATCATGTAAAATATGTCGCAATACTCCACGCTTATCCAAGAAACTTATTGCGACATATATAGAGTCATAAAGATTCATCATAGCAATTTCCAAAGGGTTATACTCCGGTAATCCATGTTAAGGCAGGGACTTTTTTTACCTATATTCCATTTCTGAGGAATATTTTTCGGATTCGGTAGTATCCTTTATTGAGAGAATTGTCCATATTATTAGGGGGTGCATTCATTGGAACATAAAGGATTAAAATCAGTAACTAATTTATTATCCAAAACTGCCGGTCTGATCTTCTTTTCGTTTTTGGCAATATCTTTAGGTGTGGTTTTTGGGCTTTTATTTGAGGGGTGGGTTAAAGATCCTTCTGGAGCGCCGGTAGGTTCGGAAAACAGCGCATTAAAACCGGTAGATTTATCGAATGACATAGACCTAAATTCTAATCCGGTTGTTGATGAATCTAACGTGAATTCAACAGAAACCGCCATCCCAATTTCTCCAACCGTAACCGTCAAATATAAGGTTAGGGTTGGTCCGTATTCGAAAAGGAATGATGCATTAGCAGCTTCCGATCAACTTCAGTCCCTGGGATATCCGGTATATGTTGGAAATAATCCTCCGTTTGCAGTTCAAGTCGGAGCTTTTGGATCCCAGACCAATGCGGAGCGGCTTAAAGCGGAGCTCTCTGGAAAAGGTTATAAGGCTTTTATTGAGCAGGATTAAAAACATCCATTGGATGTCATTTGCATTAGAATTAAAATCTTGGATAAGATATTTATCTACCAAAATATCGAAAGAGGCCTAACGGCCTTTTTTTGTTTATAATGATTATGAAACCGCCTAACATAAAGATTCGCTTATGTAAATAAATTGTTAAAATCAAAGAATTAGTCCAAGAAAGAGCGTTTTTTTGATCTATAGTCCAATTATTCACCGAAAAATAGCAAAAAGTGGTTGGACAAACTATATGTTGTATTATAAAATATTTATGGCAACAACATATAGTAGTTAAAGGGGGAGCTTTAGTAATGGAGATTTCTGCTAATGCCCGGGCGGTTTTGGAACGGCGTTATCTAAGGAAAGAAGATGGTAAGGTAATTGAGACACCTGAAGATATGCTCCGGAGGGTGGCGGAGAGTATTGCAGGCATTGAGGTTAAGGCTTATGACGCTGAACCAAATGAGATAGCCCAATTGGCGGAATCATTCTTTCAGATAATGGATCAAAAGAAGTTTATGCCTAATTCACCGACTTTAATGAATGCCGGACGTGAATTGGGCCAACTTTCGGCCTGTTTCGTTTTACCGATTGAGGATTCGATGGAGAGTATTTTTGAATCGTTAAAGGTTGCGGCATTAATTCATAAAAGCGGCGGAGGTACCGGATTTAGTTTTTCACAGATCAGGCCTCAGAACGATCAGGTTGGCAGTACCGGGGGAGTCGCCAGCGGCCCGCTTTCCTTTTTACGAGTCTATAATGCCAGCACCGAGGCTGTTAAACAGGGAGGCACTAGACGTGGTGCTAATATGGGCATTTTGCGGGTCGACCATCCCGATATCATCGAATTCATCGAGGCAAAGAAGGATAAAGGCGAAATAGCCAATTTTAATTTGTCGGTGGCGATAACCGATAATTTTATGGAAGCTTTGGAGAAGGGGGAAGACTACTACCTTTTAAATCCTCGTACCAAACAACCCATGGGGAAGCTTTCTGCTAGAGAGGTCTTTGAAAAAATTGTTCTGTCCGCTTGGGAAAGCGGTGAGCCGGGTATTGTTTTTATTGATCGGATGAATGAAGCTAATCCTACCCCTCATATTGGCGCCATTGAAAGCACCAACCCTTGTGGCGAGCAGCCGCTATTGCCTTATGAATCTTGTAATTTAGGATCGATAAATTTAGCGGCATTAATAAAAGAGATTGAAGGTAACAGGTATGAATTTGACTGGGATGAACTTAAAAAGACAGTTCATTTAGCAGTCCGTTTCTTAGATGATGTTATTGAGGCTAACCGATATCCCATCAAGCAGATTGACAAGATGACCAAAGGAAACCGTAAAATTGGTTTGGGTGTTATGGGCTGGGCTGATTTATTATTTTATTTAAAAATATCTTATAAGTCGGAAGCTGCAATCAAGTTGGCTGAAGAAGTGATGGCTTTTATCGATAGCGAATCCAAGAAGGCCTCAGCGGAGCTGGTTAAGGTGCGCGGAGCATTCCCTAATTTCAAGGGAAGCATTTATGATCAGAATAAAGGTTCCAAGTTACGTAATGCAACAACTACTACAATTGCTCCTACCGGTACGATAAGCATTATTTGTGATACCAGCGGCGGAATCGAACCACTGTTTAGTTTAGCCTTTATAAGGCAGATCATGGATAATGACCGCTTGATTGAAGTTAATCAAACCTTTGAAAAACTTGTAAAGAATGAGGATTTTTATAGCGAAGAAATGATTGAGAAAGTTGCCGAGCATGGCAGCATGGCGGATGTTCAAGGTATACCTGAGGAATGGCGCGAAGTTTTCGTTACCGCTCATGATGTCGAACCGGAATGGCATATTCGGATGCAGGCTGCTTTTCAAAAGTATACCGACAATGCGGTCTCTAAAACTATTAACTTTGACCGTGAGTCAACCCCTGATCAGGTGGCTGAAGCTTATTTACTCGCTTACAAATTGGGTTGTAAAGGCTTAACCGTTTATCGAGATGGAAGCCTGGATAATCAACCGATGCAAAAAATAGAGAAAAAAGGCGGGGATAGTTCTGCTTCGGCTGAAACTCATCTTTCTTACGGCGAGTGGGGGCATATAATACCAATGAAACGCCCGAAAAGACTCACTGGTGTGACTGACGCCCGCCAGACTCCGGAGGGGAACCTTTATCTCACTTTAAATCTGCATGAGGCTCATCCCTTTGAATTATTTGCCCAGATTGGCAAGGCTGGAAGCGATATTTCCGCATTTACCGAGGCAATTGCAAGATTAATATCATTGGCGTTTCGCTGCGGAGTGGATCCGGACGCGGTTGCCGACGAGTTAATCGGTATCGGCGGGAGCCGGTTTGTTGGGTTTGGTCCCAATCGGGTTCGTTCGGTGCCGGATGCAATCGGACAATTTTTAAATGAGTATTTGAGTAAACTTAGTCAAAATGCAGAATTGAATGATATACCCCAATTAGAGCTGGGATTGGCAGAGTCGGCCCCGGCGGTAAGTTTGGAACGGGAGACTGAAAAGCCTAAGAATGGAAAGATCAGATTTAATCTTTGCCCGTCATGCGGGATGTATACTTTCGGTTATTTTGAGGGTTGTGCAAAATGCATTTCTTGCGGGCATTCCGAGTGCTAATAGTTTACAGCTTTTGTAGAGTAATAATAAGTTGTTAAATTTATTATTGAGTTGTTAAATCTAAATTCATATATGGTATAAAGAGTCTCTTTAACCAGTCAAGTTGTTAAGGAGACTCTTTAATTTCTAACCAGGGTGGATCTAAATGCCATTATGTTATTTCTGCTGGAAAAACTGAACATTAAGGCCATTCGGATCTTTGATGGTGAAAAATTTGAAAGCGGGAGTTTCAAAGGGTCCATTGTGTACCGGAATGTTTTTACTTTTTACCGTATCCATCATTGCATCTACAGAATCCACCGCAAAACCAATAAATATGAATTCACTGTGATTGACTGCGCTATTGTTGCTATCCGCCAGGAGTTCAACTAATGTTTCATTGCTGGTGTCGTTGCCCATAAAAGCTATTTCTTTCCCGGGTCCTGCAGGAAAACGCTGCAACACTTTAAGTCCCAATAAATTGGAATAAAAAGCGATTGATTCCTCCAAATTTTTCACATAGATCGTTGTCCATAAAAACTTCATCTTTATCCGCCTCCATTTTGTGTTTTTGTTTTATAACTGAGTCTAGAATTATAGTAATACAAAGCCTATAATGTTAATAGGAGTCAAATTATACTGGTATAAATTATAACAGATAGGATTGATAATGGGTTTGAATAATGAAGAACTTCGGTATAAGGAACTCGCCGATTTTTTAAAAACACGCAGAGCAAAAATTTTACCATCCCAAGTAGGTCTTTCATCAGGAATCCGCCGACGTACTCCCGGATTACGGAGAGAGGAAGTAGCCCAGTTAGCCGGTATTGGGTTAACTTGGTATACATGGCTTGAACAAGGAAGACCTATTCGTGTCTCTGCCCAAGTAGTAGAAAGCTTATGCAGAATATTATTGCTTGATAAGCAAGAACGAATCCATCTTTATCGGTTGGCAAACCAGCCAATTCCTACAGATATACAGGAATGCCAAGAAACGGTAAGTCCAATACTGCAACATGTTTTGGATAGTTTAGTACTCTGCCCGTCTTTTATTGCAGACCAGAGGTGGAATGTTATTGCTTGGAACAAGGCAGCATGTTTACTTTTTGGCGATTTTAACGAAATGAACGCCCGCCAGCGGAATGTAGTTTGGGCAATGTTCACCGATGATTATTTTAAAGAGTTATATGTCGACTGGAATAAACATGCTAAGAGTCTGCTGGGTCGATTTCGTTCAACATGTGGAAAATATATAGAAGATTCATGGCTTAATCAGTTTATTGATGACCTCAAAGTCCAAAGTTTGGAATTTAACTCATGGTGGCCTTTACATGAAATTCAAAATGATAGTGGAGTATATAAACATTTCAACCATCCTATGGGTGCGCCACGATGCGCACGAATGCCAGCCGGTGAAAGTCCGGTTCAACTAATAGCCATTCAGTTGAAAGAGAATGAGGATACTGCAACCAGCGATGGATGAGTATAAGCCCTCAAACTCAAGT
>JAEYRN010000083.1 GCA_023435565.1 Bacillota bacterium
GATATTACGACTAAGACTGGAAAGAACTTATCAAAAATGATTAAAAGTCAACTCGAACAGTGGATTGCTGGTTTGCCTAATTATATCAAGGTTTATCTGCTGATTTCTTGCTGCGAAAGTTGAGTTAGAAGAAATAAAATTCTTTCTCTGTGCCTCTGCGTCTCTGTGGCTAATTAATTTTTTTGCCACGGAGACTTTTGAAACATAGAGATTTTTTATTTTTACACAGATCTTTATGAAATCTTTAAAATTATCATCTATCATTAAATACAGCTTTAATAATTCGATTGAGGAGGAAAAATAATGTCTAATTTTAACAACGGTAAAACCGTAAAGAGGACTTTTTGGGGGGCGGCGGCTTTTTACATACTGATTGCCTTTGAATTTTTCTATATGGCCAGCCCCTTTGCGGCTTATTTTTATGCGGTCTACCAACCTGCTTTAAATTTTTTTAATGAAAGTCCGGTCTTAGCCGGACTGGTATCTTATTTTCTGCCCCATTTCAGCCAGACTTCATCGGCGCTGATTAATCTTCACAATGTTTTTGGGGCTATCTTGGCCTTCTTCGGTTTCCTGGGCTTCTGTGTCGGCGCCTGTCAGGTATATTATCATAAACTCGCAAAAAAAGGCGCGGTGACCGGGGGTATTTATAACTATATCCGTCATCCCCAATACGCTTCCTTCATCATTTGCAGTTTCGGCCTTCTCTTGTTATGGCCGCGTTATATTGTGCTTATTATGTTCATCACCATGTTATTCGCTTATTATTTTTTAGCAAAAGTCGAAGAAAAGGAATGTGAGGCCAAATTCGGTCAATCTTATCTCGATTATAAAAACAAGACCGGAATGTTCTTCCCAGTCAAGTTCAATCCGACAAAAAGACTACCTAAACCGGAATTAAAATTAAATAAGTTTTTATTAGGCTTAGGCCTGTACCTGTTAGCCCTGGCATTTTCCTTCAGTGTGGCGCTATGGTTAAACAATCTCACCTTTAACAATCTATATGCCTTTTACACGGATAATTCCGCCACTATCTCAGTGAATAAAATCGAATCGGCTAAACTAGAACGGATTATCAATCTCGTTTATGCTAACGAAGAAGTTAAAGCCAGTTTGAACAAGAAAATCACGGGCCTGGAACCCAAATTTCTCAACTACATCTTGTCCGGCCAATGGTATGTTCCGGAAGTGCCGATGAACGATACCGGAACCAGAATCCGACACTCCTCTCCCTCAAACTATGATCGGAATTCGTACAAAATCATCTTCACTCAGGCAAAAATTAGGTCAAATGCGGACGCCAAGGGAATAGCGATCATTGAAAACATCCAAAAACGGGAGCCAATATTAGAAGTCTGGGTTGACCTTGCTGAAGGCAAAGTGGTAAAGATCCTGGATATGCCGGCACAAATCGTGTATGATCAGATTCCGGTGGCGGTTTATTAAAATTTGATATAATTACTAATTAGATGCTCGCTAAACGCGAGCTTTTTTTATGGCGATAAAATAAAAAAAGCAAAAATATTTGATTTTTTGTCACAATTATTTATTATAATTATACTAATGCAATATATGGAGAATGTCTTGAAAAACACTATATCAGGGCCAAACTAACAGCTTACCGTTTTGCCTCATTTCACCCCGGTTTTTGGGTCCGACCGCTGCTTCCTGAGAAAAGCTGGAAACCAAACTGGCCAAAATCTTTAACATCATCATTGTCGGGTCATTCGGTTTGATTTTTACGATTATTCTTCGATTACGGAGATTAAGACCCTTTGGGATTTCGTACGGATTAACGACAGCTTTCGGGAAGCTTTAAATTTTATTAAAACAAGTTTTGCCGGCTATCAAAACCTTAAACCCGTCGAGGCCTTGGTTGAACGGATGACTATAAGTGACAAAATAGTGCAAGCCATGGAAAAAGACCCTCAGTTACCGGAGGTCTTTCTACCCCCATACTGGTTGGGAAAAGAATTAAAGGAACAATTTCAAAATTGGGACCGGATGATGGCTGAAAAAGCCGAACCTTACGTAACGTCTTTTGTAACGCATAGAAGGGTTATTCAAAATCAAAATTTTATAAAGGAATTCGGAATTACTGATTTTATTGAACAACAAAATAAACGAATGAATCTCCTCCAAACCATGCTTGAATCTTTTGATGATGGGAGTTGTAAAAGCTTTTACTGTTTAGCAACTACATTACTTTCCCTTAAAAGTTTGGATGAATCGTTATTAAAGGCAGATAAGGTAATAAAAGAGAAGTCTGTTGATAAAGACGATTTAAAAAGTAAAGCAAAAATAATGAAAGAAATTTTAAATCAATTTGCTGGAGAAGAAAATCAAGAGTTAAGATTAAGGAAAGTAAAGAAATAGTATTGTTATCTAATCAACTTTCCAACTGATATTCACCGAATATTTTCCGGAAATGAAATCCGTATATCGCGCACTCTACCGCTAACGGAAACAATCGCGGCTTAGTAAATAGAGACCACCCCAATAGTTTCCAATAATGCTTCCATTCTTCTCCTAAAATTCCAATCTGGATAATCGACCTAAAAAAAGCAGCCAAATCGCGCCAGCTAAGGTGAATTGTTTTTTGGGGAAAAGGCCGGTATTCTTTTAAAAACTCCCTCACCCTACTATAAAAATAGTCTGGCGAGTAAATGGTAGTGACCAGCTTCTTATAGCCGTTAATTAAATTCTCCCGGGGCATCTTCGGGATGAAGTTTATCGCCAAATCAGTATTATTACCGCTTCCGCTCCTTATGATCCTGTCCTCACTAGCCAAACGCTGGTAAAGCTTGGTACCCCGCATTACATTCAAAATACCGACCATGGCGGTAACAATTCCGCTTTTTTGGATGAATTCAATTTGTTTTTCAAAGATCGAGAGCGGGTCTTGATCAAAGCCAACTATAAAACCGCCTTGCACCTGCAATCCGTAACGTTGTATTTTTTTTACGGCTGCTACCAGATCGCGGCGTTTGTTTTGATATTTGCCGCATTCCGTTAAACTCTCCTCACAAGGAGTTTCAATACCAATAAAGATCATATTAAAACCAACCCGGACCATCATCTCAAGTAATTCATCATCATCAGCAAGGTTGATAGAGGTTTGCGTATAAAAAGAAAATGGATAACGGTGTTCAACCATCCATTCCTCCATTGCCGGTAGAATCTCCTCTTTCAATTTCTTTTGATTTCCGATTAGGTTATCGTCAACGATAAATACATTCCCTCTCCACCCATGTAAATATAAACTATCAAGCTCATCCAGTAGTTGAACTTTACTCTTAGTACGGGGCTTACGGCCGTATAACGCCGTAATATCGCAAAAGTCGCATTCAAAAGGACAGCCTCGCGAGTACTGGATACACATGGAAACATATTTCCGGAGGTCCACCAGATCCCAACTGGGTATAGGAGTCAAAGCAAGGTCGGCCCAGCCTTCGGCAGAATAAATATGACGCGTAGTATTATGATCCAAATCTTTTAGAAAATTTGGCAATGTAAGTTCAGCTTCATTGAGCACT
This sequence comes from Bacillota bacterium, assembly GCA_023435565.1. Taxonomy (GTDB): domain Bacteria; phylum Bacillota; class UBA4882; order UBA8346; family UBA8346; genus JAAYHS01. Next base: position 3,537 of record JAEYRN010000083.1, read on the forward strand.
AAGTAATCAATATCGGGAAAATTTTCCGGCTCGGAGGTGAACAACGGACCGCCGCCTACCGTTTTAACGCCCTTTTTTTTACAATGCTCAATTACCTTTTTGACCGACTCCTTTTGAACGGCCATGGCGCTGATAAATACATAATCGGCCCATTGCAAGTCGGAATCGGTTAAAGGCGTTACATTCATGTCGAGCAACCGCTGCTCCCATTCGGCGGGCAACAAGGCCGCCACGGTTAACAATCCCAAAGGGGGGTTGGTCGCCGCTTTATAAATGAATTTCAAAGCATGCTTAAAACTCCAAAAAGTATCGGGGTAGCGGGGATAAATCAATAAAACTTTCATAGGCCGTCCTCACTTTAAAAAAAATATTTAACCATAGTATTTATCACCATACTAGCATTTATTATTAAAATGTAATTATTTTTGATCTGCCACCTTAACTTTATATTCTTCTCCCCACTCATGCATAGCATCGAGGACCGGTTTAAGACTTAAACCAAGTTCAGTAAGGGAATACTCCACTTTTGGCGGTACTACGGCATAAACCTTACGCTCGATAAGCCCGTCATTTTCCATCGCCCGAAGTTGCTGTGTAAGGACTTTTTGGCTGATTGAACTTATTGATTTTTTTAATTCCCCAAAACGTTTTGTACCTTTAATAAGGTCTCTTAGTATTAACACCTTCCACTTGTCCCCTATAATTAGTAGTGTTACTTCTACCGGGCATGAAGACAGTTCCTTTTTCAAATAACCTTATACCTCCTTAATAGTAACCTATGGGTTAGTATAACACTTATTTGTGCTTACTTGCGAAAATATACTATTGAAATTATTATATACCTATCGGCAATAAGTATCAATTATTCCAAAGAGGTGTCAAAATGAATGAAGTAATCAATTTTTTAAATGAAAATCCGATCCATTATTTAGCTACGACAGATAAAGAAGGCAATCCTAAGGTACGTCCTTTCAAGTTCATGCTCGAAAAAGATGGGAAACTTTTCTTTTGTACTTCAAATCAAAAAGAAGTTTACCAGGAGATTAGTAATAATCCCAACTTAGAGCTTTGTGTTTGTTCACCAAAATATCAGTGGATTAGGTTATCCGGTAAAGCCGTTTTTTCGAATGACTTGACTGTTAAAACTCGGATACTTGAAGCTAACCCATTAATTAAATCAATTTATAAAGTACCCGACAATCCTATATTTGAAATTTTCTATCTTGAGAACGCCAAAGCTGTAATAGCCGATTTCTCCGGGCAACCGCCCAGAAATATTAATCTTAATTAAGTCCTAGTTGGTTTATTAGATAATTTACTCACCGGCGCGCGTGTTTTTAGGGACCTTGCGCAAGGTCCCCAAGACAAAATCCTTTATTTAATTATTATTTAAATATGACAGGCTGTTGTCATATTATAAATGTTACAATTCTGACGATGGACTATAAATTTGTAAGGAGAAATAGCGTGAAAAATTCCATAAATTGACGAAAAAAGGGCGCACTAAACTAAGGCCTTTAAAGGCCTAAAAAAATCTAGCCTTAGTTTAAGCCACAGAAATATCGGTATCTTTTATAATACCATTGGA
>JAEYRN010000012.1 GCA_023435565.1 Bacillota bacterium
GAAATCCTTAATGCATTATTCAGTTCTAAATGTGCTTGGCGTTAATTGTATATGGAAAATTATTCTAGTGACATTTTCACTGAATAATTTTCCTACTTTTACATGACATTTTCACAGAATATTGACACTCTATATTTATTATTAATAATATAAAAAATAAAAACTCTCCATTTTTATATTGGAGAGATAATATAACCAAGATTAACCTTTTTGTTAACTCATTCAGGTAAAAAAATTTCAAAAATCCCCATTGTTCTAAGTTTCTTGACTACAACCCGAGCAGATGGTTCATTAAATTTCTTTAAAATATTGCCGACATGGGTCCGAATGGTTGAGAGTTCTACATGTCTTATACCGGCTATTTCGTTTTGGGTTTTTCCGTCGGCCAACAAACGTAATAGACTCATCTCAGTGGGAGTCAATTTATATACAATATTAAGCGTGGCAGTTAAATTGGCTCGTTCGGAACGCATTGCTTGGAACTCAGTGCGGATTAACTTGGCAATTTGAGAACGAATCGGCGACTGATCTTGGGCGGCAGCCCGGACTGCTTCCAAAATTTCCGCTGCCGATGCGTTTTTAAGAACATAATCCACTGCACCGGCCTCAAAGGCTGCAAATACCGTTTCACTATCCTCGAAATGGGTCAATACAATCGAACGTATCTGAGGTGCCTTTTCGGATAAAGCGCAAATTGCTTCTACTCCTGCCCGTGGAGTTTCCATTTCCAAATCCATTAAAACAACATCCGGTTTTGTTGCTAAAGCCTTGTCCACCGCATCAACTCCGCTAGATACGGTTTCCACAACCTCCATATCTGGTTCATGCCCTAATACCATATTCAAATATTCACGAATCGGTAGTACATCTTCTGCTATTAAAATTCGAATCAAATTTCCCGACATTTTTTCACCTGCCTTGATTCGGTTTTACTAATGGCGCGCCAAGTTGCCCTTTTCTTTTATCAAAATTGGGATAAATATTCCAACCTCTATTCACTTCCGGATGTTTGCGATAATATTCGTCTAATTTCTCATTCCAAAGTTCATCGAGGCGTTGTAATTCCAATGTCAAATCTCCGTCCTTGGTCATAACCCTTCGAAAAACGGTGAACGGGTTTTCCGTCGGCGGTTCCCATCCCGGCAAAATAGGATATGTCGCCAAATAATCTTGGCTTAAGGTATCGGCAAATTCTTTAAATCCCCGAGCCTCAGGAATATTCTTTACATACATGGAAGCCACTAATGGATCGGGATCAATAACCTTGCCTTGCTCATACATTTTAGCCCTTATTTCATAACGGTTGAACCATTTGACAACATCCCAGGCTTCCATCGGATATTTACTTTGGGCATTTATACTCCATGACCCGCCGATGATCATCGCCCTGGATTTACCATGAAACTTTCCGTCAAAAGTGGGTATCGGAGCTACGCTCCAGTCGAATTTTGCCGGAAATTGTTCATTAAAGACCCCGACATCCCAAAATTCACCCATGAACATACCAATCCGACCTTCGGCAAATTGGGAACGTAAAGCGTCGTTTGTCAATAAGAAAGTCCCGGGAAACATCGATCCGTCTTTTTCAAGATCCATTAATAATCGAAAAACTTTTTCATAACCCCGCATTGCCCACCGGCCCCGTTTCCAATCCCAGTATGCCGGATCTCCGTTAGATTCAGCCCACTGACTCGGCATCCATTCCAATTGCCAGGAACCGACTCCGCAGTATGCAAAACCATATATTCTACCTTTTCCTAACGACGTAATCTTCTTAGCATACTTCTTTAGTTCATCGTAGGAGCGGGGAGGTTGATCCGGATTCAAACCTGCAGCCCGAAAAAGGCTACGGTTATAAATCAAGCGGGAATTAATTAATTGAGCGGGGATAGCATAAACATGACCATGGTAGGTTGTTACCCCTTCAATCCAGTACCAGTCAGGCCATTGTTTTTTCCAATCCTCAAAATCGGGAAAATCGTCGAACCAAATTTGAGCCCCGGCTTCAAATGAGTCCGGATATCCCGTGTAAAAACCACTACTATATAGATCCGGCCCTTCACCGCGTTTTTGAGCTTCTTGAAAAATTATCCAAGCATCATCACCAAGAACCCGTAAAGATAGTTTAATGCCTTTTCCCCTACCGTTGCTGTTATTATATTGATCAATTAAATCTTTAATTATATTGGCCATATGACGTTGATGAGTCCAAACGGTCAATCTTTTTAAAGGTTGGCCTGAAATAACCGGGGCTAAGCTATTAAAGACAATTAAAAGAACCAATAATATGTACTTAATGTACCTGATTTTCTTTGACTCTGTGGTTTTAAAAGGCCACCCCGAATAGGGAATTGTAGCTTTTGTCTGGACTTTGAATTTTAAGTCCATAACTTAGGCCTCCTTCACCGAATATATTGGTGCCGTAAATTTCGAAAAAAATGGTGCTTAGATATTGCTTCTTATATTAATATATAATATAAAAACTCAGTATCTTTAAGCATCCGGCATTCAAAATCCAAATATGAATGCAAATGATTTAGTTTTTTTGGTTCCAATTCTTAAATCGTCAAAAGAAGTAATTCTTTTTTTTAGATTAATTCTCCTGCAAAAAACAAAGACATAATGAGTTAATTCGGAACTCCACTTAAACATTTGAAAACTTTTCTACGCGGACAAAATTTCGTCTTAATTGACAGTTGACAGACAAATAATTTCAAAAAAAGTTTAGAAAACATCATCCTGTACGTTTCAACTCGTTAGAGTAATAATTATAATGTTAATGAAATGTAAATATAAAGGATGAAGTTGATTTCTCAACCAATATTTGTATTCTAATGCTTTGTTAAATTAGAACAATCAATATTTACTTCAACTTATATTTCAACTAATGAAAATTTGTCATTCTAAAATTATTTTATCGGCTCATTTAAAAAAAAGTTAAGGAGAAAATATCCACCTCTGCAGTGTTGAAAATAATGAGATAATTAAAATACCATGAAAATTTTGTTAAAAAACATAATGTCACAGAGGAGAATTATTGATGAACATTAATCCAAATCTTGACCATGCCACTGGTTTAATCCGGCCAAAAAGGGGGTTGTTGCATGACCTGAACCGTAACAAAGCACTTTATGTAATGCTTCTACCGGGAACTCTAATACTTTTATTATATAATTATCTTCCGATGTTCGGTTCGATTATTGCTTTCAAATATTTTACATTTTCTGGCGGTGGATTTATCTCTAGTGTTATTCAAAGTCAATGGGTTGGTTTACAGAACTTTGAATTTATGTTTAAAACGCCATTTGCTTATCAAACGATCCGTAATACTTTGCTTTACAATTTAGCCTTTATCGTTTCCTGTACCTTTATTTCAATTGGTTTCGCTATTATGCTAAATGAAATATACAGCCGAAAGCTGGCTAAACTATATCAAACATCTATGTTTCTTCCTTTCTTCTTTTCCTGGGTTGTATTCAGTTATTTGGTCTTTTCTTTCCTAAGCGCCGACAAAGGTTTTATCAATATGACGGTTTTAAAATCATTAGGTATGGAACCAATTGCCTGGTATAACGATACAAAGTATTGGCCTTTCATTATCATACTTGTTAATGCCTGGAAATGGGTGGGTAACAACTGTATCGTATACTTAGCAGCTATTATTTCGATTGATCAAGAGTTATATGAAGCCGCGCGTATTGACGGAGCCAGTCGTTGGCAACAAATACTTAAGATTACTATTCCTCAAATTACACCGGTAATCATCGTAATGATTCTCGTTTTTGTAGGTAGAATTTTCAACACCGACCTGGGGTTATTCTTTATGGTACCGCGCGATTCGAGACTTCTTTTACCGGTAACCCGAACTATGGATACTTATATATATAGTACATTAATGTCAAATGGTGATATCGGAATGTCTTCCGCAGGAGCTTTCTTGCAATCAATAGTCGGATTGTTCACTATAGTGGTAGCTAATCTTGCCGTGAAACGATTCGATCCTGAACAAAGTATATTTTAAATAGTTCGGCATTATATCAAATCGTTTCAATCAAACATTAACCCATCTAGGAGGAACAATAATGAATAAGTCCGAAATTAATAGGCTTAGTAATATTACACCTAAAGCAAATTTTGTTTTGAATTTTATTTTACTAAGTTATACTTTGCTTTGTATTTTACCGTTGTTTTTGATATTAGCGGTTTCTTTAACAGATGAGAGCACACTATACATACATGGTTTTAGTTTTATTCCAAAAGTGTTCAGTACTTATGCTTATGAATTTATATTCTCCCAAGCCAACCAAGTTGTAGTGGCTTATGGAATATCAATTTTTATAACGTTAGTGGGAACAGCGCTTAGCGTATTTGTAATGGCGCTTTACGCATACCCGATTTCACGTAAAGACTTCAGCCATAAAAACTTTTTTACCTTTTATTTGATCTTTACCATGTTATTTAGCGGTGGTATGGTGGCGACCTATTTAGTAGGTGTCCGAGTGCTTCATTTGAAGGATAGTCTAGCGGCCTTGATTATTCCATATTTGATGAATGTTTTTTCTGTAGTTATTCTTCGCACATTTTTTAAAAACAATGTTCCGGACTCTTTAATTGAGTCGGCAAAAATTGACGGCGCAGGCGAGTTTAGAACCTTTTTTGAAATTGTATTTCCTTTGGCCTTACCCGGCATTGCTACTGTCGCCTTGCTTTCCATGATTCAATACTGGAATGACTGGTTTTTGGCTGCCTTATATATTAATGATCTAAAGCTTGCACCCTTACCTTATCTGCTATACCAAATTCAAATCTCAATGAATTTTTTATTACAAAACTCAAGCAACATTGGCGCCCAATCAGGCGATATTTTGGCCAAAATGCCTCAGGAAACCGCACGGATGGCCATGGCTGTTATTTGTGTAGGCCCGGTTGCTCTCACCTTCCCGTTCTTCCAAAAATATTTTGTTAAAGGAATGACGGTAGGCGCTATCAAAGGCTAAATCCAGAATAATCTGGTGAAGCAAATAAAAAACCATACAAGGAGGAGTTTGAATGAAAAACATCAAGAGACTTTCTATCTTGATGTTGCTAGTAGGAGTTATCTTACTAGGAACAACTGTTTTTGCCGCCGCACCGTACCAAATTAAATGGTATTTTATCGGTAACGGCCAACAACCAGATGTCAAATTGGTTGAAGACGCAGCAAGCAAGTACATCCAGAAAAAAGGACTCAAAGCAACAGTTAAACTGCAATGCTATTCCTGGGGCGACGAGTACAACAACCGTATGCAAATGATCATCGCCTCCGGCGAACCGTTTGACATTTGCTTCACTTCCTCTTGGGCAAACCTTTATCGAGTTAACGTTGCCAGAGGCGCTTTCGTTGATATCACCGACCTGTGGAAGAAAAATGCTCCAAAATCGTTTAAACAATTACATCCTGGATTTATCAGCGGTTCGGCAATCAATGGCCGCAACTATGCCATTCCTGCCAACAAAGAGTTAGCCCACCAATGGGGCGCGCTCCTCAACAAAAAACTAGTTGACAAATACAAATTCGATACCAGCAAAGTTAAATCTTTAGCTGATCTCGAGCCCATGTTAAAAGTTATCAAAGAGAACGAACCCGGAGTTATCGCCCTTCAAAATATGGGTAGCGAAAACTTCTTAACCAGCCTTGATTTTGACAGATTGGCTGATGACCAAGTTCCTATCGCTCTCTACAACGACAGCAAAGATATGAAAGCTTTCAATCTTGTAGAAACCAAAGAATTTAAAGATTATATCGAATTAGCTCATAAATACTATGTAGAAGGTTACACCCCGGCTGATGCAGCTACCCAGACCAGTGATTTCACAGCTCCTCGGAGAGCCCAAAAAGTCTTCGCATGGCCCGATTCCTTGAAACCTTTCGTTGAAGAAGAACGGAAAGCTTCTTGGGGTATCGAAAGTATTGTAGTTCCGTTTACCAATCCGGTTGTTCACACCCGCGATTGTACCGGTTCCATGCAAGCTGTTTCCAAGTCCAGCAAGAACCCGGTTATGGCTCTTAAATTCTTGGAAATGTTCAATACCGACAAATACCTCAACAACTTGATCAACTTCGGTGTTGAAGGCAAACACTTCGTAAAAGTATCTGACAATGTAATTAACTATGCACCTGGCGTTACCGCTCAGAACTCCGGTTACAAACCCGGAACCCCGTGGATGTTCGGTAACCAATACATTAACTTCTTCTGGGAAGGCGAGAACCTCAAGAAATGGGATGCCTTCAAGAAATTCAACGACTCTGCTTTAGTTGCTAAGAGTGTTGGTTTCAACTTTGACGGTACCGCTGTCCGGACTGAAATGGCTGCTTGCCAAACCGTTTGGCAACAATACATCAATCCGCTCGCATGTGGCGCTGCCGATCCCAGCACCTTGCCGGATGTTATCGCTAAGTTCAAAGCTGCAGGTATCGATAAAGTTAAAGCTGAAGTTCAAAAACAACTCGATGCTTGGGTAAAAAGCAAATAATAGTTAGAATCTAACCGTAATAATTAGTTTGTCTGCGCTAACGCTCCTAATTTCAGGAGCGTTAGCCTTAATTAAAAGTTTATTGGAGTAAGATTTTCAAAGGTTGGTGGCTAAAATGTCACAATTACCCATAAGATTATTGATTGCAGATGATATGCTCCCCATTAGAGAATACTTGAATATGGTTTTAAGCCATGAACCGGATATGAAAATCGTTGCTTCTGTTGACAGTGGTGCTTTAGCTGTAGAACAAGCTCTAGCTGTCAAACCGAATGTAGTTTTAATTGATATTGAAATGGAGACGCCTCAAGCTGGTATTGAAGCTATTCGCGAGTTGTCTGTTAAAGCACCGGAAATTAAATCGGTAGTTTTAACCCATTTTCAAAACCAAGAAACCGTATTTGCCGCATTTGAGGCCGGCGCTGTTGATTATATTGTTAAAAATTCCTCAGCATCTGAGACCCTTAATGCCATCAGGGCTGCCGCCCAAGACCAGACTACGATTCGACCTCAGATTGCTAAATTATTAAGAGCCGAATTTAAGGCAATGCGTTCCGAACGAAATAATTTGATAGCTACATTGAATATTATTTACAAATTAACACCAACTGAACTAGATTTATTACGTTTGCTAGCTGAAGGAAATACCCCATCTCAAATTACGGAAATCCGCCATATAGAAGCATCTACATTTCGCACTCATGTAGGAAATGTTCTTAAAAAGTTTAAAGCTTCTTCAGTCCGTGATGTAGTTTCCCAGCTAAAACATTTGGGCATTTTTGATATTTTTGTTACTGAATTAGACTCTGAGTCATCTGATAGTAATTAATTTTTGCTTTATTGTTTATAACATATTTTTGTAGCTCTATGAGGAGGTTAATTAATTGAAATTCGGATTTTTTGATGATCTTAGTAAAGAATATGTAATAACAACCCCCCAAACCCCTCTTCCCTGGATTAATTATTTAGGGAGTCAAAATTATTTTGGTTTAATTTCCAATACCGGAGGCGGTTATTCATTTTATAAGGACGCTAGGCTTCGACGTATTACCAGATACCGTTATAATAATGTCCCCTTTGATCAAGGCGGTCGCTATTTTTATTTAAAAGACGGTTCGACCATCTGGTCTCCTACCTGGAAACCCGTCCAAACCGAGCTTGACCAATATGAATGTCGACATGGACTCGGTTATACAAAAATAAACGGGGTTAAAAATGGTTTATCAACCGAAGTATTATATTTTGTTCCTTTAGATTATGATTGTGAAATCCATCGGGTTACATTATCTAACCAATCGTCTAGTGTTAAGAAAGTCCAGCTATTTTCGTTTATTGAATTTTGTCTTTGGAATGCATATGACGATATGACCAATTTCCAACGAAATTTCAGTACCGGTGAGGTTGAGGTTGAAGAAAGCACAATTTATCATAAAACAGAATATCGGGAACGCCGTAACCACTATGCCTTTTATAGCGTAAACCACCCAATCAACGGATACGACACTGATCGGACTTCATTTATTGGATTATATAACGGTTTTCATAATCCAGCTGTTGTAATGTCAGGTAAAGCCAACAATTCACTTGCTGACGGCTGGTCTCCGATAGCTTCACATTATCTGGATTTAAATTTGAATCCTGGGGAAACCAAAGAACTAATTTTTATTTTAGGTTATGCGGAAAACGATCCGGAACAAAAGTGGGAACGCCCAGGTATTATCAATAAAACTAAAGCAAAAATGCTTCAAAAGAATTTCCAAAATAGTGCCCAAGTTGAACAAGCTTTTGAGAAATTACGTAACCATTGGTCGAAGTTACTTTCAGTCTATACCATTGAAACTAATGATCCCAAACTTAATCGAATGGTCAATATATGGAACCCTTATCAATGCATGGTTACATTTAACCTGTCCCGAAGTGCTTCATACTTTGAATCCGGAATTGGTCGCGGTATGGGCTTCCGTGATTCCAATCAGGATATTTTAGGTTTTGTTAGCTTAATTACGGAACGGGCCCGAGAAAGAATACTTGACCTAGCTGCAACCCAATTCCCTGATGGAAGCTCCTATCACCAATACCAACCTTTAACCAAAAAAGGTAATGCAGATATCGGGGGCGGATTTAACGATGACCCGCTTTGGTTAGTCTATTCCACTATTGCTTATCTTAAAGAAACCAATGATTATAGTATTTTAGATGAAAAAGTTCCATTTAATAACGATCCGGCCATAGCCGCCAGTCTCATGGAGCATCTTCGCCGTTCGATTCGATTTATTCGGGAAAACTTAGGCCCTCATGGTCTACCATTAATCAATAGAGCTGATTGGAACGACTGTCTTAATCTTAACTGTTTTTCGAATACTCCTGATGAATCCTTCCAAACTTGTACCAATGCTGATGGTAAAGTGGCCGAATCGACCTTTATCGCGGCAATGTTTGTACATATTGGCCCAGAATATGTTCGTCTTTGCCAAAAATTGAACTTAAATGACGAAGCGAAACAAATTGAAGCTGAAATAATCAAAATGCGTGAAACTGTTTTAAAACACGGTTTTGACGGTGAGTGGTTCTTACGTGCTTACGACGGTAAAGGTCAAAAGGTTGGAAGCCAGGAAAACGATGAAGGCCAAATTTTTATTGAACCTCAAGGTTTTTGTGTAATGGCTGGAATAGGATTGGAAGAAGGTTTTGCAAAAAAAGCGCTTGATTCAGTGAAAAAGCGATTAGATACCAAACATGGTGTTAGACTAGTTAATCCGGCTTATACCAAATACCATTTGGAACTTGGAGAAATCTCTTCTTATCCTCCAGGATATAAGGAAAATGCCGGTATTTTCTGTCATAACAATCCCTGGATCATGATTGCCGAAACTAAACTAGGCCGGGCAAAGGAAGCTTTTGAGTATTATACCAAAATTGCTCCTGCCTACCGGGAAGAGATAAGTGAAATTCATCGTTTAGAACCTTATATCTATGCCCAGATGATTGCGGGTAGTGATGCGGCTCGGCATGGTGAAGCCAAAAATTCTTGGCTTACCGGGACAGCTGCCTGGAATTATGTTGCAATCACCCAATATATTTTGGGAATTCGTCCTGATTTTGATGGTCTCTTAATTGATCCCTGCTTACCGGAGGAGATTAAGGAAATTAAGATTATCAGAGAATTTCGCGGTTCTCAATATAATATCCACATTAATAATAAACGATCCGGTAAGTATTTATTAAAAATTAACGGGGCTGAAATTAATGGAAGGTTAGCCCCCGTTTCTAAAGATAATTCAACTATTGAAGTATATTGTGAAACCTGATCAGAATTGTATAATTACTTTAGTTGAATAATTATCCCCAAAGATGACCAAAGATCCTTACATTTTATAGCCGGATGGCTTTATTCTCCGGTTGGCTATTTTTTTAGTTAATCAAAAAGGCTGCTGCAAAAATTCCCAACATTTTGCAACAGTCTTTTTTTAATAAACTTATGTATTTACCATTCATTTATTTACACTTCGAAGCAATACTTCAACAGTAGTCCCCTCGACCAGAACACTTCGAACATTTATAAAACCACGGTGGGCTTTTATTACCCTGTGACAATAAGCTAAACCCATCCCCCAATTGTTCTTAGTAGGTTTTGTAGTATAAAATGGTCGAAATATTTTTCGTATTTCTTTTCTTGAGATACCAGGTCCATTATCGGTAATTCGAATAAATCCCCATTCAAACTCCCGCCCAATTTCAACCCGAAGTTCCGGTGTAAAATCTTCTTTTTTTATTTCACCTAAAGCATCCAAGGCGTTTTGAAGTAAATTTTCTAAAACTGTGGTCAAATATTCACAATCGCCCCAAATAAGGGCATCATTATTATTCATAATAAGCTTTACTGATTTTAAACGAGGAGTTAATCTTTGAACAGCTTCCTCCCAAAGTTTCTTCCAAGAAAAACACCCTGGGTTTAAATCGATTCGACCAGCCTGGATGTGTAAAACATCCAATTGCGCCAAAGCTTCATCGGAAACACTTGAAGCCCACTGAATCTGAGTAATGGCCCGATTAACCGCTTCTCCCTTCACTTCTCTTAATGATAATTCGGCCATATCTAAGGCCATTTTAACTGCTAAAAACCGGTTTTTATACGAATGGAGAGTGATCCGGACTGCCTGGTTGGCTAATTTAATCTGTTGATCCAAACCATGGGTTACCGGTTGCCATGAACCCAAAAAACCATACCTTACAATGGCTACTAATACTAAAACCAAAACAACTACCGAAGCAAAAGGCAATGCTTTTAAAAAAGTAGTTTCAAATTCGGGGTAATTCGAAACCGGTAATAATGTTGTCGCCATTGAATGTATATTTAATACATTGCCCCGCCCCATGCAAAAAAGTGCGATAAAAAACCCGGAAAGAACCAAATTACTAGTGCCAATACATAAAGCTTGGACTCTTTTCTGAATTAACTTGGCTTTAAAAAATAACCCTAAAATTAACCAGCCAACATAAAGCAATATAATTACCACTGAAAAAAAAGCTAAACGATCTAATAGATGCAAATTATTTTCCCATTGGACCCTAACGCCGGATGTAGTCAATAAAAAAGTGCCTTTTTTAAATAAACTGAAAAGGTGTTCAGGATCATAGTACCAAAGTAAGAATATTATATTCAACCCAGTAACACCAATTGTGACCCAGTCAATCCGGCTTAACCCTTTTCTAGAATAAGAAAGCGCTAAACCAAATTGAGCTACCAGAAAAGTGACTAAACTCCAAAGTCTAAACCGCATAAAATCAAATAACGATAAGTGAGACAATAATCGCCAAGCCCAGCTAGGTTGGTTCAAAGGTAACTTTAAAAATATCCCATCTAATTGGTAATTACCAAAGCGTGATATTAAACCGATTAGGCCTAAAAAACAACATCCAAAAGCAAATAAGCTTAATCCCAACCAGACAGCTTGCCGGCCTCTGGGTATTCTGGCAATAATTAAAACGGCAAACACCAGAAACAAAATGGCTATTAAGGTCAAATTCGCCTCCAAAAAAAGATATTTATATACAAAAAATAATTATTAACATGCTATTAAAAGATTCACCTAATCTTGATAGTTTCCTGCTAACCTTCTAGTCTTAAAAAACTGGTATTAGTTCTTAACCCGAATACTGCTTTTGAACTGGAAGCCGCATGATACTCTGTTTTTTCCGGATTGCTTCGCATAATATAAAGATTGATCGGCAAATTCCAGTAAACTATTTCGGTCCAAAGCATGTTCTGGTATGGTCCCTACTCCCAAAGAAATTGTAATAGGAGATTTTAAAGTCCCTAAAGGAATATTGGCTACTGAAACCCGAATTCGTTCTGCAATTTGTAAAGCAGTCTCACGACCTGTATTTTTTAGAATAACAACAAATTCTTCACCTCCGTACCGGGCGACAATATCACCTTCTCGAACCGCCTCACCCACTACTCCGGCAACTATTTTTAGAAGTTGGTCTCCAGCCGGGTGTCCGAAGGTATCATTGTACTTTTTGAAGTTATCAACATCCATCATTATTAAAGAAAGGTTACTTCCATTTTCCTTTGCCCGATCGACCAGTTCTTCAAGTTTTTCATTAAAATATCGTCGATTATAAAGGTTCGTTAAACCGTCGGTATCAGCTTGCTGTTTTACCTCATTTAAACTAGCTATATTTTGTAATGCTACACCCGCTTGAGTAGCAATATTAATTAAAATCTGAACCTCAGCCTCTGGTAAAACCTGAATATTATCGGCGCTGACTAATAAAGCTCCTGCCACTTCTTCAGCGACTACAATAGGAAAAATGAATAATGCACGTACTGGAATACCTTGAAATATTTTTACTAATTCGTTATGTTTGGTAATATCTGTACATAATAAAGGTTCCCTAAAAACAAGTATTGGGGCTAAGGCAATATTATACCTATTTAGGGGGTGGGATTCGTATTTTACAAGCCATTCCTCATCCCAAGATGAATCCCATATATTTAATTGCCCATTCTCATCAAACAAAGTAACAGCGACTAACATATTAGGGTTGCTTTGATGCGCCGCTTTAATGATTCGATTGAAAATTGCATCCAAATCCGAGCTACCGCTTACCTCTTGAGAAAAACTATTTAATTTTTGAAGACGTGTATTCAATTGTACTAACTTTTCCGAAACCTCTTCCGTTACGGTATAAGTCCGTTGAACTAAATAACCGCCAAAAATTCCCGTTAAATATAGATAGGTGATTTTAACAAGCAAATCAGGCAAGCTAACAGTTGTAGTTAGATAAGAGACCCCTGATAAAATTAAAACCATTACTGTAGACCAAATAATAATTCCAGGTAAATGATAGCGTATACCAGCTGCAAAAATCGGCAAAAACAGAAAAAAAGTTAATTCACTATTTAATCCTCCTGTCCTGATAAGCATATAACCTGTTACTAACAGGTCGATGATAATTAATGGGAATCTTAAAAACTTCATACCTAAACGACTGAGCATTGGAATCAGATACCAAGAAAGAGACCAGGTAAGGTAAGAAAAGGCTATTAAATAATCATACCTGTTTCCTCGTGTTCCAACTGCTAGTAAAATCATAACAGCGTTTACGATGGCTATTTTATGACGGATTTCCGCTAAGGAAATTTTAAAAGCTTGGTTTCGTTGGGTTTTAACGTTTAAATTATCTTTCACGAATCCTCCGATGTATAATGAATGTTATTAATTATATCGTGCATATTCGAAAAAAAAATAAGCCCACTTATCTGGGCGACTTTAAACAAATATATAGAAACAATTCTTATAAAGGCGCCAGAATTATTGGGGCATATTCCCTTTAACTAATTATTCTTTTATTTTGCCCTTTTCCTTCCATGGCATAAGGATACAATTCAGTCAATAGAAAGCTTATTTATCCTGTATGACGGCATAGTTTTAATAAATAAGGCCGAAATTTAATCATTGATGTATAATTTGCTAATACTAATAATTCCTCTCCCGGTTGAAGCCTACCGGCTAATTCTTTAAAAGCGCGGTGAGGGGAATATTCAACAGTTAATGTAATTGGTGGGGGATTGCTATACTTTACCCGAAGGGCCATATCTCCGGCCCTTGTTCCACTAGTGACCGTCTCTTTAATACCGGGAACCTTCCAAACATTTTCGAGAGAAACATCCCAAATCCATGAAACATCTTTACCGTCCGCGACCAAATCGTTTAAAAGAAACAAAAGCCGTTTTTCTCCTTGCGACTCGCTAAGTAAATGTATTATATGATTAAAACCAACCGGGTTTTTTACTAAAAACAAAAAAACTGATACGCCACGATAATTAAAATGTTCACTCCGTCCATAACTAGGAGTTACATTATTTAATACAGTAACCATTCGATGAAGGTTATATCCGAGTAACACTCCTACTGCTAAAGCTGCTAATGTATTTAGAATATTAAAAACACCGGGAAGTTTAATCATAACATCATCCAAGTTGTTGTTGGAAGTACCCACTCGAAAAGTACTTCCCTTCAAATAATCGGTTTTAATTGAATCAGCCCAAAGATTTAATTCAGGTAATTCAGAAACTTCCCCGACTCCTGCGCCGGTATCCTTCTCAATTAAAATACCGGTATCTGCGGAAGCCATTTCACCTTTAATACCAAAATAGATTCGGTTTTCAGGTTTAATCACTGAACCGATTCTGGCAACATTAGGATCATTCCCGTTTAATACTACTTGACATTGATATTCGGGGTCCCGGATTAAGTCAATAATGCGATTTACATTGGTGTCTACCTCGCCATACCTGTCCAGTTGGTCCCGGGAAAAATTGGTAACCACCAAAATTTGTGGATGAAAAAGTTTAAATGACTTTATCAATACAGCTTCGTCAATTTCAAAAACCCCAAAGTCGGCTGCATAATCTTCATTTATCCGTACCTGATCAAGTAGAATACTGGTTACTATTCCAGACAGTAAGTTCGCCCCTTTTGAGTTAGTGGAAACTTTAAATCCTAAATCTTGAATTAGTTCTACCAGTATTTTTGTAGTAGTTGTTTTACCATTGGTGCCTGTAATTAAGATCCAACCATTTTTATAACGAGGGACCAGTATTTTCAATAAATCCGGAAACAGCCGTAAAGCAACTTTTCCTGGAATATTGCTTCCTTCACCCATCCTTAAAGCTCTCGAAAGATAGTATGTTAAACGTACAACAACAGTTGCAATAAATAATATGAATTTTGTTTGTTTTTTCATCGAATTTTTCCTTTAAAAGGATGCTTTCTTATGATTCGATTAATCACTTGACGCCGGGTTTCGTTTTCTAAAAAATCGTCTAATGGAGATAATTCACCCAATCCATAACGGCGTTTTAAAGCCAGTTCAATTAAATAATCCGCTAATGCCGGATTTTTAGGCAACAGCGGACCATGCAAATAAGTCCCGAAACAATTAAGATAACGGGCTCCTTCAGTACTATCCTTCTCATTATTACCAAAACCTTTTAATACTTTTCCCAAAGGTTTACAACCGGGCCCTAAAAAGGTACGACCGGAATGGTTTTCAAAACCAATTAATATAGTATTTCCACCATCGTTAAGTTCTGCTTGAATTAATATGTTTCCAATTGCGCGCCATTTACCTCCTTCGGTGCGGGCGTCAAAGATAGAAATTCCTTCGAGAACTGGGCCTTCCAATGGTCGATAATACTCTCCAAATAACTGAAATCCGCCACAAACCGTAAGTATTACCAAACCATCTTCTATTGCGTCACGTAAATCCATAGCTTTCTTCTTTACTAGATCTTGACCGATTTTTTGCTGCTCTTTGTCTTGACCACCGCCAAAAAAAACTAAATCAAAATCGGTCAAACTTATTTTGTCGCCAATCCCGATTTCCGTAATTGATAAATCGATACCACGCCAATGGCAACGCAAAGCAAGAGTCTGTACATTACCCCGGTCTCCATAAAGGTTCATAAGTGTAGGATAAAAATAAGCCAGTCTTAGTTGCATATGTACCCTCATCTCAGCAAGATGAAAACCACTTATATATTTCGCTGGAAACCAGCAAAATCCTCTTTTATCCATTAAATGAAACATCCGTATATATATAAATAAACCAATACAAATAAAAAAGGCCGAATTATCGGCCAAAGTTTGTTTATTAATGACACCGTTTTTTACAATGGCGTTTTTTCTTTTTACGATCACGGTATGGACATTCTTCCCAAGGAATCTGAATATAAAAAGGCATTGGGGCAATTGGCATTCTGTCCGGCTCCCTTGGCGGACAAGGCATTGGACATGGTATGGGTGCTATAGGTTGAACTGGCATCGGACACGGCATGGGTGCTATAGGTTGAATTGGCATTGGACACGGCACGGGTGCTATAGGTTGAACTGGCATCGGCATTGGTTTTGGTAATGGCATCGGCTCCGGTACCGGCATAGGAAGAGGTATAGGTTCTTCCGGTAATGGGACCACGGTTTGGGGCCTTGGAATACAAATCTCTTGCCCCGGGAAGATTAGATTTGGATTTGCGATTTGAGGGTTGGCTCTAATTAAAGTTTCCAAACTTATTCCATATCTGTTGGCAATTTCAAACATGGTATCGCCCCGAACTACCCGATATATCTGGCCGTTAGGACAAACTACTCCCGGACCTCCTGTTGGAACACAAATGACCTGCCCGGGAAAGATTGTATTAGGATCAGTAATTTGGGGGTTCGCGTCTATTAAACTCTGTAAACTGATATTATATCGCCTGGCAATAAAAAATAAAGTATCACCAGTTCTTACCGTATATAGTTGGCCATTGGGACAGGGTGGTACTGCTTGTGAAAACTGCACTCCTAATCCCTGGAATTCTCTATTTTGTTCGGACATCCTGATACCTCCTATGGCTATTGTTACTATGTAACATATTCCAAAAAAACGCCATTGGCTACCAGGATTTTAGCATAATTACTTAAATTTATTAGTGGGTTAAGCCAAGCATTTCCACCTCTCATAATTAAAAAAAGCCCTTTTGGGCCATAATGCTTTCTGAATAAGTTTTGTTTATCGGGCGAGCCAACCGCCGTCTACTGCTAATGTATACCCATTAACATAATCCGAAGCCGGAGCGGATAAAAAAACAACTGCCCCTTGAATGTCCTCGGGTTTACCCCATCGTCCCGCCGGAATCTTATTAATAATTTCAAAATTCTTTTGCTCATTTTCCTGAAGGGCCGTTGTTTGTTTGGTTGCAATATAGCCTGGAGCGACGGCATTTACATTTATATTATATTTAGCCCATTCATTAGCCAACATTTTTGTAAGGCCGACTATTCCACTTTTACTTGCAATATAAGAAGAAGTTCGTACACCACCATGGATTGAAAGGATTGAAGCAATATTAATAATCTTTCCGCCTTTTTTTTGTTTAATAAACTGTTTGGCAAGGGCTTGCGAGAAAAAGAAAGTTGTTTTAATATTTAAGTTCATTAATTCATCCCAATCTTTTTCAGTAAAGTCCAGTACATCCATTTTATATACAATTCCGGCGTTATTAACCAAAATATCGATCTCTCCGAAAGTCCGTACCGCATGATTCAAAATACCTTGAATGGGCTCAATATTCATTAAATTGGTGGTCGCGCCTAGGAACCTTCTTCCCGTTGTCTCTACTTTTCTCTGAGTCTCAGTCATTTCTTCATAATCTATGCCAACAATGTCAGCGCCGGCTTCTGCCAATCCACGACATATTTCCTGACCAAGAACTGAACTGGCTCCGGTGACCATGGCCACTTTGCCATCTAATCTGAACTGGTCAAGTATCATGCTATATTTAACCTCCAAAATTTTTTTGAATTTATCAATGTATATGTTAAATTGTTTTTTAATGAAAACCTTATTTAACTAAAAGAAAAACGTTATCACTATCTTTCAAATATAAAATAATTCTCCAATATCTTAAAAAATCCTCTTTTATTTGTCCTTTTAATAATTTTTCGGAAATTTTTTTTAAATTAATTATAGAGTAAAATAATCGCTACAAATATTAAAGGTTGATTTCCGGTATTCTCTATGGCATGACCATTACCGCCACCGGTTAATACTGCGTCGCCGGCTTTTACTTCCCGTAATGTTCCTTGGTCGTCAACTTTGCCTTGACCGGATATAAAATAAAAAACTTCTTCCTCCTGGTCATGCTGGTGGAAACCAATTAAACCTCCTACCGGAAGAGTAATTTCAGCTAGCATACGGACTTTACCTTTTAATTCATCGGCATTAAAAATATATTTAATCCGGACTGTCCCATTACCTCCACGCATCTTTTCTCTTAGCTCAAGCTCCATTTCATCCACCTTACGAAACACAACAATCTCCCCTTTTAATAGACTTATTATTCTTATTTAATAAAAACTCCCACCTATTAATAGGAAGGAGTATTATAAATTATTACTACTCTGAATTTTTTATCAGCGTTTCTTTACATTCGACTTAAACTGATTCCAAAAACCTTTTTTTTTCTTGTCATCATCGATTTCCGATGCATTAGCACTTTCCATCAAATTTAATATCTGATCTACAGTAAGAACTTTATAGGTTTCCGGGTTCTGCCCGGAATCAGCTTCAGATACCGGCTGACTTAAAGTCGCCGGTGCCGGAGTGGGTTGACTTTTCTCAACCTTATCCATTGCTGACTTAACATCCATAAAACCATCAGACACCGATTCTTTCTTAGCTCCAAAACTACGACGCCGCGAGGCTGGTAAAGGATTGGGATTATCCCATTCAATTAGATCATCACTTAAGTTAGTCGAAACCCGTTTATTTAGACGGTTAACAATGTCCGGGCTTAACTCCTGAAGCTTGTTACGCATTTGTTGTAAGCGATTAACCGGTATGTCTAATCCGGCTAACAACAAATGAAGAACGATTTTCCGTTGTAATGACTTATCAATATATAAACCACGGAAAAGAGTTGGGGCATTAGTCAACGTTTGACATTCTTGATAAACCAATTCAACTGATTCCGCATTTACCCGATAACTCTCCGGACAAACCATCAAAGCGGCAACCCGGATTGCTTCCCCTTGAAAATTATTCTCTGATAAAATCCGAACAATCTCCTGGCGACAAGCAGTCGCCAATTTCGTCGGATCATTGCTGTCAGTGACTTCAATTTCGATCCGGAGTGGAACAAAACACCCTTGAGTATTCAATAACCTGAAAAAATCTTCCCTGTCAAATACGAACATATTGGAGGGGCGATTGGGAATTTGGTTAATCTCATCCAAAGAATTAACAATCGACTCATTGGCCATCGGCCAAAAACCCATAACCGGTTTATTGCCATACTTTACACGTAACAATTCGTTATCAATCAAATACAATGGTGTTGGGGCTACGTCGCTTAAAATATCAAGTCCCTTTAAAGCATTCTTATGTTCTTCTAAAGACTCGCTGGTCAAAGGAATGGTAGTTATACAACCAGTAGTTAAACCAACTTGGCGGGCGATTTCAATCGTATCGGAAACCACTCCGGTTCCGGTACCGCCACCGAGACAAGCCGCAATAAATACAAAATCCACATCATGATAAAAATAATCTTCCAAAACAGCTTTTACCTTGGAAGCGTCGGAGCGAATCGCTTCTTCACCTACACGGGGATCTTTACCGGCCCCCAATCTAGAACCGATACAAACCCGGTGTTCATTGGGGATCATAGTTAATGCGGCCAAATCCACCGGAGAAGTATTAATTGCCATTGCTTTGTAGCCGCGTTGGGCGAAAAGGTCGGCTATTTTGCCTCCACCTTGTCCACAACCGACGAAACCGAATTTGATCCCTTTGTCCCTCATTTTTGTAGGTTACCCCCATTTTTATCAGTCATCTATTATTAGTAGCAATGAAATATGGAAAACATTAAAAAGGTTGAAAATGATACTAAATGATAATAACGTAAACCCTAATATGTTAAGTTAGACTAAACTCCGTAAAATCCTCTTTTTAAGTTTTACCAAGCAATATATGTCGTAATAAATCCTGTTCATAATATTAATCTAGTAATTGATTAAATATAATTAAATCATTTTCCAAAAATGGTCAACATAAAAAAAGTGCAGTTAGAACCAATTGCATTAATAATTATGTCTGCTTTAATTCATATTTTAAAGTAGAACCTGTTTTTTCGCAACCTTTTTTCGGAAAATGGTCATTAATTTGCATAGTTAATTCCAAATAAAAAACCCTCTTAAAGGCTTTTCCCTTAAGAGGGCTTTTATATTATCGTTTATCCTTGTAACCGTTTTTCCAATGCATCAAGCTGGGCGCTGAGCTCATTCGGTAGTTTTGAACCGAATTTGGAATAATGTTCACGAATTGACGCAACTTCTTTAAGCCACTCTTCCTTATTAATCTTTAATAATTCTGCCATATCGGCGTCACTCACATCGAGTCCGCTGCGGTCAATTGCGTCAACGGTCGGCATATATCCGATGGCCGTTTTCTGGGCTTTACCTTCACCGGAAACCTGTTCAAAGATCCATTTTAGCACCCGGCTATTCTCACCATACCCCGGCCAGAGCCATTTGCCGTCTTGGGTCTTTCTAAACCAGTTCACATAGAAAATCTTCGGTAATTTATCAGCATCGGTTTTTGCTCCAATATTTAACCAATGTTTGAAATAATCACCCATGTGATATCCACAGAAAGGCAGCATTGCGAAAGGATCACGCCGTACCTGCCCAATATTAGCGGAAATTGCAGCCGCAGTAATCTCGGAGCCAACGATGGAACCTAAAAATATGCCATGGGCCCAATCAAAACTCTGGTGGACCAGAGGAATTGTGCTTGGGCGACGGCCTCCGAAAAGAATCGCGGAAATCGGCACGCCTTTGGGATCTTCCCATTCCGGGGCAATAGCCGGACATTGATTGGCCGGGGCGGTAAACCGCGCATTAGGATGAGCCGCCGGATTTTCGGCTCCAGGGGCCCAATCGTTTCCTTTCCAATCAATTAAATGACCGGGAGCATCACAACCAATCCCTTCCCACCATATATCACTATCATCGGTAAGCGCTACATTAGTAAAGATTGTGTTTTTATTAACTGAATGCATAGCATTAGGGTTGGATTCCATGGAGGTTCCGGGAGCAACTCCGAAAAAGCCGGCTTCAGGATTGATAGCATATAAACGCCCGTCTGATCCAAACTTCATCCAGGCAATATCATCACCGATGGTCTCTACTTTCCAGCCGGGAATAGTCGGAATCATCATTGCCAAATTGGTCTTTCCACAAGCACTGGGGAAAGCGGCAGCGATATATTTCTTTTCACCTTTAGGATTAGTGATGCTTAAAATCAACATATGCTCGGCCAACCAGCCTTCTTCATGGGCTACTGCTGAAGCAATTCGCAAAGCTAGACATTTTTTTCCTAATAATGCATTACCGCCGTAACCGGAACCGAAAGACCAGATTGTTCTCTCTTCCGGAAAATGACTGATATATTTTTGTTCAATTGGAGCACATGGCCAAGCTACATCCTCTTGGCCTTCTGCAAGCGGAGCGCCTACGGAGTGCAAACACGGAATGAATTCACCATTATCGCCCAACACATCGATTACTTTTTTACCCATTCGGGTCATAATCCTCATATTAACTACAACATAAGGACTATCAGTTAATTCGACACCAATTTTGGAGATCGGGGAACCAATTGGACCCATTGAGAAAGGAATCACATACATAGTGCGCCCCTTCATACAACCCTTATATAAACTATTCATCTTTTGTTTTAATTCGGAAGGATCAATCCAGTTATTAGTAGGACCTGCGTCTTCCTGTTTCTTAGAGGCAATATAAGTCCGATCCTCCACCCGTGCCACATCCGACGGATGACTGCGGAATAAATAACACCCAGGGCGTTTTTTAGAATTAAGCGAAATAGCTGCACCCGACTCCACCATTTCCTTTAGTAAACGGTCATACTCTTCCTGGGAACCGTCACACCAGTGAATTTGGTCGGGCTGGCATAATCCGGCCATTTCATTAACCCAATTTTGTAGAGCTTTGTTCATTTTAATCCCCTTTCTATGATAGTATCTTTATGATACAAAACAGTAACGAAAGTGATAATAAAAAAATCACCATTTATGGTGACTCAAAAACTATGATTAGAATTCATTTTATTATGATACAGCCTCAATGTCAACGAATTTAATCAATGTATACAGTATCTTCGATTAAAACTTTGTAAACTTGTCTGTTTGAATTGAGAATATTATTTATCCAGAACGAGGAGAAAGCCTTAGAATTCTTGATCAATTGTCCAATTATCATCCAGTAATCTTTTCCGCCAATTCTTGTGCTTTCTTTAGAAATTCCCGAGATTCTTCCCATAGATTCAGTTCGAAGACTTCTTCTAAAGGGAAAAACCTAACCTGACGCCCTTCGGGATTGATGGTAATTGTTTTAAGGTATTTCATCAAATATAAATGAGTATTAATCAAATTTTTTTGATTGCCACGGTACCAAATATAATTTAAGTTTCCCAAGTCCGAAACTACCACAGCCTCTACTCCCGCCTCTTCGACTACTTCCCGCAAAGCGGTTTCCATAAATGTCTCCCCAACCTCAACGTGTCCGGCAGGAATGATCCAACGGTTGCGATTGGAATTACTTGTGACAAGTAAAAATTCAATTCTACTATTTTCTTTACGAAATACAACCCCTCCGGCTCGATGTTCGACAGGTAAATTGGACAACTTGACACCACTTTCATTTAAAAGATCAAATCAAAGGTGATTTGTTAAATAGCCCCTACACTATTAAAACATAATCTTCTGTCTTCTGGCCCAAATGTTAATCAAAATTCCGGCAGCTGCCAGGCTGGAGAGCATTGAACTTCCTCCCGAACTGATAAAGGGAAGCGGAATACCGGTAATCGGCATGATTCCCATATTCATTCCGACATTTTCAAGTATATGAAAGAGAAACATGGAAACAATTCCCGTAGCAACAATCGTTCCGGTTTTATCCCGGGCTTGATAGGCGATCCGGACTCCTCTCCAAATTAAAGTAAAGAAAAGAAATAAAACGCCAAACCCGCCGACAAAACCCAATTCTTCACATAGGACCGCAAAAATAAAATCCGTATGATTTTCCGGTAAATAACCGAGACGACCTTGAGTTCCTCGAAATAGACCTTTACCAAAAAATTGTCCTGAACCGACAGCAATTACGGCTTGGTTAACATTCCATCCACTTCCGCGAGGATCGCGTTCGGGATTGATAAAACTCGTCAATCTCGCTACTTGATACTCTTTTATTGGCAATGGAGTACCAAAAAAACGATGGGAAACAAATACTAAAGTTATTAAAAGTACCCCGGTAAAAACTAACAATAATAATTTCCAACCCGGAGCCCCGGCAACATACATCATTATAAACCCGATGAAGATAAATACCAATGCGGTCCCCAGATCGGGTTGGAGTAAAATCAATAATAGCGGACCACTTACATATAAAAAAGGCACTATAAAATTATAAAAAGATTGTAGGCTCTCTTTTTCCGACAGATACTTGCCAAAAGTTACTATTAGAAGTACCTTTGATATTTCCGAAGGTTGAAATCCGAATAACCAGCTTTGGGCCCCATTTCGCTCACTTCCTAAGGGAGTAAGAACTAATATTAGCATTAAAATATTTAAACCATATAATAATTGAGACATTCGGTCGGAGATACGATAATCAAAGAAGAGCAATATAACTAAAACAATAATACCAATGCCGACCGCCACCGATTGTTTTTTTACGAAATTAAAGGGATCTCCCATAGTAAGGTCGATTTTGGCATGAGTGGCGCTATAAACCATTATCAGTCCAACTATTATTAGTAACCCTACTACAGATATTAAAGTATAATCCAAATTCTTAAGTAAGCGACGGTCCAAGGCTATGCCCCCAATTTCTTCCCAATTGCCACTGTTTTTATTATAGCTTTAGAAAATCTTCACGTCCAGCAGAAACTTATTCCTAATAAGCTTGAATATTTGTTCATCATATTCACTATGTTTGCTTTTTATTGAAGGATTTTTTGGGACTGATATTCATTATCGACAAAGAAAAACGGCTTTAAACAGCCGCTGTTAACGCCTAATCCGTTTAACGGGTATATTGGCCACCAAAGATGCTGACAATTCACCCGAGTTTAAAGTAACCTCCATGGTATCCTCATCAATATCCATATATTTTGAGATTACCTCGATTAATTCTTCCTTGAGCATTTCCATTAAACCAGGCGCCACATTGGCCCGATCATGCACCAACACCAATCGTAGCCGCTCTACTGCTCGATCCTTACTGGATGTTTCTTCCCTAAAAAACTTGTTAATCAAATCCAAAACCAACCCCCCTCAGCCTATCACGTTCAGTCAAAGGTTTTTATTCTTAAGGGCTTACTTCTTCATTAATCGCTTGATCTTTTCAAAAATTCCCAAATCGTAATCGAGTGACATAAACGGAACTTCCTCGCCTTCAATCCGCGCAACAATATTGCGAAATGCTGTCCCGGCTTTAGTCCCTGATTCCATCACTGAAGGCTCGCCTCGGTTTGTGGAAACGATAATCGATTCATCATCGGGAACAACTCCTAATAACTCTATTGCTAGAATATCATTTACATCATCAATATCCATCATGTCGCCTTTTCGGACCATTTGAGGGCGGACACGGTTAACGATTAACCTAGGAGCGGGAATTTCATGGGCCTGTAATAAACCAATGATTCGATCGGCGTCACGTACCGCGGAAACATCAGGAGTAGTTACAATTACAGCTTGATCAGCACCGGCGATGGCATTTTTAAAACCTTGTTCGATTCCAGCCGGACAATCAATAATAATATAATCAAACTCTTTCCGTAGTTCTTCGCAAAGTTCCTTCATTTGCTCCGGTTTAACGGCGTCTTTCTCCCTTGTTTGGGCTGCAGGCAACAAGAAAAGATTGTCAAAACGTTTATCTTTAATTAATGCCTGTTTAATCTTACAAGTTTTCTCTACAACATTTACCAAATCAAATACAATTCGGTTTTCCAATCCCATCACCACATCCAAATTACGCAAACCGATATCGGCGTCAATCAAGGCTACTTTCCGTCCTCGCAATGCCAACCCAGTTCCAATATTTGCTGTGGTAGTGGTTTTCCCTACGCCGCCTTTTCCCGAGGTAACTACGATAACTCTTCCAGACATAAAAAGACCTCCTTGAATTTAGCAAACCTGGTTAATATTTATACTTTTGGTTAAAGTAATTTTGATTTACTTTCTCAACAACAATTTGTTCATCCTTGATCATGGCTACTTCCGGCCGTAAATATCGCGCCTCGTTTTCCCTTTCCTTTTCCGGAGCGCGGGTATATACTCCGGCAATCCGTATTTGAACCGGCCTGATTTGAAAAGCAAATACTTCGGCCAATTTGTCTCCTTTGGCCCCGGCATGTGCGGTACCGCGCAGTTTACCCAAAACTATTATATCGCCACTGGCGATAATTTCAGCCCCGGGATTTACATCACCCATAACGAGAATATTTCCATCATACTCAATTCTTTGCCCAGAACGAACTGTTTTACGAATTGTGATAGAAGATATTAAATTTCCCTGTTCAATAGGTTGTGTCTTCTTATCTTTTCTTACTGAATCCAATTCATCAACCTTCCGTTGGACAATCATTCCGGCATCACTTATCAATTGAAACAGGAAAGCCTGTTCTTCATCGAGCAACTGACGATTACCAGTTTTTAAGGTTATCTTCGCGCCTTTAAAAAAATCTTTCGATTGGTCTAGGTGATTTCGGAGATCATCCATATATGTTTTAAAAGGACCTATTTCCGGAATAATCAAAGTCAATCCGGATTTATATCCCTTAAACACAATACCGTTTGAAGGATTCGAATTAAGTTCTTTCCGCATATTTGCAGTTTCGGTCATTCCAATTCTCCCGTGGGCCAATCTCTGTCGTACATATTTTTAGAAATTTTCGATGAAAATTAGAATACTAGCATATAAAGTACCACAAGAATCTTTCGCTACCAAAAAGAAAAATCCTCCTGAAACTGGAGGAAGTTTGGAAAACTTGCTATTACTCAACCAGCAGGTGCCGGATTTTCTTGTTGAGCCGGAACAGGTTTTATTACTGGTTCCGATTGAGGCTTGTCCTGAGTTTTAGGTTCAACCGACGGTTCCTTGACTTGCTCTTCCGGTTTTCCATGGTCCGTAGTTGTTTTTTCCTTGTTCGGCTTTTCCTCGACTAATTTTCCTTCAACCTCTTTTTTGGTTCCAGTCTCTTCATTATTGGAACTTGAATTATCAACAACCGGACTAACTTGAGGTTTAGCTTCCTGAATGTCCCCTAAATTTTGGTTTGTTTGTGAAGCCGGCTTATCGTTTTGTTCCTTAGTTGAGACTTTTGGCGGTTTCTTATCGAGATCAAAATACGACTCCAGAATTTTTCGAGCAACCGGGGCTGCACCACCGCTTCCTGAACCGCCTTGTTCAATCAAAACAATTACCACTATTTCCGGCTTATCAGTAGGAGCATAACAGGCAAAAACACCGGAATTATCATAAGGAGGTTTTTGAACCGTCCCTGTCTTACCGGCTACCGGATATTTACCAAGGGGAAAACCTTGAAAAACCCATGCAGCCGTACCACCGCTTACGACTTCGGATAATCCCTGTTGCAAAATAGAATAAACATGACGCGGCGCCCGAAGCTCCGCTGAAAGTTTGGGTTGAAATTTTTTGACAGTCTCTCCGGACGGCGTAGTAATTTTTGTGATTAATTGCGGCCGATAAACCTTTCCGTTATTGGCGATTGCTGCATATAATTGAGCTAACTGCAATGGAGTTACGGTTAAAAAACCTTGCCCGATCCCAAAATGTAATGTCTCTAAAGGATACCATTCCTTTTCCCTGGTATTCTTCATTTTCCATGCGGGATCGGCTACCAATCCTAAACGTTCACCAGGATAAAGATTAATCCCGGTCGGACGTCCAAAACCAAAATAACGAGTATATTTGGCTAAAACATCCGGCCCTATTTTACGGCATAATTCAGCCATTACAATATTGCAAGAATTTTTGAGACCGTCCACAATATTTTGCCAGCCGTGAATTTCGCCTTTATCGCCAAAAATCCAACAGGGAAAACGCCTTTTCCAAACCGGATCAAGGCCACCGCAATAAAATTTCTGTTTTTCATCAACCTGATTTTCCATCAAAGCGCTAAATACCGTCACCGGTTTAAAAGTCGAGCCGGGAGCGAATTCCCCTTGAATGACCCGGTTCATAAAAGGATGGAGCGGATTATTATATAATTTGTTGGCTACTTCAGGCGGAATAACTCCCACAAAGAGATTAGGGTCAAAAGCGGGTTTACTCACCATCGCCAAAATGTTTCCATTACGGGGGTCTAATGCAATAACTGCTCCTGATTTGGCATTACGATATCGGGAGTGTTTTTGAAGATAAACCAATTGCTCTTCCAATGCTTTTTCGGACGCCATCTGTAACTTGTGATCTATCGTTAAATGAAGATTATTCCCTGGAACCGGTTCGCGATTTTCCAACATACGTAATGGACGACGTCGAATATCAACCTCATAAATCTTGCCGCCGTCCGAACCGCGTAATATATCCTCATAAGTCCGTTCCAAACCCGTTTTGCCAATTAGGTCGCCAAGGCTGTATTGGTAACCCTTTTGCTTCATTTCCTCTAGTTCCTGAGTATTTATCTCCCGAACATAACCAAATAAATGGCTGGCAAATTCTCCAAACGGATAAGAGCGGACCGGAACTTCATCAACCTCGACTCCGGGAAGGTCAAGTTTTGATTCGTATAGTTTAATAGTAGTTACCGGATCAATGTCTTTATAAATTGGAATATAAGAATTGGCAGAGTTTTGAGGGTTGGGTTTAAGCTTTTCCCTAATTTCTGTCTCGGAAAGATTCAAGACTTTGCTGAGAAGAGCTAAAACTTCCGGATTCTTCTTTAAATCTTCGGGAACCACCGATACATTATGGGAAATTCGGCTGGTAACCATAATTTTCCCTTTACGGTCATAAAAAATTCCCCGGGGCGCATTTATTTTAATTGTACGTGCTTGATTTTCTTTTGACTTAATTGTATGAATACTTGCTCCCTGAATTATCTGAAGCACCCAAAGTCTAGCCATTAAGATCAAAAAAATGGCTAGAACCATCCCAGCTAAAAACCTAAACTTCTGTTCATTAATTTTTACTACTGTTTCTCTCACTTGGAACAATTCCTCCGTTTAGAGGTTTCCGGAGCGTTCCGCAACAAAACGTTCCATTTTTAAAAATAAACGATAAATAACCGGAGCAAAAGCAGCATTGTATAAGGCTAAAGGTAGGATTGCCGAAATTAAAAGCAACCCAAAATGATAGTTTCCGTGAAAAGATAGGTGCATAAGTACACTTAGAGATTCAAAAACCAGAGTCCCGACGAATGTGGCAATTACCGGAACCAATAGATTATCTTTAAAGATGGTTTTTTCCAATAATCCTGCTGAAAAACCGGCGAAAGACTTCGATAATGTTTGAATTCCAATCACACCGCCCGCAACTAAATCTAAAAAAAGACCAGCTGCCAATCCAAAGAAAAGTCCTTCATCCGGTCCCCTTAATAAACTATATGAAATTACCATAATTAGGATTAAATCCGGAACAATATTGCCCGGAAAGTTTAAACCAGCAAGCCAGGTGGCCTGTAAGGCTACACCCAAAATTGCCCCGATACTTAGGATTAAAACTCGCATAAAAACCTCCGGAAAATTTTGAAACTACCGGTCACCCATCCCGCTTAACCTTAATTACAAAAACTGTCTGTAATAATCCAAGATTGACGGCTGGTCTAAGCGAGGCTTTACTTACTAAGTGATTGGTCATTTTATTGATGTGAGATATCCTTCCGATAGGGATTCCCCGAGGATAAATTTCACTGGTTTCAGATGTTACAATTAGATCTCCAATTTTAATATTGATAAAATAACTTTCAACTGCCGGTTTAACTGAAGATTCCCCCCGGTACTGCCCGCCACCGGTCACAATAACCATATTTCCAGTCCGGCTGACTACCCCACCGATAAAATTTCCGTCGCGAGGATCAGTCATTAAAATTACTTCTGCTGTATTTCCTCTTACTTCACCAATTCTTCCGACCACACCCTGAGGAGTGATGACGGCCATATTTTTAGATAATTGAAAATTTTTGCCTTTGTTAATAACTACGGTTTGGTTCCAATTATTCGGATTGACGGAAATAATTTCCGCCGGAACAAATACATGAGGTTGATCCTCCATGTACTCAAGGGCGGCCCGTAAACGCCTATTTTCGGAACGCAACGAATCAAGCCCTGTTTGGCGTACTTTCAATTTATCAATTTCAGCCTTTAATCGGTCATTCTCCTCTTTTAGCGTAGAAAGGGCAATAACCGTTTCCCAACTTCCGGAAACTGTCTTCCCCATACTATTAAAGAGGCTTTCCAGTGGAATCATGGCTGAATTGAAAAAATAATGAATTTTGCCTCCACCGGATTTTTCCTGTGACGAAACAAACATTACCCAGGTAATGAGAAGAAAAATCAATGCAATTAGTAAAAAACGCCGATTGGTAAATAAATGAAACAATTAGGTCACCCTTTTACGCCATCTTCCGATTGGAGATTAGCACCCTTTTTACATCATGATAATTACGTTCCAGAGCGATTCCAGTTCCCCTGGCAACACAAGTTAAAGGTTCATCCGCAATCTGAACCGGCATTCCGGTTTCTTCGGCCAGTAGTTTATCAATACCCCTTAATAACGAACCTCCTCCGGCCATTACCACTCCACGGTCTAAAATATCGGCTGCCAGTTCCGGCGGGGTTCGCTCCAAGGTCATCTTGACAGCTTCTATAATACTTGAGATCGGTTCGGCTAAAGCTTCTTGAACCTCGTGTCCGGTAATAACGATTGTCTTAGGTAGACCGGTTAATAGGTCTCTTCCCCTTACCTCCAGCTTTTCATCTTTTTTACCGGGATAAGCCGATCCAATATCCTTTTTAATATCTTCGGCTGTTCGTTCACCGATCATTAGGTTATAATGACGTTTAATATAATGAGCGATGGCTTCGTTCATTTCATCACCGGCAATCCGGAGCGAACGGCTGGACACAATGCCGCCTAAGGAGATAACAGCCACTTCGGTAGTGCCGCCGCCGATATCAATGATTAAATTACCGGTTGGTTCTTCAACGTTAAGCCCGGCTCCGATTGCCGCCGCCATTGGCTCTTCGATTAGAAAAACCTCTCTGGCTCCGGCTTGTAGTCCGGCATCCATTACCGCCCGTTTTTCTACCTCGGTAACACCGGACGGTACTCCGATGATAACCCGCGGTGATAAAATACCCACGTTTCTTCCGGCTTTATTAATAAAATAGCGCAACATTTTCTCAGTTACGTCAAAATCAGCAATCACACCGTCTTTCATAGGACGTACGGCCACAATGTTGCCGGGAGTTCGGCCCACCATTTGCTGGGCTTCATTACCGACCGCAAAAATATTATTGGTATCTTTTTCAATAGCAACTACTGTTGGTTCCTGTAGTACTACCCCACGGCCCTGAACATAAACCAAGGTGTTGGCGGTACCTAAATCAATACCCATATCTTTGGCAAAACGACCCAAAATTGACTTTAACATGCCAAAACTCCTTCCAGATTGTATTAAGTAAGTTGATAATTTATGAATCCGTTGCGCAATTTTTCATCTTTCTTTGTTTATAAATTTAAATCGCGCTAGAGCAACTGGCCGCGTTCTTTGAGACTTAGGTAACGACTATCGCCAAAAATTAAGTGGTCGATAATCCGGATTCCTAATATTTCACCGGCATCATACAGTCGCTTTGTCAATAATAAATCATCCTGGCTGGGGGTAGGATCGCCGCTGGGATGATTATGGG
Organism: Bacillota bacterium; assembly: GCA_023435565.1. Taxonomy (GTDB): domain Bacteria; phylum Bacillota; class UBA4882; order UBA8346; family UBA8346; genus JAAYHS01. The sequence continues at coordinate 30,527 of JAEYRN010000012.1, forward strand.
CTAAAATCAATCCGGCACTACTCATTTTAATCGCTTCTTTAAACACCTCTCTAGGATGGACCGGGGAAGAACTCAAAATCCCAATCGCCGTGGTCTCCACTTTTAATACTTGGTTTTTCGTATTTAAATGAATCACTTTGAAGTGTTCTCGATCGAGGTCTTGAAAACTTGCTTTCAATAAATCGTAAGCATCTTCAGGTTTTCTAATGTACGGTAGTTGAATCGGATTACTAGTAAGCACCCTCCTTCCCAGTTCAAAAGCTGCTTTCAGTTGGACGGCTTTAGCCTGACCCATTCCGATTTGACTTGCCAGTTCCACAAGGGACGCTTTGGCAAGGCCGCGAAGATCTTTATAGACAACTAACAATTCTTTTCCAAGATCAACAGCGGAATAATTGGCAGTCCCAGTTCGTAGGATAATCGCAATCAACTCGGCGGCGGAAAGATATTCGGGTCCAAATTGGATTAGCCTTTCTCTAGGCCGTTCTTCCAAAGGAAGTTCCTTAATTGTAACCCGTTCACCCACAACAACACCTCAATTTACAATGTACAATTAACAATGTAAAATGTACAATTATTCAACATTATCGAATTAAATATACAACTTACAATCGAAAGTTTAGAATAATGGCCGCCATAAACGCTGTCAGAATCTTGTACATTGTAAATTGTACATTATACATTAGTCACTGCCATATCGATACTTGAAACTTCTGTAACATTTCAACCAGTTTGCTCAAGGGGAGACCTACTACATTAAAGTAACATCCCTCAATCCCTTCGACTAACACTCCGCCTTTGCCTTGGATCCCATATGCCCCGGCTTTATCCAGCGGTTCTCCAGTGGCTACATAGGATTGAATTTCTTCTAAAGATACCGGCCTAAATTTCACTTTAGTTTCAGCGAATCCGGTTTCAATACGGCCGGTAGAAACTTGAATCAATGCAATTCCCGTATAGACCGAATGAAACTTTCCGCTTAAAGTAGCAAGCATTTTAACAGCCTCATCCTGGTTTAACGGTTTTCCGAAAATAGTATCTCCAAACACTACTAATGTATCGGCGCCAATAACTAAACCTCTTCCCAGTTTACTGGCAACATTTGAAGCCTTATGCAAAGCTAATTTTATGACCAAATCTTCCGGTGCAACAAAGGATTTGGGGATTACTTCAGTAATATTACTGGGAATAGCCTGAAAATCGAGACCAAGTTGATTTAAGATCTCAACCCGTCGTGGTGAAGCTGAAGCTAATACTATTGGTTCCATTCTTTAAATTCCAAACCATTTCTTTTAGTGTATACATCAGGATTGCCAAATTTGTTATCAAATATCACTTTAATAATTTATACAGGTTTAACTACTATTCCCGTTGATTAGGGATTATTGATTCCACAATCATCCCGTAAAATCCTTTTCGAATTCAGAAAAACATCTAAATAAATATGGAATTGAAGCAAAAAACTGTTAAAAGATATTTAATAGGTTTATTACCCTTGTTGTTCCCATAATATAACCCAATTAGTAACCGATCCTAAAGCAGTTTCCAAAAATTTAAAACGACCCTAATCGGTCGTTTTTTCTTCAGGGCGATTTGCTACATAATTCATGATTTTTTCTTTGATATCGGGGTCAAGATTTGAAAATTTCATTCGAATCAGGTGTTCACTAAACTTCTCATCATCATAGCCCGAACCCAATACTTCTACTGCAGCGGTAATCTTACCATAATTAGGCAATACAAATTCGCAGACATACTCTCCCTTTTCCACTTGGCGTTTGGCGGATATCTTTTGAATTTTTAGCCCGCCCTCACTAATGTCCTTTAAAAAACCTGTTATCTGTTGGTCTAGTTGCTTATCGGTCAAAGATACGATTATTGACTTGGCCATTACGCGAAGATGTTGACGATGTTCCTTTCCGGAATTTGTTTCCACCCAATTCACTCCTTTGCGATTTGAAGGTTTACAAATCTATTATAGCTTAATGCATTTACATGTTCCATAAATATTTAGTTCTCTTTTACAAAACGTCTTAAAAATATAAGTTTCCAGATTTCAACCAACGGTACGGTGGAAACGGCAAAAACAACTACTATCAACCAATGATTTAAATCAAGGGGGACGACTTTAAAGATGGTCCGGAACGCCGGAGTTAACATCACTATTAGTTGAATCAACCCGGAAAAAACCGAGGCGCCGATGAGAAACTTATTAACAGCCATTCCTTTCTCAAAGATTGAATTTCGCACCGAACGGAAATTAAAGACATGAAATAGTTGGGAAAAACTCAAAGTCGCAAAGGCCATTGTCCGTCCCTGTTCGATTGAGCCGTTGAAACTTACTCCGGTATAAAAAGCTAGTAAGGTTAAGCCCCCGATTAAAAAACCTTCAAAGACAATGGTCCGTTTCATTCCTTTGACGAAAATTCCTTCCTCTTTTTTACGGGGTTTTCTTTTCATGATTCCCGGTTCGGCAGGTTCCATTCCCAAAGCCAAAGCGGGAAGACTATCGGTTACCAGATTAACCCATAAAATTTGAATCGCAAGCAATGGTACAGGCAGTTGAAACAAGATTGCCAGTAAGATTCCAAAAATCTCACCAATATTGCATGAAAGTAAAAAATAGACTGATTTCTTAATGTTTTCGTAAATAACCCGGCCTTCCCGGACTGCCCCAACAATAGTGGCAAAGTTATCATCCGCTAATACCATTTCGGAAGCGCTTTTAGCCACATCAGTCCCGGTTATTCCCATAGCAGCCCCAATATCGGCGCGTTTTAAGGCTGGAGCATCATTGACGCCATCGCCGGTCATAGCCACCACATGTCCTTTATTTCTAAAAATATTGACAATCCTTACTTTATGTTGGGGAGAAACCCGGGCATAGACAGAAATTTGCTCGGCTTTGCCGGTTAATTCCTCATCGGTAACATTGTCCAATTCCTGTCCGGTTAAGACTAATTCGCCTTCTCTTAATAAGCCAAGTTCACGGGCTATAGCAGTAGCCGTATCCCGGTGATCACCGGTGATCATTACTGGTTTAACGCCTGCGGTACGGCATTCGGTAATCGAATCCTTAACTTCCGGCCGAGGAGGGTCAATCATCCCCCAAAATCCGATAAAAGTCAACTTATCTTCGACAGTTTTTAGGTCAATCTTATTGGTTATCGGCATTCTCCGCACTGCAACCCCTAATACCCGTAATGCATCCTGAGCCATTGCCCCATTATGCTTCATTAATTCATCTTTCAAGTTTGGCGTCAACTCTTTAATACCATCGGCGGTTAACACAAAGGAACAGCGACTAAGGACAATGTCGGGCGCACCCTTGGTAATTGCCCATTGACCTTGGGGATATTCTATTTCAACTTTTTGCAAGCTCACATCAGGCAAGCTACCTTTGTTAATAGTGGTCATCAACTTTCGGTCCGAATCAAAAGGTATCTCCATGATTCGTACGTATTCTCGGGCCAATTCATCTTTATTCAAACCAACTTTAGCGGCTGCGACTACCAAAGCGCCCTCGGTAGGGTCGCCGATAATTTTCCATGTCTGATTATCATCTTTCCAATCTTCTTCTAAAATGGCGTCATTACACAAAGCGCCGCATAGCAAGAGAGCTTTCAACGGACTCTCCTTGGCTAGAGTAACTGGTTTCCCATTATGGAGATATTCGCCACTCGGATTATAACCCTGGCCGATAACCTCATACCACTTCCCGGCGCTGAAAACTTTTTTTACCGTCATTTGATTTTGGGTCAAAGTCCCAGTTTTATCGGAACAAATTACAGTCGCTGATCCCAGAGTTTCAACAGCCGGCAATTTGCGAATAATCGCCCTTTTTTTGGCCAAGCGTTGTACACCGATAGCAAGGACAATAGTAACTATAGCTGGTAACCCTTCGGGAATAGCCGCCACTGCAAGACTGACAGAGGTCAAGAACATTTCGGTCAAATTTTCGCCCCGAAGCCAACCCAAAACAAAGATTAAAACGCAAACCGCTATCGCTAAGGTTCCTAAATACTTACCAAACTCGTCCAATTTTTGTTGCAGGGGTGTTGATTCGGGTACAACTTGTTTTAGTAAATTTGCAATCTGCCCTATCTCTGTATTCATCCCGGTCTTGACAATTATCGCTTTCCCTCGGCCATAAGTAACAACCGTTCCCATAAAGACAAGGTTTTTCTGGTCACCTAAAGGCAGTTCATTCGCAAAAACCTTATTCGTTTTTTCAGTTGGGACCGATTCGCCGGTTAAGGCAGCTTCTTCAATTTTTAAGTTAACTGCCTCGATAAGTCGAGCATCGGCCGGAACAAAGTCACCAGCCTCTAGGATAATGATGTCTCCGGGGACCAGTTCCTGGGCGGGGAGTGATTTAACGCGACCATTTCGAAGTACTTTGGCGAGTGGGGCCGAAAGGCGTTTTAGTGCCGCTAAGGATTGTTCGGCCTTGAACTCCTGAAATACGCCAATTACTGCATTTAAAATTACAATCGCCATGATCACAATCGAATCGATCCATTCGCCTAAAAATCCCGATACAATAGCAGCAATAAATAAGAGAATTACCAAAAATTCTTTGAATTGGTCAAAGAACATCGCCCAAAGAGATTTACCGGACTCCTCCTCCAATTCGTTCATCCCAAACTTATCTCTTTTAGCTTGGACTTTATGCTCATTCAAACCATTAAGTAAGTCGCTTTCTAACATCTGAGCGGCCTGTTCGATTTCTAATTGATACCACTTGGTCTGTTCCATATCGTCTACTCCTTTTCACCCATTACCCCGATTTTCACCTTTCTTTTGCGCGGTCCGTCAAATTCACAAAAATAAATTCCCTGCCATGTTCCAAGATCCAAACAACCGTCGACAACCGGAACGATACAGGAGAAACCGAAGATTGACGCTTTCAGATGAGCGTCGGAATTGCCTTCCAGGTGGCGATAATCGCCTTTTTGAGGGACAATCCTTTCTAAGGAGCGGGTCATATCTAAAACAACATCCGGATCGGCATTTTCATTAATGGTAATTCCGGCAGTGGTATGGGGCACGAATAGGTAACAGACACCTACCTTAATCCCGCTACTTGTTACTTCCGACTGAACCATAGCCGTAATGTCTAAAAAATGAACCCGGAAACCTGTAGTAATTACTTTTTCCTTCCAAATCAATGGTACTACTCCTCTCAATTTATTTTGAGGTTAACGGACGTAAATAATTCAGGAAAAGACAGAATACAGCAGACAGTAGATCCTAACTAAAAAGTCTTCTCTTACTTTTTTTCAAATACTTCAATAATAACACTTACACTACTGACTTCTGTCTCCTGTTTTTATATTTTAAAAATCATAAAAAAGACCCTTAACACTCTCGCGTTAAAGGTCTGGCTACTTGTTGGCAAGCGGTTCGGCCAGGTATTCGCTCTACCGGGATTGTTGGCCTACCCTACGGCAAAAGCCGTCAGCTACTCCCCTTTGCCCAATTATATCCTATTAGGGTACATAAAGTCAATACAGATCAGTTACTCTTTACGCGTAAAACGTAATGCGAAAAACATTCCGGGTAATTTAGTAAGCCTATAAAAACCTTTTATTGCGATATTTACTAACCAGATACACCCATATACATAAACTATTTCTCGACAATTCTGATTCACCTTCACAAGCGTAAGACGTTACCCGTAACACGTAGCAGTTTTACATCACACACATAACGGGGCACGTTTAACACATAACAGGTTTTTCTAATCATTTTCGCTAACCTTCCAGAACCATAAACTATCCTTAAAAAAATGTTCCACCCGATTGTTTATGTATAAATGGTTTATTAAGGCTAAAACCAGGGTCCGATCCAAAACATATTGAATCGGTGTTATCAGAGGAGTATTAAGCCTCAAGGCTAATTGTTTTAATAAGCTTTCCATCGTTAAGGGTTCCGGTTTTAGAATTGAAAAAACAATTTCTACAAGTTCATTTAGATTGTTGATGGCAAACTCGGCTTCCCTTCTATAGCTTTCAGGTTCCAGCACCGGACCGTGGCCGGGGATGACCATCCGGCAACCGGAGTCCAAGATTAGGTTTAATGTCTGAAAACCAGAAGCCACATTCGAATAAAACGGAAATTTAAATTTACGAATATATTCGCTGAGCATCAAAGCGTCACCGGTGAAAAACAAACCTTCCACTATCAGGCCAAGTTGTCCGGAGGAATGGCCGGGTAGGTCGATTATCTGAAAAATGTTCCCCCGATATTCCCAACTGCCTGCAACAAGTCTTTTGGAGATGGATACCGGCTTGGCCAAGATAAATTTGTGGGTCAGTTCCTTAATCGGTTCCGCTCCGCCATACAAGAAGATCGGTTCCAAAAGCGGTTGTTCAATGAGGGAGCTTTCAAAGGGTGCGGCAAAAAACTCAATTCTGGTTATGTTCTTATAAAGATAAGCACAAGCTCCGTAATGGTCGGCATGGGCGTGAGTAATGAAAACCCCGACCGGTCTAAGACCCAGTCTTTCCAAAGTTTTCAATACATACTTGGCATTATCTTTATCACCGCCGGGATCGATTATTAGACATTCTTCATTGTTTAACTTAATAATCCCGGTATTAGTCGCGGCCTGAATCACCCAAACTTTATTATTGAGTTGCTTTAGGAGTTCTTCCATTGGTTAACCCTCGTTTGAAAAAGATAAGACTTATTATACCATAATTTTGATCAATGACTCTAAACATAGAAAAAGAGGAGACTGATCAGCAGTAATTCCCTCTTCCAACCATCAGTTGATAAGCGACATGCCGATGTCATTGATGATTGATAAAAGTTACAACAACTACAGCGTTTAAAATCCAAACCTAAAAGACAATCGCCTGAAAAAAAATAAGGGACCATCGGATTTTGGAACGCCCAAAAAGCGTTCCGTTCCATCCGTCGGCTCCCGTTTAATGACCTTCTGTCATTGGCAATGATAAAAATCAGCAATATTGTAAATAGCTATTATTCAACTAACCAATCCTTAGCTTCTTCAATCGTATTAAAAGGTTCTCTTACATTTCCTGAAAATTTATTTACTCCGTATAAAATAAATTTTTTTAGGCCTTCAACCCCTAGTATTGCTGCCTTTTTTGTTACCGATCCTGATTGTTTACCCATTTCTTTTGCTAAATCGACAAATTCAGCTGTTATCGAAATTCCTCTTATATCTGATAGGGTAAGATTTTCTTTGCTTCCTGAATCCAATAATTCTTGTGTTGCTTCTCTGACGAGATCTAGTTGTTCTTGAAGATTCAGCCCACTATAATTGATATATAAGATTTTCTTTCCTTTATGAAGAATCCATTCAGCACCCATATTATCCTCCTTAAAAGTTTAAAATTTTACTATCGTTACCAGAATCGCATAACTTCACTGAAGATAGATAATATTTTCGCCATCATCTTCCAAATTCCCTGTTTCATAAACAAATTTAAAAGAATTTCTATCCGTAGGGTTTCGAATAAATTGAAGGATGATTTAAAATTCTACTAAGTTAACTTAAATTAGATTAACAAAACCACTATTAATACAAACTTACCATCCAAATATGTATGCTCACGTCACGTTCCTTCATGCATTAAACCAGCCTTTTCCTGCACTCGTGTGGATACAATATTTCCTGCCATATCCCAGGCCTCAATTCGATTTAGTCCATTTTCAAATCCAAAATCCAACACTTTTTTAAGGCGTCAGTGATATATCCCTTATTCCAATATTTTGGTTACTATTTTTTATCCAACAACTATTCTCTCAAGTAGTTAATTACCCATTTCCATTGCAACTCTACTTAGCCACTCCTTTACCGTTTCCGTAAACAAAACATCCTGTTCTATTTGAAGATTGTGACCGGCCTTATCGAGTAAGACAAAGGAAGCTCTGGGATACATCTCAATAATTTGCCATAAATCGCGGTAACCTACAATGGAATCTTGCCTTCCGGTCAACATTAGTGTAGGTTTAGGATATGGTTTCTCAAGGGCGTCCACATCAAAGCTGAAGGTAAAATGCTGTCCCAGGCAGTTTTCCAAAAATGAATAGTCGGCAACTTTTAAACCAGAGAGGACTTCCTCTTTATACCTAGCCCATACCCGTTTATTTTGTAACGTGTTAAATCCTTCTCCTGTAAAATAATTTCGGTCCTCTTCAGTGAGACTGCTTAATAGAAGGTCATCTTTTTCAAATACCTGAAATTGAGCGCCTTTATCTTTTTGGATCCCGGCCATAGGACAGATTAACAGGAGTCCATCTACAACCGAAGGACGTTTGTTAATTATTCCCCTGGCTAAATAGCCGCCATAGGACTCTCCCGCTAAGACAAAATGCTGGTTTGGTATGACAGCATCAATAAAGCCAAAAATTAAATCAAGCATTTGATCGGAACCTGTAATCCACGGTTCTCCTTTGGTCTTCCCCATTCCCGGTAAATCAAAATAGATCCGCTTCCATGCCGTATCCATCTCTTGGAAGACAGGTTCCAGGCACCCTTTCATCAACCTATGGTCCGGGCTCCATCCATGGATCATCAAAATAGGCGTACCTTCGCCATAGATTTCGTAATAAATTTTTACATCCCTTACTGTACATTCCATATTATCTACCCCCGTGTAATTGACCTTTAATAACTATTATTAAAGATTATTTGTTCCCCGCTTTACCAAAATAGTTTTCTGTTAATTTCCAAGAAGTCCTTTCATAACCTGAAATAAAAAAATCCCACCAGATTTTTTAAAGACCGATAGGATGTTGTTGACCTCCGCGTTAATAAACATCATGGTAAATCTTTGCTGCTAGTCTCCATGTAAGAGTTAATAATACAAAAATTTAATCCTTTACAGCCGGAATAATAAATTTATCCAAAAGCAGCCACGGGTCCTGGGGCTTGCTGATTATTTTTGACGCAACCGCCACTACCAGGTCTTTTTCTGGAATACAACATATTACATTACCGCCGGAACCCAATGCCGCGTAAGCAAAAATATCGTCTTTTTCTCGAAGCCACCATAAATAACCGTATTTAGCAACAGGGTCATCAATCCATGTATCGGAATGCGAAGCAATCGACTCAACAATCCAAGTTTCCGAAATAATCCGTTTATTCTCCCAAATACCGCGGTTTAAGTATAAAAAGCCGAACCGGGCCATATCCCTTAGGGTTATGGTAAGCCCCCACCCCCCAGTGGTGTTGCCCTGCGGATCTTTAATCCATCCGGTTACATTTTTTCCGAAGACATCATCTAATTGAAAGGATTTCATATCATGATCTGGGATTTCTTTTATTCCTAAAGGCCGGAATAAATGCTGATTGGCAAACTCACGAGCGCATACACCTGTGGTACGAGTTATGATAGCGGAAAGCAGATGCGCTCCGGCGGTGCTGTATTGAAATTTCCCGGTCTGACCATTTCCCAATAAATCCAGGATATATTTTTCCCAATCAGGTTGCCGCCGAAGTCTATCCAATGGCTCCCATCTGGCGCCTGATGTTTTTGAGGCGATTGGCGCAGTCATGGTGAGAAGATGTCTTATAGTTATTACGCGTTTCCGGATATCCCCGGGATTTGAAACATATTCGGGGAAAAATTCCAGTACCTTTTGATCTACGCTTTGAATATATCCGGCATCGATGGCGATCCCGATTAAGGCGGAGATAAAACTTTTAGTTACTGATGCCACATTATGGGTATCAAGAGGTGTATAGCCGTTATAATATTTTTCATAGGTCAGATATCCTTTCCGGACTATGGCAATACCGTTAATATTAATGTATTGGGACTTAATCATATCTTCAAGATATGTAAACTTTCCCGGATCCATACCTACGGAAGCCGGATCCGTAGTTCGCCATTCATCGGTTGGCCAGTAGTCCCTTTTATCCCTCTTATCGATTATAATGTTCATTAAATGATCTCCCAGATAGAATCTAATAATTTGACACTTTACATTTTACTCTTCTCTCTTTTCTTATAAATATCTCCCCGTTACGGATTTAGAATTCTTTTTCAGCTCTTGAGGCGGACCTTTCACAATAATCCGACCTCCTTCCGCTCCTCCTCCTGGGCCGAGTTCAATGATCCAGTCACAAACCGCTAACACTGCTGGGTCATGCTCGACGACAATAACGGAATTTCCCTTGGCCACAAGTTCATCCAATAAATGAATGAGCTTGGCGGTATCATAAAGACTAAGACCTATCGTCGGTTCATCCAGTATATAAAGAATATTTCCCTTTCGCTGTCTCCCGATTTCTTTGGCCAGTTTGATCCTTTGGGCTTCACCTCCGCTAAGGGTTGGAGTGGGCTGCCCCAGTTTTATATATCCCATACCGATTCGTTCCAAAACCGACAATGTATTAGTGATCGCTTTATTATCTTTAAAAAACGCAACTGCTTCCGATACGGTCATTTCAAGGAGATCAACAATATTTTTTCCTTTGTAGTTGACTGATAAGGCTTCGTCATTATACCTTTTCCCGTGGCATTCCTTACAAGTATTAAAAAGAAAGAAATTGCCTCCCAGCCATAGTTTTTCCCGGCCGCTACCCCCGCATACAGGACAGGCGCCTTTGGAGTTGAATGAAAAATGACCGGCGGTTAAATTTTGTCTAGTAGCTTGCGGTTGTTTGGCAAATAGTTTACGTATTTTATCCCAAATGCCGATATAGGAAACCGGAGTGGAATTAATATTTCTACCGATAGGGGCCTGTGATACTTCGGCGTATCCTGAAATATGCTCTACCCCTTCTAACATTTCAGCGATAGTTTCAAGCGCAGTAAATTCCGGTTCACCTTCAATATCATCTTCCTCGAAATTTGTTTCAATAGTATTATCATCAAAATAACCTTTAAGAAGGGGTATTAGGGTATCGGAGATTAGAGAACTCTTTCCGCTGCCCGATACACCGGCAATTCCGACCAGCACCCCCAAAGGTAATGATACGGTTACATCCTTTAGATTATTGGTTTTTGCGTGCCGGATGGTAAGCCGGGGATTTTCTTTCCCAATTTCAATATTTTGTGCTGTTTTTCTAATTGGCATTGAAACTTTCCCCGATAGATATTGGCCGGTAATTGAGGCAGCGCATTTCTTGAGACCTTCCACATCGCCCTGGTAAATGACTTGTCCACCCTCAACCCCCGCTTTCGGCCCAATATCAATTACATGCTCCGCCATTTCAATTGTGCCTTTATCATGCTCTACAACGATAACAGTGTTACCCAACTCTTTAAGAGCTAAAATCCCCTTTTGAAGCTCGGCTTTTTCCGATTCATGCAATCCGGCCGTCGGTTCATCAAGAATATAAATTAGGGAATCCATTTTTGATTCCAGATGAGAATTGAGAAAAAGCCGTTGAAGTTCTCCTCCGCTTAGAGTGGACATTGTTCTGTAGAGAGTAAGATGTCCCAGACGGGATTTGATTAAAGAATTTGTTTTGTGCAAAATGTCTTTCACCAGGTTAGTTCCTAATGATTTTAAAGTGTTTTGATTTAACAGTTGATCCAAAAAATCATGCAATTCGTTTATAGTCATCGTTCCAAGTTCGCCAATGTGCTTGCCGTTTAAAAACACTCTCCGCGCTTCTTCGCCTATCCGATACCCATCACAATCGGAGCATTTGGACATTATATACATACCGGTAGGATCATTGCCATATTTATAAACAAGGCCTTCAAAAATTCTGGTCAGGCAGATACTCCGATTTGCAGCATTATTACTTGTAAAATGTCCGTAGATTATCCTTTCTTTTACTTCATCGGAAATTTGTGAAAAAGGCGTTTTTAGATAATCATTAAAATGTCTATATAGTACCCTTTTAAGCCCCGGCGTTACCATTACTTTATCAAAAACCTGCTCCAGAGTTATTTGGTCATCGGGTACAAGTTTTTTCATATCAATTTCAAAATACGATCCCTTGCCGGAACACTTCATGCACATTCCATTCGGATTGTTATACGAAAAATACCCGGCAGGCAGACGTTCTTCAGTATTTCCACATTTTTGGCAAGTTAAGCCATCGTCAACCGAAGCGCTACATGATAAACAAGAAATTATACCTTCCGCCGCATAAAGAACCGCAATCATATTTAAGATATTGGTTCTGGAGCCTACGGTTGAACGGGGATTACTCTGGCGGATAATATTCTGCTGGACCGCTATGGTTGGACCGATACCGGATATATTATCGAACTTATTTTCTTCATCGATTTGCGCAAACACACCCAACGATTGCAAATATTGTTTACGCCCTTCTTCAAATATTATGTCAAAGACCAGGCTGGATTTGCCTGATCCGCTGACGCCCGTCGCTACTACAAGCTTATTTTTGGGGATGGAAACGTCAATGTCCTTTAGGTTATGTATGCGTGCGCCTTCAATGGTTATATTTTTCATAGTTCACCTTTTCTGCATTTGACTATGTATAATAACTAAATCGCTTATAAGGGCTTTACCGGTATGTAAATATCAATGATGGATTTCTTTTCGGGATGCTCATCCGGATTATTCAAATATACTTCAAAGCACAGGCGATTATCTGGCTGGTAACCACTTTCCGGAAGCCATATGCCCCAAAGTGAATCCCATGTATCTCTGTATTGATTGGCAAACAATTCAAAATGCCCAACTGCATACCTGCCGCCGGGGATCGTCATTTTCCCAATCTCTCCGTCCACTTCGATATCCTTTGGAACAGTCAGGCAGATGCTGGTTCTAAAGTTTGTCTCATCTGTAATCTCAGGGATGTCATGGTAAACGGCAAGAATTTTGGTATACGGATACTTAATCAGTCCTCTCGACCCTGCCCATCTAAAAAGTTTACCAAGGAGTTTACGGAACAACTCCGGTTCTCCTTTGAACATACCGATATTACGGATATATATTACCGGCATCTCCGGTATGTCCTTTACTTCAACATTAAAAGAACTATCTGTTATAAATTGCTCCCTGTATTGATTATTCTTTCTTACATCATTATACGAAAAGATATTTAAAGAGTCTTTTCCCGGCTTGCTTTCCGTTTTGCATTTCTTGCTTTTTAGTAAATTCGGATTTATTCTTAATTGACCGGCGCTGAAACCAAAGTGTTTTTTGAAGGCTCTTGAGAAGGAAGCTTGATTAGAAAATCCGCATTTCAAAGCGATCTGCGAAATAGTGTCTTTGGGAAAAGCAACCAGACTGATAGCCGCTTTTTCAAGACGGATTCTTTGAATATATTTTGAGAGCGGTTCTCCGACAATTGCCGAAAAAATTCTATGGAAATGGTACTGTGAGAAATTTGCTACATTTGAAAGTTTAATGAGTGATAAATCCTCACTGATATTTATATCTATGTAATCCTGTACTTTGTTGATCCTTGATATGTACTCCTCCCGTAAGAAAGTATTGTCATGATTAACCATTACTTTCTCCTCTTACTGTTATCTCAAGACGTTTTTTGATAATATCAAATAATGGATTATCCTTTCTCGGTAACTCCGGCTTTTCTCCCCGATCGATAGCCTTCCAATAATCCCCTGGGAGGCCTTTTGTTCCTAATTCATAATCATAACCGTCCCATTCATCCTCCCGATATGAATAAAACGCCCAGTGATACTTTCTATTCTCCAGTATAGTAATTATATCTTCCAAATATCTTTCCACACCTTTATTTCTTCTCATACAACCGAATTCCGCGACAACGATCCGATTTGCCGGTATGGTATTATTATTAGCCCATTTATAAAACGGTTCAAAATATTTATTAATTACATTCTGGTCCCATAATACCTGTTTGCCGCCGAACTCAATTTTCCCGGGATACGAATATTTACCGCCGTTTCTAAAGTTTGCCCCTGATGTAAAGGAATATGGCTCATACATATGAAACGAATAGAGAACTTTATCATCGTCAAGTTTTCCAGGCCATCCCGTATAAGCCGGGGGTTGAGCATAAAAACCCGACTCAACCATTATAGGTGTTTCAGGATCGACCTTGCGGATAGCCTTGATAATTTTTTGGTAAAATTGATAAAGATCCCCCGGGGTTTCTTTATATTCTTGATACCAATCGACAAATCTATCGGCATCACCCACTACCGTCTGTTCTTCTATATCTGTTCCCAGTTCGGGAAAGGGCTCATTTAAAATATCATAGGCGGCGATACATGAATAATCTTTTAACTCTCTTGCAAGGTCTACCCAAAATTTAATTGCTTGCTCCTGATATAAAGTATTCATCCATAACCTTGAATCCGGCTTATCTCCGTTTTTCTGTGTCCACCGGCATCCGGGAAGCGATAGGGGAGTAATCACTACTTTTTGTTTATATTTTTCTGCCCATGAAAGCGTTTCTTTTAACTTTTTAAGGTCATTCCTTATTAATTCTTTATAATTTGAGGCATTACCAAGCAGAAAGTCGCGTTTTTGGGGTTCCCATTTATCATAGGCAAGCCTGACCCATTCGATATTTATTGAGGCCACGTCTTTAAACCATTGCTCTTCGGGAACTACATTAAAAAAATTACAACCGCGGCGAGGGTATTTATCCCAAAATGTGATTTTATCCTGGGCGTTAATTGGCAACAGTATAACAAATAGAAATAATAGCGATATAGTTATTCTCGGCATCAATCAAACCCCCGTAAAATTCAATTAACTCCTAAAAGTCATCTGATATTTTTCGCTAATATCTTCCAAATTACCTGTTATATAAACAAATTTTAGCAAAAATTACCTATCTATAAGAGTTTATATACAAATATTGCCACTTTTTTCAATCCTTGTACAAAGTAATTTAGCTGTATATAATTTACTTAAGGCATCTTAGCTTTTACTGCGAAAGAAAAAAATTAGGAGTCAGACATGAAGAAGCTACTATTAATGGTCTTTTTTTGGACTTTCCTGGTTATATCCCTTGATGCAAATATCCTGGGCGATACTAACGGTAATAATAATGTTCTTGATCTGAAAGACTTTACCGTATTCGTATTCAGCCAGAGTAATCCTTCCGAAGAAGATCCCCAGGTTTATGAGTTAAAACCTGATATTAATATCAGAGCAATCCAGAAATGGTCTACTATGGGTGATGAAATTAGCGACTATAACTATAAGTCGATTAAACACTATCATAATCATAACATAAGCTTTATCGGCGGAGGTACTACTTCCGTAATTTTTGAGAAGGATTTTAGTAGTCCGGAAATATTTAGAGATATGACAACGCGAGACGCCAATAATCATCTTGTACCTCATAATGAAATTGTACCCGACGCCTATCGGGGTTCTTTAGCGAATCCGAGGTTCCGTAAATATATCATTGATTGGTGTAAAATACAAATAGACGGTGGAGTTGACGGACTCTTTTTTGATGAAGTCATTGCTGGATTTTCAGGCGGTGCCGCTAAAAATTATAATGGTAATGAAGGTTTTGATGACTATTGTATTACGGACTTTAACAAATATCTGGTGGAGAAATATCCGACTTACACAAGGCAGGACTGGAAAAATAATTTTGGAATGACGGATAATAATATTATTAAAAAAGAAATCAGTCCGGCTGATCTCGTCAATAATTTTAACTACCGAAAGTACCTTCAAGAGCATGGATGGAATGGGGCTGCCGCTGTAACAAGTCCTCTGATATCGAAAAACCCCCTAACCAAAGAATGGGGTGTAGCGGTAAATAACAGAATGTATAAAGCGGATACCTTTTTGGGTGAATATACGGCCCGTTATTGGCAAGAAATTGTTTCTGAATTAAGGGAATATGCTAGCCAAAAATATAACAAATATATTTTAATAACATCAAACGGAATACTACCCTTTGTTGATTTTAATTGTCTTGGTATGTATGATTGGAACCCCGATGAACAAACACCAGATGGCAGAGGAGCCGATTATGTACCTATTACAAATAAACATTTAAACGGATCAAAATCACTAATGCCGATTTATAAAACGTTGTATCATAAAAATCGCGAAACTGCGGGTAATGTGCCGCTGGTTACCTTCATCGACTGGCCGACTGAAATGATGGATAATTATAATAAATTACCCATCGAAGAAAAAAAAGACTACTGGAGAATCTTTGGAGCGGAAAGCTATGCCTGTGGCCTCTATCCCGCATTCCATTTAAAAGATACCGTTGGAGGACTTACAGCAACCGATGCTGGTATTATCGACTTTTATAAGGAATATATGTTGTTTTATAAAAAAAATAAAGAGATTTATGGGCATCAAAATTATCACTATTCAGACCTGCCGGTTTCCGTTAATAAAAACAATATTGCTCAAAATTTGATGCTATCCAAGGATGGAACAAAATATGCCCTTCATCTTATCAATCATAATTATAAGAAAGGTATTTTCTCACAACAAAATTTTACGGTTACGGTTGCGCTTAATAAAACGCCTCGACATGTATGTATGATCTCTCCGGATTTTCGCGGTAAAAAGGATTTAGCCTATGAACATAAAAATAATCAACTATTAATCAATGTTAACAATATTACATATTATAACGTTATTGTTATAGAATAAATTGTCAAAAAAATACTGGCGATTATTCTTTAAACGGTTTAAATCTATGTATTAACAATACAATTATTTTAAGTAATATTGAAATAAAAAGCATACAAAACCAGACTAAAGAAACGCACTGTTTCTAATGGACCTAGATCCAAAAAGTATTGGATAAAGTTTAGTAATAAAACAAGAAAAGCAGTCAATGAACTGTTTAATAAAAAAACACGATTAAAATAATAAATTTCCATAAAGACTACAAAAACATCTGCCGAATAATAAAGTGGCAAGATTATACTATTATAATCTTTAAAAAAGAGGAGGCATTTATCTTGACTAAAACTGATCTCATTGACAAAGTGGCGAAAGTTACCAAGCTAACAAAAAAAGATTCCGGCCAAGCCCTTGATGCCATTATTAATGCCATCACCGGAGCGCTTGCCAAAGGCGACAAAGTTACTCTAGTTGGTTTCGGCAGTTTCGAAGTTAGAAAACGCGCTGCCCGTCAAGGCCGGAACCCCCAAACCGGTAAAGCAATCAATATCCCCGCCCGGAAAGTTCCAGCATTTAAAGCCGGTAAAGCTTTAAAAGAAGCCGTAGGAAAGAAGTAAAAAATTTAACCCGCCCTTACTAGGGCGGGTTTATATACCTTCCTCCTCCTCCGGGCTGGCCTTTAGCTATTTAAAGACCGGCCTTTAATATGTTTATTTCCTTTTAAAACAATCAATATATAAATAAAAAAACAGCTCCCTTTAAAAAGAAGCTGTATCTACTTTTATCCAAATAGCTTTTAGGCCTTTTTCGCCAATGCCGCCACCGCGAATAGTCCGGCGGAAATGACCATCATCCAAAAACTCGAAAACTGTGCAATACTAATTACCCCCTGGCGCATTAAGATTCCGACGATAGCGATAATCAGAGCGGCCCACCAAAGAATACCGACAGAAGATGAATTTTTCATATGAATCATCCTTTCGACTTTATTTCAAAGAATAGGTATAATTATCACTAAGTATAAAATTCGACCATTAAATGAGTTTTCCTTTTAAAATGCAGCCAATGGGAAAAAACCAAAAAATTTGAATAATTGTACTTTCAAGAATATCCTGATTCTGTACGCCAAACATTTTCCCCTTCGAGTAAATCAGATGTAAGCATTCTTACAATTTATGATATAACCAATCCGGAATGAATCTCAAAACCCATGCGATCAAGGCCCATCTTTTCGTTACATATGCTTTTTCTTTTCCTCGTTTAATATTCCGGTAAATCTGCCAGGCGGCTTTTTCAGGCGAAGCCACCCAAAACAGGCCTTCCCCTTTGGCCATATCGGTAGCGACGAATCCCGGTTGAATATCGATGATGTTAATATTCGTTTTGAGTTTTTTTATTTTACATCTTATTCCTTCAAGGTAATTGGAGACGAATGATTTGGAGGCATTGTAAGAAGGGGCGATGGCGCTTCCCCTAATGGCGGCGATTGACGAGATCGCGGCCAATGTTCCTTCCCCTTTTTTTAAGAAATAGTGTAATGAGACATTTACCAGTGCGGTAAAACCCGATACATTGACATCAATGGTTTCCTTTTCTTTCTCCCATTCAAGCCCGTCATTGAGATAACCAGTACCCGAACTGATGATGATCAGATCCACGCCGTTCATCGCTTCGATCAGTCCATTTAAATTGAGCATGGCTTGAGCTTGTTTGGCCAGATCGATAACCCTTATATGTGTAGGGGTATTTAACTCTTGCCCGAGTTCTTCCAAAAGATCCGTTCTCCGGGCGGCCAAACCAAGGCAAAAACCTTCGGCCGCGAGCACCTTGGCCAATGCTCTGCCGATACCGCTGCTGGAGCCGATAATAATCGCTTTTTTCATTATATCTCCCGCTTTATAGGCTGCTTGGATTTCAATTGCCCCGATATGAAATCCTTCCCAACGGTTAATTCCGTCTAATCTTGGTCTGAATTAGCAACCTACTGCTCTTTTAAGAGTATCCACAATCGTCTCCATCTTCAACGGCTTGACCAAAAAATTCACCGCCCCGGCCATTAAGGCTTCCTTTACCATTGTGTCCTGTCCCATAGCTGAGACAATAATAATTTTACAATTAGGATCGTGCTCCTTTAACTTTTTAACTGCAGTAATTCCATCCATATCCGGCATGGTGATATCCATAGTAACAACATCGGGGTTTAGTTCCTTATATTTTTTAACGGCCTCGACACCGCTTCTTGCTTCCCCGACCACTTCAAACCCAGCTTCCAGTAAAGCACCAGAGATGGTCTTTCGCATAAAAATAGCGTCGTCTACCACCAAAACTCTTTTCACCAGTTCGCACCCCTTTAAATCCAGATTCATGACCTTTTGTTAAATATTAACACCGAATATAACTATAGCTTTATATTAATTATACCTTATTAGAAAAAATTTACCAAGTAAATATGTAATAATAAAAGATATTTTATTAAATCTCCGTACCTTTGGCCTTTTGTGAGCTAATTATTATTTATGCTACAAAGACGCTGACACAGAAAATTCCATTAGAAATCGTTTTCTTCCCTTTATATATTCCGGCAAAACCGGAGAAAAATTTAGTTATTAGGATAGTACTTCCTTAACCACTCCAATTCTCGACGTTCGTCATTCCCCTCATACCACCCTTTGCCAAAGAGACAAGCCACCCGTTGAAAATATTCTTCATACATTCGCCCCACCCGTTCCAGGGAATAGTTCTTTTCAGCCCATTCTCTACAAACAGCCGGTCTTATCCGATCAATGTTTTTAACCGCCCAGCAAAACTCTTCAAAAACCCGGCAACGGTAGCCGGTGACCCCATGCAAAACCGTTTCCGGGAAGACCCCCCAGTCAGTGGTTATCACCGGAGTCCCACAGAGTTGCGCTTCCACATTGACTCCTCCAAAAGGCTCCAGGTAAAATGTGGGCATTAATACCGCCTTAGCATTACCCAGCAGTTCGGACCTTTCCTCCGGACCTACCGCCGGTAGATACTTGATGTGTTTTTCGGAACCCAAAAAGATACCTTCTTCAGGGTTATCAAGTGAACCTTGCCCGACAATATATAATTGGTTTCCGGTAGCTTTCGACACATCCGACGCTACTTGGATTCCTTTACGCCAAATGATTCTTCCGAAGTATAATAAATAATCCTGCTTCCTGGGCTGAAATGCAAAATCATTGACATCATAATAATTAGGAATAACTGCGTCATACCAGCACCCGTCATCTTGATTCAGGAGCCCGTAAATATAATGCATCCAGGCATAGGATTCAAAGACGCGATGAGTACAGAAAACACCAGAATAACCAATACCGGGTTCTACGGTTAAAAGATTAACCGCTTCTGAAATAGGCTGTTGATAATTGCCCATCGGGCATAATAAAATATCCTGGTCTTCCTTTCTCTTAAGAACCGCCTTAATCGCGTTATGGTTGAAAGTCTGGTAGGCCAGGTCTTTAGGATTATGTTTGAAAAATTCTTTGGAACTATTATAATTACCATAAGCTTTTTCAAGTATATCTCTAGTGGATACTTGGATAAACTCATCACATTCTATTTCTGAACCTTCCACCCCATAAAAAAAAATGATATGCCCGAAACTTTTCAACATTTTAGCGAGTTTAAGAACTTTCTGTGTATAGGCGCAAGCTGAATTTTTCTTATTTGTGGCTAAATGAGCAAGTCCTAGAAGATGAAAACGGAGTTGTTTCATATTTATCCTTCCTTTTAAATCAGTAGTCAGGAGTCAGCCATTATTGGGTTGATGTTATTGGGCTTATAACAGTCAACCGGCTTCTTCAAAGCTCCCCAATACTGTTTCTATCTTTTGTATTTTATATTGTTGAAGCCTTAATAGTGACATTCCTTGCAAAAAGCTATGTCATAAATTTGAAAGAATTGCGCCGGACAGACCGGACGCAATTCCTCCAAACATTTAAGATAACTTGATGATTCGTACCGAAGCGTTTACTTGGTTTTGAGTTCCTCCGATTAGCTGTTCCAAACCAATTGAGTTAAATGATGTATAGTTACGGACAGTTATTGTAGCCGGTGCGGTAATTGATAAAATAACTCTGCCGGTGTTTTGAATGTTTGCTGCTCCAACGCTATAGATGCTTTCAGGAACCGGATTACCGTTGATGAACAAAGCGAATTGGTTAACACGGTTTCCCTGTACCATAAATGTTATTTCATAAACACCGCTTTCATTAATGATAATATCCGTACTTCCAGGTGTATGCGTTACATCGCCCACAATCAAACCATTGTTACTAAATGGTACCGCCGCTCCTATCGGTAGATCCAGAACAGCAACATTGTTATAGATATAAGCAAACGTTGCCGGGAATCCAGGTCCCGTCGGTCCTACAGGTCCAGTGGCTCCGGTTGCTCCAGTTACTCCCTGTGGTCCGGCTGGTCCGGTGGCTCCCGTTGCTCCAGTTGCTCCCTGTGGTCCGGCTGGTCCAGTGGCTCCCGTTGCTCCGGTTGCTCCCTGTGGTCCGGCTGGTCCGGTGGCTCCCGTTGCTCCGGTTGCTCCCTGTGGTCCGGCTGGTCC
>JAEYRN010000019.1 GCA_023435565.1 Bacillota bacterium
AACAATGAGCAACATGCAATCGTGTTCTTTGTTTCTGACTCATTGATAATATCATCCTTCCATTTTACACCAGTGACATTTTCACTGAATAAATTTAAGGTGACATTATCACAGAATAAACACATAACATTGGCAAAAAAATTGACTCATTTCGTAAACTATGTTAGATTAAAGTCAAAGTCTAAAGGAGAAAAAATGAATTATAAACGCTTTAAACTTGCGGTTTTTGATTTGGATGGCACGTTGGTTGAATATGGTTCGGATGTAATCACATCCGCGACTTTAGAAACCATTGCCATGCTTCAGGAAAATGGTCTAAAGATAGCTATCGCCACCGGACGAAGCTGGAAGCAGACTAGAAATATAGTTGATAAACTTAAAATTAATGCTCCTGTCATAGTTCAGTCCGGAGCTATTATAATTGATCCCAAAACTGAAATGGTTTTAAAATTACAACCCCTTAGGTCCGATCTTGAAATTAAGTTGCAGTCAATCGTTGACTGCCCGCTGGTGGATAAATTCCGTCTTTTGGAATCGGGAACTTATTTGACGTCTAAGGTATCAACTTCCGGTGGGAATTGGTTATTGGAGAATAATGAAGACAGTCGTATCAAGGCGATAGACCAAGACCAATACGGAATTGTCAAATATCTTTTTATCGGTCCAGAAAATGAGTTGAAACCGCTTTCCGAACGGGTCGTGAAATTTGAGCCAACCCCAAATATTATACTTTGGCCTCCAGATCAGTTGACCGAAGATTGGTTTTTGGAAGTATTTGACCCTTTGGCCTCTAAAGGACAGGCTTTAGCTTGGTTAGCCAAATTTTTGGACTTGAATCGAGACGAAATTATCGCTTTCGGCGACGGTTATAACGATATGGATATGTTACAAACAGCCGGTTACGGAGTGGCGATGAAAGGTTCCCCCCAAGAATTGATCGAACTGGCAGATCTAGTTATTCCGGACGCAGCCGAAGAGGGGATTGCCAGGCTGTTTCGTGGGGAACCGGTTGGGGTCAAAACCAAAGCAAGCTGAGGCACTATTATATAAAACTAAATTGTTTTAATGTCAACTAGCAATTATGATCAACCAACAGCTGTGAACGGGGAACCGGGAACTAGCAATCAAAACAGACTTTCATTTATTTGTTTCGGAGGTTATCATGGTTTACGATTTTCATACTCATTCTTTTTTGAGTGATGGTGAGCTTTCCCCGGTGGAGTTGATTCGGAGGGCTTCGGTTAACGGATATAAGGCGATTGCCGTGACTGATCATGTAGGGCCGGGGAATATGGAGCGGGTTTTGCGAGAACTGATTAAAGAATGCCGTTTAGCGGAAAAGTATTGGCCGATTATTGCGATTCCCGGTGTGGAACTAACCCATGTCCCGGCTGGAAGTATTCCGGAAATGGCTGAAGAAGCCCGGAATTTTGGAGCGGAGTTAGTGGTAGTACATGGCGAGACTTTGGTGGAACCGGTTGAACCAGGGACTAACAAAGCGGCTGTCTCTTGCCGTTCAGTGGATATTTTGGCCCATCCGGGATTACTGACCGAGGAAGAGGCAAAAATGTCGGTAAATAATGGGATTTTTATTGAGATTACCGCTAGAGGCGGGCATAATGTAGGGAATGGGCATGTAGTCAAAGTCGGTCGGGAAGCTGGAGTTCGGTTTGTTGTTAATTCCGATACCCACCAGCCTGCTAATTTGCTCACCGAGAGTTGGGTAAAGAACGTTGTAAAGGGTGCTGGATTGAATGAAGTTGAAGTTGAAGAAGTTCTTTTTGGAAATCCTTTAAAAATATTGGATCGGCTCAAGGGTAGGCATAAATAAATAAGATATAAATCAAGGAAAATATATCGGAATAATCCGGGCCTGTCCAAAAAACTTTGCAATATATATAGTTGACAGTCAAGCTTGGTTAATGTTAAAATTTAGGCAATAGTTTAGATAACTTAAAGGCGATGAACAAGGAAAGTACGTTATTCTCTGTCTCCAAGAGAATAGGGGCCATTGGCTGGGAGCCCCTTGAGATTATATAGCGGAAGTTCCCTTGGGAGTTGATTGCTGAAAGGGGCGACCGGCTTGGTCGTCCGCACTAGGTCGATCCGGAAGCCCACCGTTAAAAGGGATAGGATATCGAGTTGAGTTTTTTTCGGACTCCGTATCTGAATAAGCGAGTCTTATTAAAGGCTAATTTGGGTGGTACCGCGGAATCGGCCCACGTTTCGTCCCAAAATATATGGGAAAACGTGGGCTATATTATTTTGAGGAGGTACTACTAATGGTCATTGTAACTAACCGTGAAATTACCAAAGAACAATGGGAGAACTTATGCCTTAAGTTGGAAGAGTTGGGGTTTCAGACCCATGTCATCCAAGGAGTTGAAAAGAAAGTTATCGGTGCGGTAGGGGATAAACGCCGGGTTGATTTTCATTTTCTAGAAAATATCCCCGGTGTCGAAAAAGTAATTCCGATATTGAGTCCGTATAAACTGGTAGCTAGGGACGCCAAGCCTGAAGGGACCGTGGTTCAGGTTGGCAACTTAAAAGTTGGGGCTGGATTTTTCAGTGTGGTTGCTGGTCCTTGTGCGGTTGAAAGCCGGGAACAATTGTTGGAGGCTGCATTGGGGTTGAAAAAAGCCGGGGCCGGAGGTTTGCGTGGTGGGGCTTTCAAACCAAGAACATCCCCCTATAGCTTCCAGGGTTTGGAGGAAGAAGGATTAAAGTTATTGGCAGAAGCACGGGATAAAACTGGACTGCCGATTATCACTGAATTAATGAATTTGACAGAGCTTGATCTGGTAAAAGAATACACAGATATCATTCAAATTGGGGCTCGTAATATGCAGAACTTCGGTCTGTTAAGAGCTGTGGGGCGGCAGTCCAAACCGGTATTATTAAAACGCGGCCTAGCGGCAACCGTCGAGGAATGGCTGATGGCGGCGGAATATATCATGTCCGAAGGAAATCCCCAGGTCATTCTTTGTGAGCGCGGTATTCGTACTTTCGAAACCGCTACCCGTAATACATTGGATCTAAGTGCGGTATCTTTGGCTAAGAGTCTTTCTCACTTACCGGTGGTGGTCGATCCGAGTCATGGAACCGGCAAACGAAAATTGGTACTTCCGATGGCTAAAGCTGCGGTAGTTGCAGGCGCTGATGGTTTATTAATCGAGGTTCATCCTGACCCTGCCAATGCCTTGAGTGATGGAGAACAGTCCCTTGATTTGTCTGAATTTGAGGATTTGATGTTAAAAATAAACGAATTGGCCAAATTTGAAGGGAAACAGATGGTTCTAAAATAGGGATAAGAGAGATTGTTTAAGAATATTCTCTTAGCAGGAGAATTAACCGGAAGAATGGAATTACTTTGGCGGAGGGATCGTTATGGAAAAAGAAAAACTTCAAGAGCTGTTAAAGGGAAAGATTATTAATCGAGCAGACCTTAGCCATGGTACAGTGAAGCTTTTTTTTAGCGATGGAACATGTTTTGAAAGGGAGAAGACCTGCGAAGGAGTGATCACTGCCAGCCTTTTTGATAAGGATGGTAAGCTGATATTTAGCACTAGGATTTAGTATAAACGTAATAATTGAGCTGTTATTTTTACCACCAGAATGAACGGCACCCCAAAAGTTAGTTGCTATGCTATAGCAAATCTTAAACTAAGGGGTGTTTTTCTATTTTATGCGAAGCAAATTAAATGCAATATTAGGCGGTTTGATAATTTCTAATTTTCATTTTGATACAATATATTGATAGACTAATCTGGGTTGGACACCATATATTGCATCAAAACTTACTAAAGGTAATTATGAAACGCGCTTATATTACAAAGAATATTCTTTGAAATTTTATTCATAATGCAGGTTACCAGATTTTATTAAAAACGATAAAATGCAATATGGGATTGGCTAAAAAGGAGGGATTAAGGTTGAACAGGACTTATTCTTCGATAGATGCCACACGGGAAATAAATATTGGCACTGAGAAGATAAAAGTTTTAAAAGTTGTCGGCCAAGCAATAGGCCAGTTGGTTTTGGATAATTCAACTTGCATTAATGCAGTTAAAATCGACCGTATTAACGCAAAACTGCTTGACACGACCGACCACCTGTTTAGGAATAAGGTTGTTAAACAAGGCATAATCCGTAAGGAGATCTTTTATGTGGACCCCGAAGGTGTAGTACGCTTTAAGACTGAAGATATTCCCTTCATGCTAACAGTTGATATCCCGGGATTTATGCCGAATGGATTCACAGAAGTGCAAAACCATCTGCTCGATATTGATGTTGATTTTAGTTTGAAACCCCCACAGTATTGTATTCCGGGTTGTCTTGAGCAGAAGATTGTAGCGCATATCTTAGTAATTGCGGCTGAGTGGACTCAACTGGATGTGGTTACGAAGGTCAATATGTCTCCTAGGGTACCTTCGTCAAGGGTTTTATATACAAATATATATTGGTAAAATTTGTAAGAAAGGCCTTGTACAGGCCTTTTTTTCTTTTTGAGTAAAAGAATAAATGCAATCGGTTGATACTATACTTTCATAATATCATAAATAATATTCTTTCATATTTCCTATAAAGTGTTTTATGCAGTATCTCATTAAATTAATCAATGCGTATGATGTATATCATCAAAAAGGGAGGTGAATGTTTTTGAGTTATGAAAAGCCTACCATTCCCAACCTTGATGCTTTATTAATGCAACTACGGGATAAAATAGCGCAAGCAAATTTATCAAATGACTTTAAGGACGTTTTATTTGAAGATATTGAATTGGCAAGGGAATGCTTGCAAAATGATGACATCCTATGTGTTATTAATGTTTTAGGTGTAATCTTCGACAAACTGGTAGCCAGGTTATTAAGCTGCCCTAATTTATGTAATGAGATCGTACCTATTCTAATTTTCATAAATGCGATTCAACAAATCTTACTTCGGATCCCGATTGGAATAGTTGGTCCTACTGGACCCACTGGGCCGACGGGACCTAGGGGAGCAACAGGACCTGCTGGAGCAACGGGAGCCATTGGACCGCAAGGAGCTACAGGGGCCACCGGACCTACTGGAGCAGTAGGAGCAACCGGAGCAACGGGACCTAGGGGAGCAACAGGACCTGTTGGAGCAACCGGAGCCACCGGACCAGCCGGACCGCAAGGAGCAACCGGAGCCACCGGACCAGCCGGACCACAGGGAGCCACCGGACCAGCCGGACCACAGGGAGCAACCGGAGCAACGGGAGCC
>JAEYRN010000055.1 GCA_023435565.1 Bacillota bacterium
CGGACGGGAAGATCAACACCGGAGTGGAATACGAAGCGCCCAATAATGAAGTGCAAACAAAGATTGCAGCCATCTGGCAAGAAGTATTGGGAATTGAGCAGGTGGGGATTAACGACAACTTTTTTGACTTAGGAGGAAATTCATTACTTTTAATAAGATTACTAAACAAAATAAATGAAAACGTAAAAAAAGATATATCAGTGATCGATATGTTTAAATATCCTACGGTTTATAAAATGTCGGAGTTTATATGTAATGCGGGAGAAAAAAATAATTTTATTAATAGGATTGATGATAGAGTAAGCAGGCAAAAAAAAGCTATTTTAGCCCATAAACGATCTTTAATAAGGTCAAAGGGGGACGAAGATGAAAGGATATGATGAAGATTTAAATCTGGGTAATATTGCAATAATTGGAATGGCGGGGCGTTTTCCTGGAGCTAATACTATAGAAGAATTTTGGGACAAAATAAAAAACGGAGTCGAATGTATAAGTTATTTCACTAATGAGGAACTTGAGATTTCTGAGAATGAAAAAAATGATCTAATAAACAATCCCGATTTTGTAAAAGCACATGGAATACTTGAAGGGATTGATTTGTTCGATGCGTCTTTTTTTGAGTATTCACCTAGAGAAGCCCAGATTATGAACCCCCAACATCGTCTTTTTTTGGAATGTGCCTATGAAGTATTAGAAAAAACAGGATATAATCCGGATAGATACCAAGAGAGAATAGGTGTTTACGCCGGAGAATCAACTAATGAGTATATATTTAATCTATTAATGAACCGGGAAATTTCAGAAACAACTAACAGACGCCAGATATTTATTGGTAATGAAAAAGATTTTCTGGCAACACAAGTAAGTTATAAATTAAATTTAACAGGACCCAGCATAACTATTCAAACCGCTTGTTCAACATCCCTTGTTGCGATTATTCTTGCTTGCCAAGCGTTGAACGACTATAAATGCGATTTAATGCTTACAGGAGGAGTCGCCATAAATATTCCACAAAAGTCCGGATATCTTTATAACGATGGCGATATTAATTCACCTGATGGCCATTGTAGGCCATTTGATGAAAATGCGCGGGGGACCGTAGGTGGAAATGGGGTTGGAATTGTTGCCTTAAAAAGACTTAATGATGCCCTAAGGGATGGAGACCATATACATGCAATAATTAAAGGAACTGGTTTAAATAATGACGGTTCGAATAAAGTTGGATTTACAGCTCCCAGCATTAACGGAGAATCCGACGCAATTGGAGAAGCCGTATCTTTTGCGGAAATAGATCCAGCTACTATCAAATATATTGAAACGCACGGAACTGGTACTGTCTTAGGAGATCCCATTGAGATCGCCGCACTTACCAATATTTATAAAGCCGATGCAAATAATGAGAAATATTGTGCAATAGGTTCACTTAAGGCTAATATGGGTCATCTGGATTCGGCTGCAGGTGTAGCTGGACTTATTAAAACAGCTCTCGTTCTGGAAAACAAAATTATACCACCTTCTATAAATTTTAAATCGCCAAACCCTAATATCAATTTTGATAATAGTCCATTTTATATCAACTTGGACTTGAAAAAATGGGAAAAAGGAGATACCCCACGGAGAGCTGCGGTTAGTTCATTTGGCATGGGCGGCACCAATTCACATGCAGTTTTAGAAGAAGCGCCCGAGAGAAGAAATTCTGATAACGGGCGACCTTATCAACTGCTTGTTTTGTCCGCAAAAACCAAAACTGCTCTTGAAAAAATCGCTAAAAACTTATCAGAGTATCTAAAAAGCAACAGTATTAATATTGAAGATGTTGCTTATACATTACAGGTTGGTAGAAGGGAGTATTCCCAAAGAAATTTTATTATTTGTAAAAATACTGAAGATGCAATTTTACAACTCGAAACATCAATAAGTCCTCATAAAATTAATGCTGTTTCTAAGGATATTAAAAAAGATATTGTTTTCATGTTTCCGGGGCAAGGTGCGCAATATGTAAATATGGGTATTGATCTTTATAATAATGAGAAGGTCTTTAAAGAACAAGTTGACATTTGCTCCGAGTATTTAAAAGCTTATTTGGAAATGGATATTAGACAGATTATCTATCCTAATGAAACTGATACGGAAAGAATTTCAAAATTACTTAATAGTACTGATATCGCCCAACCTGTTATTTTTACAGTCGAATATGCGCTGGCAAAAATGTTATTAGCCTGGGGGATTCAACCATCCGCACTAATAGGTCATAGTATAGGGGAATATGTAGCTGCTTGCCTTTCCGGTATATTTGGACTTAAAGATGCCCTTTGGTTGGTTGCTCAAAGAGGGAAATTGATGCAGAGCTTACCTCAAGGCGCTATGCTTGCAATAAACTTAGGAGAAAAAGAGCTATACGAGTATTTAAATAATGACATCTCGATAGCAGCATTAAATACCCCGCAACTCACAGTTGTTTCAGGAACTAATGAAGCAATTGACGGACTATATGATAGATTGGATGGTTTAGGTATTGATTGTAAAAAGCTACAAACAAGTCATGCATTTCATTCATTTATGATGGAACCAATATTGGAAGAGTATCATGGTTTGTTTAGCAAGATTACATTAGGTAAGATGAATATCCCTTTTATATCAAATTTAACCGGTGCCTGGATTAAACCTGAAGAAGCGACAAATCCCGAATATTGGAAAAATCATCTAAGAAGAGAAGTTAGATTTTCAGAGGGAATACAAAAACTATTAAAAAATGAGAATAGAGTATTTTTAGAGATTGGACCTGGACAGACCTTAAATGGATTAGTTAAAGAACATGTTTCAAATAATGAAGTGTTTTCGACCATGAGGCATCCTAAAAGAAGCGATAATGACCTTATGTTTATATTGAATATATTAGGACAGCTATGGTTATCAGGAACAAAAATTGACTGGGACGCTTTCCATAAAGGATATATAAGAAATAGAGTGGCGCTGCCTACCTATCCTTTTGAGAAACAAAGCTATTGGGTATATCCGGATCGGGATAGGCAGTATCTAACAAACAGATATGAAGGAAAGCATAATGAAATAATAAGGGACGAAAATACTAATTGTGAAAGTATTTTCCAACAAACAGATGTTCAATACGAAAGACCAAATTTGGATAATACTTATGTTGCTCCAATTGACAATATTGATGAGTATATTGCATCCGAGTGGAAAAATCTACTTAATATTAAGGAGATAGGTATATCTGATAACTTTTTGGAACTTGGTGGAAATTCGCTTATAGCAATAAAGTTTTTAACTAGAATTCGTCCAAATTTAAAAATAAATATTACTTTACAAGAATTCTTTATTAATCCCACAATTGCTGCTATTGCTGATTTGGTAAGGAGCAAAGTTGAAGTTGATCAAGAATTGGATGCAATAATAAATGAAATTGAAGGCTTAAAAGATGAAGAAGTCATAAAAATTATAACTTGATGAGCGTAAAAGGGGAATTATTTTATGAATGAACGTAATAAAAGAATTATGGCCTTGACTCCAAACCAGAAGGAGTTATTGAAGCAGGAACTTAAAAGAAGAGGTAAGGATATAAATTCTATTTTTTCAAATGAAATAGAGTTATCTATTGAGATGGCGTTAAAAAAGGAATACTACCGCGTTTCATCCGCTCAAAAACGGCTCTATATCCTCAATCAAGTAGAAGAAAAAGAAAGCACAGCCTACAATATATCGGTTATTATGACCATCGAAGGGCAACTGGACCGGGAACGGTTTGAACAAGCCATAAACAGCATAATCAACCGGCATGAGATCTTGAGGACAAGCTTTGAACTGATCGCAGGCGAACCCGTCCAAAAGGTCCATCCCGAGGTGAAGCTGGAAATCGAATATCTGGA
>JAEYRN010000057.1 GCA_023435565.1 Bacillota bacterium
GAAAGCGGCTCAATAGAGAGGGTTGTAAGCGAATCAAGCTTGGAACTTTAAAATGTATTGAATAAATCCAAGGCCGCTCGCCCCTCTATACTGAAACAACATTCTAAACCGGCGTCAAAGTAGAGAGGGGCCAGGTAAAAGTATCATAAAGCTCAATACTACGCGGGGTGAGTTGCCTTTAGACCGTCAGAAGCCTTGCTTATTTCTAGATCCCTTAGCTCGATCTAAAAATTTCTCTAGTGGAATTCAAAAATTTCTCTGGTGATATTTCAAAATTCCTTGGCTTAATTCGAAAATTTCTCTAGTGAAATTAAAGAGTTTCTCTAGTGAAATTTATTAATCCCCTTGGTTAAATTTTTGTCATACCTCCAAACAAAACAAACAAATGCGCCGCCAGCGGCAGCAATACCACCAGCGCCAACCAATTTTCTCCTGTCCCCCGCCAGTTTTTGATCGTGGCAATCAGATGCTTTAAATCCGGGACCAAATATTTGAGCGTTACAATCTCTTGGTAAAATACCAATACCGCAACTCCCGCAAATGCCAGAAAAATTACCGCCAGAGACATTCCCAACGGATTTTCCGTTTGATTATGGTTTGCCCAATTATTGATACCTAAAAAGAATAATATCAGCATCACCAGCGGAATTAGACACTTTACCAGCCCTACCGGATTGCCGGATCTTAATAGAAGATATAGATAGTTACCAACCCCCAATATGATCAGAGCGGACCACCCCGGCGCCGACATGGAAAAAATCAGGGGAAAGATGAATATACCCGCTAAAATGATTCTAACAATCAGCATTAAAACTTTCATATGTATGTTTTCCTTTGTATTAGTTTATATCGTTCAATATCTCTATTTCACAATCAACCAGAGATACATTTTCCTTAAGCCACTCCGACATTTGGGAAGCCGAGGAAACTTGGTTGAGCGAGTCGTTTATCACAAAACTCGCATGTGCCCAAACAATATTTTCATTACCCGGAATAAAAGATACAATCGCGGAATACTCGCCTTCATAAATATAAATGTACAAGGTATTATCGCTCAATTTTTTATGGATAAAACCATCCGATGATGCGACAATCGATGCAGCGGCTAAAACCATCGACCCTCTCAAAGCATTAATTTGAGGGGAAATTGTGGCAACCAATCGTTTTTCGATTTCTACTTTTAGTTCCTCCGGTATTTTAGTAATGTCGTCGCGCACAAAAACAGATGTCGCTACTCCTTTAGGAATAGTAACTTTATATACCGCCTTGGGGTCGGAATAATCGACCTTTCCAATTTTTTCGACAATCGCTTTAAGTTCGATTGAATTAGAAAAAAGATTCGTATACTCCTTGCTTTCCGCAATCAGATCCATTCTGTGAATCAATTCTAGTCCTTTTGTATAAAGCAAAGCGTCCGGATCTTTACCTTTTGCGAAACAAGCGCCTGAGACAATCAGCATTACGGTTACGGTTACAATCGTGAAATATTTTTTCATTGACTACTTCCCTCCATAATAAAATATATTAATAATGTAATTGTATTTATCAGAATAAACTATTTTGAAAGTTACTAGTGGGCTTTAAACCCCTTTTCTAAATGAGATCCGATAAAACTAAATCCAACCGGGTTGGGAGGCCCTTCCCAACCTCTGCATACATTTACGAGAGCTATGGCAATAAGGGGTTCGAATTGTTGGAGTCCGTCCAAGAACCGATACTCAAGGCAACCACATGTTTAACCCCGTGGGAATGCCTCATACATTCAATTAGTGGAATAATCGCCTGGCTATTGTCGCGTTTTCCTCCGCTTCCTCGGCGGCGTTCTCCTCCTTCGTCGGGAAGATAATAGTTATATATCTGCTCAATGCCTAAAAAGACATTTTTATAGCTGATTCATCATCTCGTCCTATTCCAAATAAATTTAAGATCCAGTTCCAAGTCCTGACTCCCTTTGTAGATATGTTTTTTAACCCGGTTAAGTTCGTCTTTCCAACAGAAAAATATTCAATCCGATTCATAAAAGCCCAGCAACCATATGTTTTTTTTGGTGAATATGAAATAGCTGTAATCGAACCTTCGTCAGTGAACCAGCTTGACCAGGCTTGTCGATAAAGAGTCACCTTGATGATTGGCTCTTCCTTTTCGATATAGTCCCGTATCAATTCCCCAGCTTTAGCTACGCATACTTGCGGCGGTATTTTTTTTATTATTTTTGCATGTCATACAAATACTCGCCCAACACCTTTTGGAGGCCGGAGATTTCTTGAACCTTCTCGTTTAATCTTAAGGGGGAACAGCCAACTACCGGCTCCCAGCCCATCAATGGGATAACGGCTGAATCTTTGGTTAATTCATTGGAAATTTCAATGAAATCGTCGTGTTCTGTGAATTCGTCCAAGAGCGTGTATTTCCAAAAACAAGCTCCTAAACATACACACGAATCATAATTGGCGTGAATAAACTCGCTCAGAAACGGAATGGAAGGAGTGTACTCAACTTCATCATCGTTGTGGGGTATTCCCAAAATTATCCTTAACGTCAACCAGGGCATCGTTTTTCAATAATAGTTCAACTATTTCAGCAGAGTATTCTTGCGCGGCAAAATGCAAAGCTGTCCAACCCCCGTTCTCTTGCAAGTTTACGTCGGCCCCATGCTCGATAAAGAATCTACAGAATTCCGGATTGTTTGCAATGGCATATTCCATCAATGAAGTCCTTCCTATTTTATCTCGCGCATTGATGACGGCTTTATCTTTTGCTACTAATCTTTCTATATCTTTTAAATCTCCATCATGAATATAATGAAAAATATCGTTATCCATTGATCTCCTCCATCGAAAGTAGGGGTGGCATCGATGCTCAACAAGACAGATAAATCGGACTGCTTTATTAAATAAATTACCGATAGTCATGTCGGTCCGTTTGATAAGATAACCGATGAGTTCTTCGTCGGTATTTACAATCATAACGTCCACACCAGTTTAATCAACAAAGCCAGGTTAAGACCAAACCCTATACGATAAAAGATACGAAAGGCATTATACCGCAGCGATTCACTTAACCTGAAGGCGTCTACCGGTGAGCCCTTTCTAATGATAATAAGAAAGGCGAAAATAATCAACGCGCACCAGCTAAAGAATAAAATCTTATCCAGCAAACCTTCTTTCATAAAAACATTAATATATATGAAAAATACGGCCATAGCCATGATGAAGAACACAATGGACAACTGATGTGACTTTATCATTACCATAAGGGCGCGTTGAGGGACTTCCCAACCGCCACCTTGGCTTTCTTGGAAGATCTTCAGTAAACATAGGGAGCATATAAAAAGCGAAACGGCGGAAAGTTTAAGCATTTTAGTTCCCTCCTTCCTGTTCTATCGATTTGAAATGTTACTTTGGTCGCGTACCACACAGCCCAATAAAATTAGCCATATAATCCATAAACTCTTGGACCGGTTCGATCGGAAATTCATTCAGCACTGAATCGTTTGTTATACATAGTTTGATGGTACGGGGATTTATTTTATCGGGATTGTACTCATCATGAATGGTACATTTGACGATCTCATCTTCATAATTTCTCCAATGAGTTTCGTTAATTTTGAGGTTGCTTCTGATGTAATGCAATTGATCAAGCGCCCATTGGGCCGCTTTTCCGGAAAGGCAGCTTTCTTCCAGTTTAAACTCAACACCTCTTTTACTGCCATGTTCATCATACCTGAAATACCGCAGACGGATCCGGGTATCAAAAATTGAATATAGAGTATAGCTGTATTTATGGTTGTATAAACGCACTTTATTAAAACGGTCCCAGTAATTATCACGAGGGTTTGTAGCAACTTTAGGCAAAACTTCTATTGGTATGGATAATTGTTTGTGTTGCCTTATTTTTTCCAAAGCATGAGGAAACTCCGTTTTGTAGCGGTAGATTTCATTGCCTTTCTGATGGTAAATACTAACGTAATACTCACCCCGAAAACAGGCGTCTTCCGCAACAGTTACTTTTTTTAGGTCCGGATAAACAAATTCTCCGTTATTGGTAAGTATCGAAGCATCGGAAAAGCAGATGCGGTCGCTTAATTCGCCAAAAACAGCCAAATAAACCCGGTACCCGTTGCCGGTAAAAAGTCTGGCAAAGTGATCCAGATCCGGCTGGCTGATCTCGATGATCCCCCGGATCCGTTTTTTGTAATCGCTGATATTGATGGTATATGCTTCATCCGTCACCATGAAGTAGATACAATCCACCTCGGATTTTTTGATCCGGAAATGCTGATGGAGCCATTCATACTCAATTCCCTGTCCGGAAACATTAATGATAAGCCCCATATTTCCCGTATACGGTATACCGCCCTCAGCATTTTTCATTATACCCTCAAAATTTTTCATCATCTCCGTCACCAGGGCAGTAATTTTACGGTTGGAGGATAGATCAGCATAACCGCTTTTATTGACATATTCTTCAAGTGAGATGACCCTGCCGGGACTGGTAATTTCTTTTTGCCATTCATCATAGATCTTTTGCAACGTCTCCGTAAGCCAGATCATCACCGCCGTAGGGGTACGATGTTGCCGGTTAACCTGTCCGGTATCAAAACTTATCTTTAACAATTTAGGGTTTTCTAGGTCCGTATTATTCCAGATAACAATATTCTCCGCGCCGTGTTTTTTCATATCCACAGCGATATTGATTAATTCGCCGTTAGCCTCGACGTTTACAGAATACAAACTGTTTTCGCTTGTTTGAAATACACTAAGCAAAGCCTTATTGAAGGCGGGGATGTTTTTGACATTCATAGTGTAATAATCATAGTCGGGGTTATTCCAGGCGACGGGGCAGTCAATGCAGTATTTTATCAGGACATCTTCTTGGTCGCGTGAAATGATATAGGTATTGCCTAACTTCTCTTTTTTACCATGTGTAAAAGTGTTTTGATACATATAACAGTTCTCCTTAAGTTATCGGGTGGCTTAAACATCCGCTCTATAAAGACAGGGTATTAATACTCTTCATTTATTGTATAAGCGACTAGTCGATACTTGCCACATTTGGCACATTTGAATAAATGACCTTCAAGCCAACCTTCTTTGGCGAGGGACTCCTCAAACTCCTTTTGACAAAGCCCAGCTTTCTTTTTAATACTTTCAATATCATCCTTTAATTCACCGGCTAAATCTTTAATATCATTCCACCCAACATTACCCTGGTAAATGCAGAAGTCCCCACAATGGCTAAACCATTTTCCCACCAGCCATGCCCGATAACCTGGGGTCCGGTAAAGAAGCTCGTCTCTGAATTTCTTATTAGCAACTTCCTCACAAAATTCACTTACCTGAAACGACCCATGGTACTTTCTGGCTACGGCGCCGCTCGCTATACACCAGGGGCAGAAACCGTCAGATTCTTTTTCCAATGAGTAAAAAGGTCCGATATATGTATATTCCCTCTTTTTGTTACAAACGGGACAAAGTGTGTCCCTCTTTATTATCTCCCCGGTTTTTATCGGGTCGGGATGATACTTAAATTGCGGGAGAACGGTGGTATATTGTTTTAAAATAACAAACATCACAATGATCCCTATTACCATTACCAAAGCAAAGGCGAAGATACCGGCATAAATAATTTGTTTACTCTTCATATAGATCTCCTCCAAATAAAAAGGGCTTACTCCGCGTTATTCTCCTCCAACCGCCGGGAAGGATCCGGAGGGATGAAATATCGTACCGTTAACAATTCACCCAGCTCTTTTAGTTCCCGGCCACCCGCGTATCTATATGGTGACAGGTTGGTTTGCAGGAGGAGCTTTGGTTTAACATCCGGTTTGAGACAATACTTTGAGAATATTTTGTATGCATCATCGCTTTCTTTGATAAACTCGTTGAAGCTTAATTCCGAGATACAACTACTATTCATGATCGGCCAACATCGCCTTCCCAATCGATACGATATATCTCGGGGTGATATTTCGAAAAGCAGCAATAAATTGTGAGCTGAAGCTTAAATTTAAAATTATACAATTCTCTCATATTACAGCATTTCGGATTAGTTTAATTCTATCTTTCGGAGAACTTACTCTCGTTAGCGCTTAATTTAATTCAATTCAGCCCGATTGACTGTGTTTATATATGGAACGATATTCAGATCGTCAACATAATAGTCAATCCCGTTTTTTGTTTTAGTCAATTCCGATTTTACCGCTTGTTTGATAAAACAGACAAACGTCAATCCGGGATATTCTCCGCCATCCCCTGACCAACCTATCAGTTCGCAATCTCCTTCAAATTCCTGGTAAGTTTTATATCTATCATTGGCCAAATTATGGACTATAAGGCTGCTAAAGGCGCCTTTCTCCAAATTTATTTCATATTCTTTTTTACCTAACATTATTTTTTCTTGTGTCAATTGAAATTGGATAGGATAAACAATATCATATTTTTCCAGCACGGAAAGCCATTTTTCCGGATTGGCAACCATCCATTTTTTCAACCGTTCCGTATCCGGAATAGGCGCTTGTTCACCATTTACGGCAAAGTGATCGAGATTATGATAGGAAAGCATTTTTTCCTCCATCGTCTCACTAGGATAACCGTTAAGAATCATCAAATTATAAAAGAGTTCTCCGGCTTCGGCAAAAAAGTTTTCCTCAAGTAAAACACTCGTTCCTGCTAATTCCTTTGACCAGCCGATAAAGAAGCATCTGTTCCAATTGCCTTCACCGGTTTTATCCAATTCAATTTTGTTCCGCAATATATATTCCACAACCTCTGTAACGCCCTTGGGGAACTTCTTTTTGATGTTTCGGTTGATAATTAAGCTGAAAATCTCCGGGTCGGTTTTTTCCAGCGAGGTCAATTCATCTCCCTTTAACGAGAGCCCCAATCCGATTAAAAGCCTGATCATTGCCGCCCGCTTCGTTTCGATGGCGTATACCATTGTTGATCCCGGCCCCATCCCCTCTCCAATTGGTCTTAGAATATCATAGCCGGATTTTGCTAATTGAAGGACGGCTCCGCAGTCGCCATCCTCAACGGCCCGTATTAATGCGGTATAATCTTGTTTATATATCTGTTGACCTTCTCCCCAATCAATGGTAAGTTCCATCTTTTTGGCGTCAAACCTTCCTCCAGAAGGCGGGTTTACTTCATTCCTGCCGCCATCTTTAAAATCATCCTCCACAAACTTATCACAATCTATAGTAAGTTCGCCGGTGGCCTCGTTCAGTTTCCACCTTCCCGAACCTGAACCGCTGTTCTCAAAGGAAATCGACCATGTAAAGGTATGATCGGCCTTAAAATCGAAATATACAACCCCCGAGTTAACCCATGAGCCTAAGAACCATTTTTCCTTATTATTCATATTTTTGATCTTATAGTTCAATAGCTTGTTATAATCTTCGTTTCCCCGCAAAGTATCAAGGTCGGCATCTTCCTTTAGCCGTGAATAAATCCAATCCACCGGCATTTTCGCCTTCTCGGCGTCAAGGTTGAGACAAATCGTCAGTTCATCGTATATTTCTTTGACATCTACGGCTTTCCCGGCGTTACGCAGTAAATTTAAAACGCAGGCTAGATTATAGTGGGGGAGGATATAGTTGGCGTCTGCCAATATCGACTGTTTGAAAAGTCTGGCCGCGTCCTGCAAATCACCCTTATTGTAAAGGTTCATTCCCTCGCTGTTTAGTTGTTCAGCCCATGCCGACATCATCTGGGAGGAAGCCGGTTGAATAACAATCTTGTTCCGGGCGGATTTTTCCGCTGGCAAATCTTTCTCAACAACCTCATCTTTCGGCCCTTGATTTGTGCGAAGAAAGAAAAAACAAGAACCGGTCACCAGGAGAAGGCCGATTACCACCAATCCCGACCAGATAATTTTTTTTAGATTAAGTGTCATTTTCATCTTCTTTACCTCCTAAAACAAACTCTATGTTTACCCTCGAAATGACAAACCGCCGTTATTTGAATACCCAAGCCTTTTGGAAATTTTTGATGCAATTAACTCGATTCATAAATCATTCCGGCAAATATCTAAGGCATTAATGCTCCCTAATCCACTGCATCTGATCATTTTTCGACAGTTCTTGCGCGCCGGCGAATGAGAGCAAGATAGTAAAGAAAATCATTGACATTATAATAATTTTTTTGGTCATATAATAACCCCCATTATTAGAAACTAAATTTATTATCTATTCAATTAGGTTGAAATCCAATGCTACCATAGAATTATTTGATTAATACTTTGGTATGAATTGGTTTTATTATTCTATTCCGGTTTCATAAAACTAACAAAAGCCTAATAAACAACCCTAAACTAACACCAAGTCCCCATCCGAAAAATACATCAGATTTCGGACGCCACGCACTATTTAGTCTAAAAGCGTCGACCGGTCCACCGTGCCTGAAGATAATTGCCAATGCAATAATGATTAAAATACTCCAACCAAAAAAAAGAATCTTGTCCAACAATGATTTCTCCATAAAAATGTTAATTTTCAAAAGAAAAAAAAGGATAGCCACGACAAAAAACAATATTGCCATCAAATTGGATGAAAGCATTGTCTGGACATTATGTGGGGATACTTCCCAGTAAACCCCGGTTTGACAAACCCGGAACAGGTTCAATAAAAACATGGAAGATAGAAACAATAAAATAACCGATAATTTAAGCATTATAATCTCTCCCTAATTCTATTCAAAAGGTAAACTCATCGAAATCTTTAATTTTAGAAAAATACCACCATACAATATCATAATACTTCCTTGTCATATTAAAATCATCAATAACAATCCCAATAAAATAGCACCTTTGAAAAATCACACTTCTTCAAGTCATCCGGATGAATAAAGAAGTGCCCAGCTCCGCTATCACCCCATAATGTAAAGGGCGCTTCATTCTCCAATTCATCGATCTGCAACAACTGGATGTAATCACGGTATTCTTCACTGCGCGGATCCTCTTGGCAAAAGAATGCATAGCCGCCAATCCGATGGCCTTCATTCTTTCTTTGCAGTTCTTCAATTTCGTCATCGAATGGTTGATATTCTTGAGTAATCTGATAAAAATAATGGTCATTGGGATAAGGATAACTGGAATCAAGACCGTTAAACTTAATTCTATATTCGTTTGAGACCAATTCCTTAAAATCAGTATTTTCCGCTGCAGTATCATCCTTGACCGTATCAATATCAGGAAAATAAATCACTTTAGCTTCCTCAGAGTCCATATTAATGTAAAACTGCGCTAGACCGTTCTCCGGGTATCCTTTTAGCTCCGGCATCTCGGCAAAGTTAATCTGAGCCAGAAAGGCCAGTGAATTACCTTTACTGTCCTTGGGAAACTCAAATCCAGTAGGTAAATATGGTTTGCCGCCCAGTTTGCTTTGACAGGGCTGTATTGTTTTACTTTCCGGCAATGGATCAATCTGCAAACCGATATAATCCAATGGGTGTATACACAATAATGCTTTAATTTTTATCCAGATTTCATTTGGTTCCCGGAAAGTAAAATCTTCCTCGTTTTGAGTGATTTCCTCTGAAATTTTCCGATCCGCGCTCGCCAGGTCATGCTTTCCTAATTGATCATAACAATCCGCCCGGTTGGAATAAGCTTCGGCCAAATAGATGTCATCTTTAAAGTCATTAATATCAATGGCGCGGGTAAAATCTTTAATAGACGCCTCATATTGGTCGCCCTTTAAAAAAAAATACCGGCCACGTTGATCAAAGGTTTCACTACAAGGATTTAATTGAATCGCTTTATCAAAATCGGCTAAAGCCTTTTGAAATTGATAATCACGGGATAAATTTTTGCCTCGTCCAAAATACCCTTCATATCGGTGGGGAGCCAATTCAATAGCTTTGCTGTAGTCCAAGATTGCCTTCTCTGATTGTCCAAGTTTGTCATGAATCTGCCCGCGAAACAAATAAATATCGGGATGTTCCTCTAATGCCAAAGCTTCATTTATTATTTGCAAAGCCTTTTTGGTTTTCATCGTCATATTTTCTATTGCGAGCGCATTTTGATATTTTTGTTCCGCTTGCGGATTTTTAAAAGCCTGCCTTACGATTTCCAGTTCCGGATTATTATGAACAGAATCTTCCTGGGTTTGGGCGGCCTCCTCCAAAAATTTTCGGAGTTCTATATTCATTCGGGTCAGATTGATCGGAGTTTGGTCGTCCCGGTTCTTGATCTTGACGTCCGCGCCCAATTCCACCAATTTTTTTACCGCGGCGATTTTATTAATTCTAACCGCTTCATGCAGGGCGGTATTTTTAAAATCCGGATCCTGATAATTCAAATTCGCTCCAGCCTCGGCCAATAATTGGATTATATCCACGTTTCCGGCCTTGGCCGCCGTGATTAGGGGTGTTCCGAATCCGTCACAATAATTGACATTTGCTCCCGCTTTGAGCAATAACTTGACACTTTCAGCATCGCCAAACTTAGATGAAGCATATCCTAAAGCCCTACCTAACCATTCAGTCTTTGTTAAACTTTGGCAAAACAATTCCACCATCTCATAGTCTTTCTTTCCAATTGCCCAAATTAGGGCTTCATACAATTTTTCAAGTTCTGTGTTTGGTATCAATGCTTTAGCTTGTTCCTTCTCGCCTTTTTCAAGCAATTCTTTTATAGTCGCCATTTTTACAACACCTCTCTAAAATTTATCATTTAATTCTCACTATATTGGATGAACTAAATTTCGAATTTTGAACTATTTGCATTCGGATATCTATATATGTTGAAATAAGTTTTTTGTATTTCAACATATTTTCCGAAATTCATAAGTTGAAGAAATATCTTTGATTTTTTCTTTACATTCGGCATTAGGAATGTAAAGATAGTTATAAAACTTTCTTCAACTTATCTACTTTGTCAAATTAAATAATCAAAATTCCCTATTTTAAACTTATGTCATTATTTCCATTTTGTAAATATGACATATGTCATTTTGAATTATATTAATTATCCTATTCTTCTGGTCAAAATCCAATTCGACTACGGAATGATTACATTGATACTTCGGTATTAAAAAAAAGCTTCTTTGCGATTTCTTGGAATTGCAAAGAAGCTTTGATAACTCATAAAAAACCCTCATCTATAATAAAGGCGTGGATTCATACTTTCTTTGGCAGGAATGAAATATCCATCCAATACTTTTTCAAGTTCCTAGGATCTACTCTGACTATTATTTCTTCTTTCAAATATTCAGAAGGGTCATTCCAAAGGTTTTTGCTTTTGAAAATGTGGATTTCATTCGTATCTGGATTTAGCCATTCTGCTTCAATCACAAAGGAGGCCCTTCCGTTCACCGATATACGTGTTTTTAACAATATCCTTGAGTTTTGCTGGTATTTCCTTTTTTTTCGACAATCGCTTTAAGTTCGATTGAATTAGAAAAAAGATTCGTATACTCCTTGCTTTCCGCAATCAGATCCATTCTTTGAATCAATTCCAGTCCTTTTGTATAAAGCAAAACGTCCGGATCTTTACCTTTTGCGAAACAAGCGCCTGAGACAATCAGCATTACGGTAACGGTTACAATCGTGAAATATTTTTTCATTGACAACTTCTCTCCATAATAAATATATTAATAAAGTAATGGTATTTATCAGAACAAACTGGTTTGAAAGTTACTAAGGGGCTTTAAACCCCTTTTCTAAATGGCATCCAATAAATCTAAATCCAACCGGGTTGGGAGGCCCTTCCCAACCTCTGTATACATCCACAAGAGCTATAGCAATAAGGGGTTCGTATGGACTTTTTATGTAACCGGCAATTTGGACATCCATCAAACCTGAATGATTATTATTATATTGACTTACAACTTTTTTAACATTATTTCTGAAAACGGTTAGCTTATATTTACTTATTAAATCCGGTATTTCATATATCGTTTCGCGATAAACGTCTATAATGGAAGCTTGATAATTACTTCTTTTAAATTTAAGCGGAAAACTTGATAATTTCAGGTTGGGATTAAGGATGAT
The DNA here is from genome assembly GCA_023435565.1 of Bacillota bacterium. Lineage (GTDB taxonomy): Bacteria > Bacillota > UBA4882 > UBA8346 > UBA8346 > JAAYHS01. The sequence goes on from JAEYRN010000057.1 coordinate 11,994, forward strand.
TCCGTACTTTTTAAAATACGGTTGATAGCGCTTGGACATATTGGGAAAAACCCATTTTAATATTTCTACTTTATCTTCACTCATTAACAAATCTTCAGGCAATCCTTTTTCCAAGCCGCCTTCCGACTGCCAAAGAATTTTATCGGTAACCGTATCTTGGATTACCCATCTAAAAAAACCGGTTACATCATACCAGGCTCCGCCCGGATCTATCTCGGTTAGATAAGCAAATTTGCCGTCTTTCGACCAACCAACTGGCGCAAACATTAAATCCCAATAATCGTTCCCGTCGCTTCCCCCCGTAAAATCCATAGGATGATATATCTTGGGATACATATTTACGGAATTATCGGCGGTAACAAAAGAGCCGGATACTAAAACAATTAAAATAAGTAAGAGATACTTTCTCATTGATAAATCCTCCCTTTCAACAAATCTTTACCGTTTACTCGACTCCGTATATTTTTTTGATTTGGTCAACGGCTTTGAAACAATATGATAAAATCATTTATAAAAATCATACATTATATTATTTTACTAAATAACAAATGTCCTTCTGCTGTAAAAAAAGTTGTTAATAAAATAACTTCGGAAAAATTATATAAAAATTCTGTCTGTTATAGATTTGGAAAACAGCAGACTATTCTTATGGGATAATATATAAAAAAAGAAAAGGAGAAATTCTGTTGTTACTTTTAAGAGAATTGCTGGAACGAATGATAGAATGAGGGGCCAGATAATTTTATCATCACACTAAATTTTATTCACACCCTCTGTTTTCTCATTAGTGTAACGAAAAAGACCACCTTCATTACGTGATAAAATCAAGTACTTCTGGTTTCTTCCTATTCTAATAACATTATCACCATCATAAAGATATTTTGTTATCATTTGCTCTAATTTGGTGTTCTTTTCATAATCTTTGCTTTAAGGAATTCTTTACGATAGTCATTTTCCCATTGTATTAAAAGAAAACATTGAGGTTTGATATAGTAATAATATCAAATAAATTTGGATATTCCTTGCTTTCTTTTAATTTTATTTCTTTTATATTCCCCATAAAAACGTAGCCTCCTATATGTTGTGAAAGGGGAAGGATGTT
>JAEYRN010000058.1 GCA_023435565.1 Bacillota bacterium
GAATCGTCCGGATTTTATACAATTCCTGATCTTCAATAGTGACGCCATACTCTTGTTCAAACTTCATCGCTAACTCAATAATCTCGACCGAGTCCGCTTCCAAATCTTCGACAAACCTGGCGTCCCGGTTACATTTGTCTTTTGGGACCACCAAATGTTCAGCGATAATATTCATAATCTTGGTTTCGATATCCATAATGCCTCCTGAATAAGTAATTTTTAATTTTTAAAAAAACAAATGATTAGCCACAGAGACACAGAGGCACGGAGAGAAATTTATTTGAGAAATAATTCTCTAAGTCTCTGTGGCTCTGTGGCAAATATAGATTTTCACTTGTTAAATAAGCTTCACTCCTACTAACGTTAAACTACAAACCAATAATATAAATGGCGCGTCCCAAGTATGCGGCGAGAAAGCTTCGGCTAATGTGGCCGATATCGGTAAAACAATTAAAGAAACTGCTAACTGGGCCGTTGAGAATAGCTCCCGAAAACATAATAGAATAATGATGGCTGATAGAAAAACACAAGCGCTGCCTTCCCATGTACGAACATACATCTTGGTCCCGAATAGCGCACGCGTATTATAAAAATGTCGCCCGAACCGGACCCCAACCGGCTCCGCCAAACCGTCACCCAAGCCGTTGATAAGTAGCGGGATATAGGCCAGTTTATAGTTATGGGAATGAGCGAAGTATAAATAAAAGGGAACGATTATCATGATTCCGGCCGCAAATTGGGTCACAAACCAAAATAGCGTATGGGGCCGATCCTCAGGACGGTCAATAGCATAAAAGGCGATTTCAAATGCTTTAACCCGCGTTCGTACCGGACGGGCAAAAAAGACGAAATATCCGAGGGAAATCAATGCTCCAACGGCGACGGTATAATTGTTCATTTCATAATGAATCGCTTTATATAACAATTCCGGTAAAAAAGAGATGGCAAAATGATTAATCTTCCGGGTATAATTTACCTTTATCATTTTATCCCGGGCCAAGACTCCGGTGCCGACGGCAATCCCGAAAAGCATCACGAATTTAAGAATCTGAAAGATTGCAAAAGATAATGTCACTGGCTCGCCTCAACTTCAGCAAGATATTCCGAAAAAGACACTTGCGGATTATTCTTTAATGAGTAAACATAAGCCCTTATCATTTGTGCCCAGCCATAAAACGAACGGGAATTATCGAATGTCTCCCAACAAATTGGTTTTCCAAAAGTAAGCCGGATTATATTACTCTTTGGCCTAACGCTCTCTCTTACTAGGCTGAAGATTTCAAAACGCAGCCCGGTAATCCTTTGGAAAAACCGCCTTACTCTACTAAATCGGTAGAATCCTATGGAATTTTGAGCTTCGATGTGAATCGGAATAATATCCCGCTGAAAAGCCACTGCTTTGGTTAAAAAGGTCTTAACCCAGGGCAAATCGATGATTTCCCCTTTTTTTAGCCTTGAAACTACTCCAGCCGGAAATATTAATACCTGATGCTCCGACTGATATAACCCATCGATAGCAGCCACCACTTCTCTGGAATTATGGGCTTTCGTATTGATTGGAACAATAATCGAATGGGTATTTGGGATCATCCGTAGAGCGTTATGGGACAATGACTTGATACTCTTAAGGTATTTCGAAACGGCGGCAATCACTGCTAAACCGTCCACTCCGCCAAGGGGATGATTTCCGACCAGCACATATCTCCCCGGAGTTTGGAGATTTTCCTCACCAATGGTTTCAATAGTAATATTTTCCGTATCTAAAATTCCTCGGGCCCAATCCGCTCCCTGTTTCATTTGGTTGGCGGTCAATAGTTCATTTACCTCCGCCTCACGAATATATCGCCCAATGGTGTAAGCTATTATTTTTTTCGGCCAGTAAAAAACTGAACCGCGTTCTACTTTTAAAAACTTCTCGATATCGACGACTTTATCCGCCATAAATCTCCTACCTTTTGTTATCGTTTTATAAATAGGGGCTCAATTTCAAGCTAAAAAGCTACATTAAACCTCTTTGTTTCAATTCGAGGAACCCATCAAAGCACCATCCTATTGTGCCATCTGCGGTTCGGCATTGTAGCCAACTTCCCCGGATATAGTTCTCCCAGGCAACGCGATAGACCGCTTCAGTTGTCTCCCAATTCAATAATTCTAATTTTTCATTTTTTGTTACTTTACGGATTATTGCTGCGTTAAGATCCGGTTTTTCCCTTAAGTTGATAAACTCTCCGATAGGCATAAAATAGAATGATCCTTTGTCACGGGTCTTGATTAATTGTTGTAACTCAATATCGAAACAATAAAGGTCGGAATGGGATATAGAGCTTAAGTTCCAATTAATGCAGTCAACCATGTCATTATCGCCCAATAGCCCCCGAAAGGAAATATCTTCTTTGAATTGGTATACCTTCATATAAAGAAACTTTCCATAAAGGCGAAAATAACTTACCAACTTGTAATCTTCGTTCTTACCCATGTGGATCGAAAAAACAGATTCTCTTCCCTTAGATCGCCTAGTTATACTGTAAGGAATATCGAGTGCCCCATCATAACAAAGATAGAAGTCAGAACTAATATTTTTTTCAAACTTTTCCGAAGTAAGTCCAAGACTTTCATCATCCCAAGCGGTTCCTAGCCGCTTAATAATTTTTTGTACTTTGCCGTTTACCAAATGAAACCTACGTATTGTTACCGGCTCCGGATCTTTAAATACATATTTAGGGTTTGAATAGTAATAGATTTTACCCCTCTTTGCAGGGTCCAAGGGGATAATCTCCATCGGCCTGCCTATTTTTCGGATGACCTCTTTTTCATCATCTCCGATCCGGACGCTATTGAACTTCATTTCCGAGTAGAACCACGAGTATTTAGTATGACTATCCGAAGTATTGAAATTAACCCATAACCCTCCGCTAATTGCGACAATTACAACAAAAAGAGCCGAAACAATTAACAGCCGCTTCATAATAACCCCACATCTGCTTCCTTAAATTCCCGTTCTAACTCTTCCATTAATTCCTTCACCGATAGTAATCGATTAATTCTATAAGTATTGGCGCCGCAAAATGCAAACCCCTCCGCAAACCGGCCGTGTTTGGCGTTCATTAAAGCTGCAGCAATACAATAAGGAGCGGTTGTTATATCACAGCTTTTAATGCAATGCCAATTGCAACGAAAGGGCTTTTTAACCCCTTGACCTACTTCATCGAGAAACGGGCCTCGGATCGCCCGACCCGGCATGCCGACCGGGCTTTCGATTATTACAATATCATCCTGAGTACAATTTATGTAAGCTTCTTTGAAAGCAGGCGAAGCGTCGCACTCATCGGTTGTCACGAAACGCGTCGCCATCTGAACTGCCTTGGCCCCGGCGTTAAGGACGCGGATAATGTCTTGCCCGTCAAAGATACCGCCACCGGCGATTACCGGGATTTCGCATTTGTACTTCGCTTCCCATGGTTTAAGCATAGCGAAAACTTCTTTGACTATATGAGTTAATTTCGGAGGCTTCTCCGCTAAAACTTCCTTTTTAAAACCGAGATGCCCGCCGGCTAAAGGCCCTTCAATCACGAAGGCGTCGGGAATTCTCCCATACTCTTTCTCCCAATAAGTAAGAATAAATTGTGCTGCTTTCATGGAGGAAACAATCGGGACGAATTTCGGCAGCCCTTCTTTGGAATCATCAAAAAGCAGCTTCGGAATCTTTATCGGCAATCCGGCACCTATAAAAATAATATCGGCTCCGGCAGCAATGGACGTCTCGATCAATTCAAAACAACCGTTCGCCACCATCATTACATTGACTCCGATTATTCCGGAGGTTAAGGATTTGGCCTTATTAATCTCCCTTTCCAACGCCCGCCGGTTCGCTGCCAACGGATTAGTAGCAAAATCCGGTTCATCCATGCCAATCCCGGTAGCGGCGATCACACCTACCCCTCCCGCGTCGGCGACGGCGGAAGCCAATCCGGAAAGAGAGATGCCGACGGCCATGCCGCCCTGGACGATAGGCTTGTCTATAAACAGATCCCCTATTTGAAAGCCTTTATAAGGCATTTGTTAGTGCTCCCTTCAAGCAAAGGCATTCATTCGTCAAACGGTCCCGAATCCAACCAGACCCGCTTCAAAAAATCAAACTCCGTTAAAACATAAGTATCCGTTTTTTGATAAAATGGTTTGTAGCTATTCATATAATAAAGCCGAACTGGAAGATCGTTATTACAGGGGTTTAAACTTTTAGGAAAACCTCCGGCCAATCCAACCCATATCCGGAATGGAAAGGTCCATCAGCGGCCCTTGCTGAAATCGGTCTCCACTGCAAATACCCAATCCTCTTTTTGGTCGTTTCGTTTAAGATAAACTCTTCTTTCCTCAATCGGTAGTTTGTAAAAAACACCGACATTATCCATTATTGTTCCCTCTATTAAGTCAATACTGTTATTATTCGAGTTGAAAACTTACTCGTTTTAATAAATTATTACATAAATCTGCTGTTCATTCAATCAATCACCGGACTGATTCCTTTCATACTTTGGTATGAAAAAGGCCTTAGTGTAATTAGTAAAACACTAAGGCAGTAAACTCACTTTCGTTTTACGGATTCCCAAAACTAACCCGCCATTCGCCGTTTTGTTTGACTACTCGAATTGGACGTGGGGTCCCGTTGTCAATTCCATTAAGTTGTCTTTGAAAAAAGTATTTTTTCTCATTTGGTTCATCCTCGGCGGTATTAAGATAATAATAGCTCCATTCTTCTTCCTGTTCCGTCTTTGCTAGTAACCGCCAGGTGGAACGGATCGCCGCTTCCGACCAGTCATCGGTTAATAACTGTTTCCAAAGCTCCTGATCCTTTTTTATTGTGCCAATATAATAATACAATCTGGATACCGTCAAAGGGTCCAAACCAGCCGGGATTGACCGATTATTACCGAGTAACTCCATGTCCGAAAACTGATAGAGTTTATCTTCTTTTTGTTGCTTTTTATGAAATGCTTGCTTTGATTGATTACTGATAAAGTTACTGGCAGACTTAAAAACAAATGGTATAATCATGACTGTTGTTACAAAAACCAATAATAAAGCAATTCGTTTTTTAATAAAAGGCTTTCTATTCACCGGTCTTTTCTCGATAGTGGGTGCTCCGGTTTTAAGTAAACTCATTAATTCAAAACGGTTTTGGACTCCTGTTTTTTTAAATACATTGGAAACATGGGTCTTAACGGTTGGCACCGACAGATAGATCTGTTGGGCGATTTTTTGATTGTTATATCCTTCAAGGACCAAAAGGGCGACTTCTATTTCCCGGTCTGAAAGATTATATTTCTTCTTAAGCAATTCCTTGATTTCCATTATAAAATCAATAAACCTCCTATAAAGGATTTAGTATTTTTCCCAAATGAATAATATTATGATAAATTTCTGCTCCAAAAAGATTTTTCCTGTTTTTAGGGTCTGAAAAATACATAAAATCATGCATAAAGAAAAAGGCCAAATATCAATACTTGGCCTTGCAATGTTAAAATTCAAAATCCGTTTGTAGAATGATGGATTATGATTCTGAAACAAAAACACTCATGAATATACTTAAAATTCTTTGATAATCCCCGCAGCAAACCGAGTGATAAGTAACGCATCAATGATATTTACCGACCCGTCTTTGTTGACATCGGCCAAATCCCAGTTAAAGTTTGCGGGAGCTTCCATGCCTGATGCAACTCTGGCAACCAAGAGGGCATCATTGATTGTTACAGAATCGTCTCCATTCACATCACCCAAGATGCCCGCAAAATTCGCCCGGATAATTACATCGCCGGCGGTAACAGTCACTGTGGTATTTACTGAATTAGCATTCCCAAAAATAACTGTGCCGCTCCCTTCAGAAGTCCAATTAACAAAGTGATATCCCTTTCTGGTTGGAGTAGCTGATATGTTTTGGCTTTCATTACTTTTTACCGGTATCAATCCCGACGGATTCGTACTTCCGTTAAAATCGGAGTTCACGGTCAGGGTGATGTCTGCAGGTACAACCTCAGACTTGCAAAGATAATCCCATTCCATTTCTTGATTGTTATAATAGGCTTTACCGGCATCATAAGAATTAGTGACATAGGCTTCCCAATTAATTAAAGTTTCACTATCATTTATTACTTGAATGGTATATTGATGACCTTCAATTAAACGGATATTGCCTAATTTAAAGTCATACCAATTTAATGAACCAATACTTACTACCCCGGAACTTCCTAATACCGGACCATCTAAACCTACTCCTTCTCGGATATAAACAAATACTCGGTTGTTGCTGTCTCCAGTGGCATTTGCCGATAAGTATAATTTAACCCGAGAAAGTATTCCGCTGATTCCGGCAGTAAAAGATTGGCCGTCCCCTCTGGTTGTTTTTCCCATATTCTGTGTGGGCTCCGCATAATATGGAGCTAGTTTAAGATCCGGCACTTCATTATCAGGTATTACATAGGAAGAAAATGCAAAAGTAAGGTCTGACTTCATAGCAGCGATATATGCTCCACACCATGGAATGCTGGAATGGCTCCATTTTACCGGCCCGCCGCTGATTACAGCTTCAATTGTATAAAACTCTCCCAAAGTTAGGTTTATATTATTTAAGGGGAATTCATACCATTGGACAGATCCGTTTGCTATTGTTAACGGTAAGGAACTGCCAACAATCTCTCCGCTTAAACCGTCGCCTTTGCGGATATTTATCTTTACAGTACTATTTTCGAAACCGGATGTACCGTGATCTGCCGCCAAAAGCAGCTTCACTCTGGTTAATAGTCCGGAGTAACTGGCGCGAAATGGTTGACCGGTACCTTCTGTGATCACTGTACTACCGAATCCCTCCGATGTATTAAATAGAAAATCGCAAGTTTCGTTTTGACTGCCGGGCTCGACATATGAGGTAAACGCAAAGTCCCAATCCATTTTCTGGTTGTCGCTGTAAGCAAAACCACCAGGGTAGGAATCGTTTTCCGAATAAAACCATGTCAATTGGTAGCTGCTATTATTGATAATTTCAATCAAATACTGCTTATCTCTAACGATATAAGCATCATTGAAATAAAAGGTATTCATATAAATATTATCTATTTGCGAACTGCATAAAATTGGTCCGGCCGGGTCTGTGCCAAGCCGAATATTCATAATAATTGGAATATCAACGACATCACTAGGTATACCAGGATAAGATCCTATTTGCGCCATAATACGAGTGAGCCTTCCGGTATTTTGGGCGGTAAAGGTCTGGTAGGTTCCTTTAGTTATTGGTACTGAGTTATTTAACATTCCCGGGATTGTAACGTCAATTATTTCCTGTACAACCGGTGGCGCATAGGCACCATTGGCTATTTCTCTGTTATAGCCGTTAAAAAATATTGCTAGAGTAAGGATAAAAATTACTCCATTTCGAAATAATTTATTCATTTTTTTGTACCTTCCTTTTTGAATTTTTGATTAAAGAATTAAAATGATAGCTAACTGTCTCACCCCCCCGCTAAACTTAAATAACCAAAATAAAATCAAGATTGAAATACTTATTTGGGCCTAGCATCGCTGGCCACACATAAAGTAATATCAGATCAATTATTTAAAATTCAGAGATTAGACCAGAATTATTTTTTGCATTTTTGTATCCTCCTTTTATTTATTAAAGCATCAATGCTTATTAGTTTCATTATCTAATAATAGATAATAAATTCGCAATAATACTACAGGATGAACCTAACGATACTTCAGTATGAAATACTCATAACACCACTTTGCAAAAAAACAACCAAGCTTAGCCGCTTGGTGCAAGGTTTTATTAAAGATTAAAACAGAACAGGCCTCGGATTCTTGAGCTAAAGTTCAAACTTTATTACAATGTGTCGGTATCGTTTATCTGTCTTTAAGAAGTTTGATAGTATCATGTTAAACTTCTACTTTTCTCATGTAAATATAACATTTGTCATTTCGAGCATGACATTTGTCATCTTTATGGCATTATTGATTATGTAAAAATTCTATAATAATTCCACTTAATGACAATTGTCATGTTTACTATATTACCAAAAAGTTATAACATGGAATTATAATCGCCAATTTTTAGTCAATAAAGAAATTTATTTTAAGTTACCTAAAGGAGGGAATTATCATGAATAAAACCTTGAAAATTATTTTCCTGTTTTTATTCGCCTTAACCATCTTTATTCCGGAAAAGGGCTGGGGTGATACAATGCTACTTCCACCCATACGGATAGATTTTCTACCGGCTGGTAATACGGTCTGGGCCGGTTACTTGCCCGACTATGGCGAAGCATATAGTCGTAAGGAAAGTGGTTATACATACGGCTGGAGTTGGGATTTGGATCATACAGCTGCGATGTGTAAACGCAATAATCCCAATACACTTCCGATATTTAATACATTATGCCAAATTCGTTATCATGGAAGATGGGAATTCGAAGTACCCAACGGCAACTATCTTGTAGAGATTTGTATTGGCGACCCGGATTTTGATAGTACATATACCATCAACATTGAGGGAATAACTTGTGTTCATAATTTACAACTCCCTGCAGAAAGTTTTAAGACTGTAAGCGCTTATGTAGAAGTAAATGATGGAAAGTTAACCATAAATGCGGGAGAATCACCGGATCTCCAAACACGGATTGCTTATCTTTTAATTCGCAGTGAAATACCAATAATTGAGTCACCCCCGCCTGAACCGGCGCTCCGGATTAATTTCCAACCCCAGGGGCTTGCCGTACCCGACAGTTACCTTGCCGATTACGGCCAATTATTCGGTTATAAGGAGGGGTGCATATACCCTTATGGTTGGTCCAAAGACCATACGGATGGAGTTAAATGCCGCTATCATGAGTCCGATTTTCGAAAAGACAGCCTCTGTTGTATACACCTGGACAGCAATTGGGAGATACAAGTTCCAAATGGCAATTATGAAGTTACGGTTTGTCTAGGAGACCCCTTATACTCCAATGCATACAACTTAAATGTGGAAAATGTTAACTATTGTAATGATGAATTTGTTATTGCCGGATCGCCTTTAATTAAAACAATGGAAGTCAAAGTTAATGATGGACGTTTAACTATTGATTCTAATCAGTATGCCAATAACCAGACTCGAATTAATTATCTGGAAATTAAAAGCCCCCTTTTAGAATTAAACATCACTAGTACCAGAATAAATTTTCAACCGGCGTCGTTTTCAACTCCGGTGGGATATATGCCCGATTGTGGAGAAATCTTCGGGCACAGAGTAAGTAAATATAAATATGGTTGGAATATAGACCATACATCCCTGACTCGAGAACGACCGAATTATCCAGATCCAAAAATGGCGACACTATGTCATTTCCGAAGTCAAGGTAAATGGGAAATGGAAATGCCTAATGGCGAATATCAAGTATTGGTTTGTATCGGCGATGCCGTTTACAATAAAACATATACAGTTAATGTGGAGAATTTTAACTATTGGCAGGAAATTCCCTTGCAACCGAACCAATTTTTAAAGCTGATAAAACCGGTTGTTGTCGAAGACGGGCGCTTAACGGTTAACGCTGGAGAATCGGCGGACCAAGAAACCCAAATTAATTATATTGAAATATTCCAGACCATCCCGGCGCTCCGTATTAATTTCCAAGATCCCGGTAGTCCTACGCCAAACGGATTTATCGGAGACAGCGGTGATTTGTTCGGTTTGAAGGAAGGGTGCAAGTATCCATTCGGTTGGTCGAGAGATCATCGTGACTTAGTTCGAAACAGGATGACAGAATCGGATTTTCTCAAAGACAGTGTATGCCATTTTCATGCGGGGTCCCGGTGGGAGATAGAAATACCTAACGGTAAGTACTTGGTAACAGTCTGTATTGGTGATGCGTTGTTTAGCAGCATTTATACTCTGAATGTGGAAAATGTCACTTACTGGCATGCAACAGGATTATCAGCCGGTCAGTTTTTAACTGAAACAAAAGAAATCTATGTCAACGATGGGGTTTTAACTTTAGATTCGGGTTATGCAACGGACATACAGACCCGGATTAATTATATTGAAATTTATAGCCCGCTCTTGGAATAATAATTATACAAGATCCTAATAACAAAGCGGTTTCCTAGAACTAGGGGTTAAAACCGAATGTTAGGGAACCGCAAATAAACTTAAAATAAAAGCTGTTGATATTATTAGTTCCACTATTTTCGAAAGTAAGAGTGTTTAACTTGAATAATAAGCCATAAAACGCTAAAAGAGGTGACCCTACCCAAGAGCCACGTCATTTGATCCATTCCGCCATATAATCCGCAATAGTGGAATTTAAAATTATTCCTAAATGTGTTTCATTTTCAACGGCAACCTTTTTAAGGTTGGCATTATCATCAAAGTCTTTAAACATTTCTTTCCATTCGAAGAGTTCATCTTTCTTACCAATAATTAGCAATGACTTTATACTATCATTTTTTTTAAACTCATTATAGTCTTCAACCATGGTCACCTTACTCATTATTTTCGTATACGTCTTCACCAGCTTTTGGTCATTTCCCGCCGGATTATAAGTATGAGTAACATCATGGTCTTTACCAAATAATAATTTAAAAATATCCACCTTTAAAAATCCGGAATTTTTCATGCCGGATTGGCGATAATGAAAAAACGGCGCTAAATGAATTACACCCTTAACATTTACATTCTGATTTTTTTCTATAAACCTCCCGCATATACCGGCTCCCATTGAATGTCCACCAATAAATATTTCAATTCCTTGATATTTTTGTTCAAGATCGTTAATATGTAATTGCAAATCTTTTATTAACGAATCCTTATTTGGGACATCCCCTCTTTTGCCTTCCGAATCTCCATGCCCCCTTAAATCAATAACTCTTATCAGAATGTTTTTGTTGGAGATTTCTTTCATTAAAGGAATATAATAATATCCATACATTGTTACACCTGGGATTAGGATCAGCGCCTTTTGGGGATTTTTGGGCTTTAATTGTCGGTAAGCGAGTTTGATATGATCATTTGAATTTAAATATTCTACCTTAATATCATCCCATTTAGACATCTTGGGCATAAAGAATACCTCTTTTTTCCCGTTTGAACACAATAATTTTGATAATATCGAATATATTAATCCCGATAATATCAATAGAATTATAATGCTTATCAATATTTTTTTTGAACCCATTGCATATTTACACCCTTCCTTAAAATAATACAATTATCGTTCTTCGCTTATTATTATTCAAATCCATTTATTAGGTATACTAATGAGAAATGCCTTTATTACCGGACTTCGAAGATTAGCAAATAAGGATAAATAAATACTAAATATCCCTAATAATGTTATCAAGAAACAAAAAGAAAAATTTGTTGATTCGATCGTATCAATAAAAACCAAGGGTAGATTCGAATTATTTTTTTCAGTTAAAGATAATTTAATACTGGCCTTATTCATACTCATATGCTTTTTAAAGTATTTATTTACCATATTCCAGGTAGTAATTTATACTTTGTCATTTTTTGATACTCCCGGTATCCGGGAAGATTATTCTCTAGAAACCGGTCTTCATAGGCCGCTAAGTAAATATATCCGGCGATTACTACTATACACGCCATCCAATTCCACCATACGTTAAATGTTAAAACCGCTCCAGGATAAATTAACAGATTTCCGGCATATAAAGGATGTCGTACTATTCTGTAAGGTCCCTCCGCAATCACTTGATGATTTTCTTGAATCTCAACCCCACCGCTCCAAAATCGTCCCAGATAACGATAACGAATCCAGAATTCGGTCATAATGCCCACAATAACCAAAATTACTCCCGATATCACGGTTAACAGATATTCAGCCCGAAGAGACGCATCCGTAATTCCCAAACAAATTAAAATCTGAGTTAAGAACATCGTCGATCCAGCAAAAGATATAAAAAATATGGGGACAGTATAATGGTATTTATCAATTATCTCACTACTGACTGCTGTTTGTTTATTATCATTTATAACCGCTAAACCTCCTTTGAAATATATCAGCACCCAGATTAAAGATACGGCAAAAGTAAACCAACGTAAAAATGAAATTATCATAAAACACCAATTTCCTTTATCTAATAAAATGACGTTTGCCTCGAATAAGCAGCCATAAAACTCCAAGAAAAGGTAATCCCAGCAAAGCGCAAAACTGAAAATCCTTTAAAACGTAAATACCTTCGATAATAATCATCTCACGTTCCGGAAAGCCTATAAATTTACAAATATCAAGGAAGGTAAATCGAAAAAAAGGATATATATGTATCTATAGTTATTTCATTTATAAAAAAAACAAAAACATAAACATCGCAGATTCTTTCCTAACAAAACTCATATACAGGTAGCATCGCCTCTGGTAGCTATGGTAAAAATATTGTCGGTTGACTTTAAATCGACTTTCTGTAAAAACATTTTTACATCAATAGGAAAGGTAGGGTCTTGCAAAGGAAATACGATTCCAAAGGTTTCCGCTTTTACCTCTATGGTATCTAGATTCAATAAACCGACAATTGGTATCAGCTTTGATTCCGGGATTCGTTTTTGTAATTCTTGGGCTACGTATAATGAATTACCGGTTCCTGAAAAATAATAAATCTTCGTACTCAAATAATAATTTACTCCCTCTCATTTACTTATTTTAGAATAAGATCAAAATAATCAAGCATTTTGAAAAAACCACAATACAAGCACTAATATATTTTATCTAGACCGGTTTGAAAATTATTTTTTGATTATTTTTTTCTATAATTCCGGCCGGTTTATTTCCAAAATGCGCTCCGATAATAATTACTCCACTATCGGCATATTGGTTTAAAAATTTGATTCTGGTTTTTTCAGCTCCGATCGTATCAACATCATAATAATCAGCCGTCCAATCCGGTTGGGCTGTTTGAATCGGGTGGTGAAAAATATCACCGGCAATAATTAAATGTTTCTCTTTTGACTTAATATGAATTACAACTTGACCGGGGGTATGCCCGGGAGCGGGTTCAAAATAAATCCGATCGTCCAAGGCATAATCATAACCAACAAAATCCGCCTGTTTCGAATTCATAACCGGTTCGATACTGTCAATCAAACCAAAACTTGTATCTAAATTGCCGTTATCCGGCGTATTCTTCCAATATTCATATTCTTTCTTTACAAATATATACCGCGCATTTGGAAAGGTTGGGGTCCATTTATCAGTAGACCACTCCGTAAACCAACCGACATGGTCCATATGCATATGGGTCGTTAAAACTGTCCCCACATCTTCTTTCCTTAATCCAATCTCGTTTAATCTCTCTACATAAGGGGATTGACGTTTATTGGCCCAAAGAGTATGACGGAGTTTATCATTGCCTACCCCGCCTTCAATCAATATTATCTTATTATTGCTTTTAATAACAAATGATTGCATGGCCATTATCAGATTATTATCGGAATCGATATAATCCGGGTATAACCAGTTTTGATTTTCTTTAATGATGTCAATCGAGGCTTTAGGAAATGTATCGATAGGTATACAGCCTGCCGTTTCCATATCAATAACCCGCCATATTTCGATATCACCAATTGTTATTAATGGATTTATCAATATTATAACCACTCCAATCAATATATAATTGTTATAATTGTCCTCAAAAAGTTTTTTTAGCAAACTTTTCTTATAGAGCCATATAGCGTAAGCGTAATATGGAACTTTCACTGTCGTTGTGAGTAAACAAGATAAGGTCATTAAAAAAACCAAGCTTAAATACTTAGCGATAACTCATTATATAAAGATCCTTCATCATAGATTTAGAATTTTTGATATATATTTCTTATATTCTATAATTTTTATTTGACTAATGTAAATATGACATTTGTCATTCCAATATCTCGAAGCAATTGCATGACAAATAACTCGGCAACTGTTTTTATCAGTTCCCGAGTAATAAAGATGATACAGAGTTGGCATACTAACCTTTCAATATCACAATCAATAAACTAGTTCCCTGAATTACCGGGATAATCTTAATGTCATATTCTTTATACTTTGTTTGAATATACTTATTATAATCTTCGAGTTCATCAGGTCGGAAAAAGCCTGAAAAATCATTCCACAAAAGGGACATCAGAAGATTAGCCCTAGAAGAAATCGGCGAATTTTCCAAAATTCCTTCATTGATAAAGACCCCTTTTTTGGCGATCCGCATCATATTGTCGATCAGGTATTGCCGTTTGGATACCGGGTAAAAATGCAGGAGATTGATAGCGACCGTCCAGTCATAGGAACCGTCTCCAAACCGGTTTAAACCCTCTCTAGCATCACCTGTCACCAATTTAATATTTCCGGAGAGTCCCATCTCTTTATTTTCCTGGATTCCTTTACGAACGGCATGTTTATTGGGTTCCATTCCCGTCAATCCCATGCCTGGTATGGCTTGGGCCAGTTTTCTCAGAAAGGAACCGTTTCCGCAACCGATGTCTAATAAACTGTCGCCACTTTCAACATTATATTCCTTAAAGTAATTGAGCAACACTGCAGAAAAATTATCACTCACCTTAGGTTGATAGTCGCGGCTGATTTTGCCTCCAGAGAGATTGTCGGTGCTTTTTTCTTTTTTAAAAGCCTCAGGTGATCTTAAGGTTGCTTCCAAATAGTATTCCGTAAGATTGGCAAACCCGTATAATTCCTTGGACGGAGCTAAAACAGTAAAACATTTTCCCAAGGAGGTCAAATGGTAGCTTTGACCATTTTTTTCAATTAACCTTTCTTTTTCAGCAAAATAAAACCATAAGTCCAGTTTACCTTGATCATAACCGTACTCTTTAGCCATTTCTTCGATGGTTATTTCGCCGTATTCGGTGAACATCTTAAATATACCGGCAATTAGGCCGGTAGTAATAGTCAAACCTTTCCAGGTAGTAGTAAGTAAATCAACAAATTCTTGAACAGGGGAGTCTTCATTACTAATTCTTTGTATTTTCTGGTCATTAGTAACATTGTTTGATTCAAGAAAGGCATTTGTATTCATCTCTAATACCTCCTATAAAATTTAATAAATTAAGTTGAGGGAATTGCATAATTACCTTAATAAACCCTTTGGCCACAATATATAGTGACAGCCCAGATGTAACTATCAATATATTGTGAGCCAAACTTAAATCATGAATTATGCAATTCCTTAAAGTTATGAATGATACTATTTCTATGTTAATATTTTGTTAACTAATACTATTATAATTTATTACATCTATCACTTTAAATATGATAAATGTCATTTCAATGATGACATTTGTCATCACAATAATTAAAACCGAGCTCTAGCCTTAAAAGTTTTAATAATATTTTAAAGATGATTTTCAACTAAAATAATAAAGAAAAAAGAAACCACCCGTAATCGAGTGGATTCAATTATGAAAGATAATCATTAAGTATTTCGCATGCTTCATCCAAATTAGAGAATCTTAATATAATTCCGCTCATCAGATAGGATTAGTTCCATTAATTCACAAAGATTGTTCGACCAGGCTTCGTATAATCCATCTCTGGGACATTCATATTCAATTGACCAACGATGTTTTTTGAGATTATTATTATCAATGAAGACAAGTCCCGTGGCTTTGGCCCAATCGGCATAATGATGCATGCTGCAATCGTGTTCTAAGGGTAATAAATATTTACTATAGATAACTGAATAATCTTCATAAAAGTATCCGGAAAAATCCTTAAACCATCTCCGGTCAATGTCTTCATGCCGCTTTCCTTGTCTCATATCTTCACGAACTTTAGTTACTATTTTATGTATTTTTTCAGGATATCGTAGAACAGCCATTATTATCAATCCTTTCAATTATAATTAGAATATGAGAATTGCATAATTACCTTAGTTTACCCTTCAGCCACAATATATAGTAACAAACCCAGATGTATCTATCAATATATTGTGAGCTGAAGCTTAAATTATAAATTATGCAATTCTCTCAGATATTATAGTCCGTATAAATACTATAATTTTACAGAGGTTAACCGATTCAAACTATAATTAAATCTAAAATAATCCTCAAATCCCAATACATTCACTCGATTTCCGCCTTTTTTAAGATCATTCTCCCCGCATGGTCCGCTTCGCGGATAACATCAGGCAGCCTATATTTACTGCATAGTTGCAATACCAAATCGCAGGCTGTTTGTAAAGAAACCTTATGCCCAACCGACACGAATACCGGCTTCAAGTTATCTTGGGTTTTCAATACCCGACCGATTACTTCGTTATTATCGACCAGATCGGAAAAGTCACCTCGGGCCGGACCCGACTCCCGATATTCGCCGATTAACCTGGTTTTTGCACACCCGATGGTAGGAATACCTGTGACCACACCAAGATGGCATGCCAGTCCGAACCGTCGGGGATGGGATAGACCGTGACCGTCGCAAACTATTACATCCGGATCTATCGCGGTTTGTTGCAACACTTTCAACAATGAAGGCATTTCTCTAAAAGAAAACAGCCCTGGTATATAAGGAAACTCGACTTCGGCCTCTGTGGTGACAATTTCTTTGATATTAAATGTCTCCATATCCATAACCGCCATAGCCGCAACCACCGTATCGGAGTTTGTAGCGTAACCCACATCCACTCCCGCAATATACTTAAGCTTAGGCGGTAGGAGATCCTCAAAGATGACACGCACCTTTAATTCCTGTTGTAAATGAATGGCTTCCTGTTCCGTCATGGCTCCCTTCTCCTTGAAGAAATGATGAATTCTTATTAATAAAGGATGACAGAAACGAAAATTATATCCCTGTGCTATTTATATCTTCGCAATAAATTATAAAAATTACAATTAGACTTCGGGATTAATCTGTTTCATACTTTGGTATTAAATAAAATATCCCCCTATTGAAGGAGGATTGGCTTAAAGCTCAAACCCTTAATGTAACCTAATCCATTGAAACACGGGACACTTAATATCCTTATCACGACAACGGATCTTTACCGGCTCTACAAAAAGGATTTCTCTAATTTTCTGTTTTTTAGGGTTGGAATGGCGAAACATCACCAATATATTTGGAGTCTCATCATCAAAATCAATGGAGATATTATTCTTCTCCAATACCTCAGTGCATTCCCAATTATCATACAAATAACCGACTGCATCGATCTCTACCCGATGGTCGGATACATATTCGGGAAACTGTGAGTTGCGGTCCGTTTCGACATAATGAATGTAAACCGGATTATCTTGTCCCGCGAAAATTTCGGTGTTTTTATAAAGATAACTACCGGAGCCTCGGGTAGCGATCCGGGTTCCGTCAGGATGATAATAATATCCTAACGAAAGAAAATGCACTCCGGCTAAGTTGCCGGTATCGCTGAAAAAAACTTCCGTTCCCGCATAAAATTGGGTCTCCCTGCCGATAAATCTGATAACAACGTCTTTAGCAAGAGTTCCCCTTTTTAAGCCGCCGTTTGGATAAAAATCAACCTGTTCGTCATCTTTCAAAGTAACATTTTGGTTGTTGATTGTTAAAGCTATATTTTGAGCCAAGTATCCTGATTTTAAAGACCCATCAGGATATAAGTTGACTTTTTGGTAATCGGACATTTTTGCCGGAATAGAAACACCAGCCCCAGTTTGTAGACTTATACCGGAGGGCGGGTAAAAGCTCTTAAGCGCTCCTTTTTGATAAAAAGTGACCTTCGCTTCCGTGGGAAGAAATATCTTTCGGGCTTGTTTCGCAAGTTCAAAAACAGTATCCTCCGCCAATACGCCTTCTTTGACCGCTCCGTTCGGATAAAATTCAATAGAGTAGTCGCCGGAAAAACGAATTTGAATCCCATTGACCACAAATTCCGTATCCTCAACTAAAATACCGCTCTGAACCTTTTGATTCTTGTAAAAACTCATTGGATATTCGGGAGCGAACAATATCCACTTTTCTCCCACCTTTAGCCGGGTAGCTTCTACTAAAGACCCATGTTTAACAAAACTGCGAAAGCGACCATCGAAATATTTTAAATCAGCATTGTTTTGAAACACTATAGGCCGGTTATTCATAGAAATCATCCGGGATTCTACTGTGGTCGGCTTGGGCCGAGAAGAATCAACGATCAGATATCCCGTAATAAGATGAGCGCCTATTGGGATAAGGATCGTTAAGAACAACCAGTTTTTTAAATCATTCATTTGCCAATGGGTTAATACGGGCACTAACTTAGAAAA
This sequence comes from Bacillota bacterium, assembly GCA_023435565.1. Classification (GTDB taxonomy): domain Bacteria; phylum Bacillota; class UBA4882; order UBA8346; family UBA8346; genus JAAYHS01. The sequence goes on from JAEYRN010000058.1 coordinate 18,239, forward strand.
ATCAGTTACTATTTGCTTTAATGTAAAAAACTCCAGGAAACCGACTACCCCGATTAAAAAAATATAAATCATTAAACCCGCCGCCACTCCCCCCATGCCTAACGGGTCCGAGGCTGAACGGCCCATTCCTATCCAAAACCTAGAATATAAATAGAATAACAGTAGTGGAATAATAATTATCCAAAAATGCAACGGGTTTTTAACCCTTGAAAACAAATAAAGGGTATTGGCGATTCCCAATAACGGAATGACAATTAGTCCTTCTAGTTTGAATATCAAGGGTATGTAAAAGAAAATCAATCCTAATATAGCAACCAAATATTTCATATTCCGCTCCTAAAAATAAAACTCCATTTATATTATTTTCAAATCTAATAATACTTTAATAACTGATACTAAATTTGAACCTTTTAGTCCCGGTCACATATAAGAATAAAGGATTTATGCAATCACTTCGATTGCTATGTTTATATAAAGATTTTATAAGTATCAGTGTTTTGGATGATCAACAACCAATCCTACCGTATAATGGGAAGAAGGAGCCTTACGAACCGTAACAAAATCGTCAACTCTTATTTTAGAAAATAAACGACGACTGATCTGATGCTTAATACCATTGACCATAATATAATAACTTGATGGTTGATTTTTAAGGGTCTCATTTTTTATTTCTTCCACCAAACCATAATAAACCTCAACTTCACCCGCTTTTATATCCTTACAGTAATAAAGTGAAGCTTTGAAAACTGCAACGACCATTGCCGGAAATAAAATTGAGGCAATAACAAAGAAAAAGTCCGCTTTACGGTATAAAAAGATTATAGAGATAAAGAATAAACCGATAATTATCTCAAACAGAAATAATCCGAGAACAATCAGAATCAATTTCCTTTTTTCTTTTGAGGTAAGTTTGTCGATACTATTGTTAACCAAGATAAACCAACCTTTCCTTGCTAAACAAAAATTTTTTGCTATAACTTGCTTTTTTTCTATTATAAAATAATTTACTTTTCGCTCCAAAAGGGCGGCTTGTTTATAAAATCCAACTAAAAAAATAAATATATATCTCTATTTTAAACTTATGCCAATATTAACAATTTGTAAATATGATATTTGTCATGGTTGTTACATTCATTATCATTCCAAATCAGTTAAAATCCAATTCTACCTTGGAATGAACCTGTTCATACTATGGTATGAATTTGAAATCTATTTTAGATACTTTGCATGAACTAATCTTTAGATTTTCACAGGTGAAAAGAATCTGATTATCTAAAAGATCAAAACTATTTTTATACTGTTCCACACGTACGTGAGAATAAATTTCAAAATCGGCGTTTAAGAGAACAATTGCTTCCGGGTGTCCGTTTAAATCAAGTTTTTCCAAAAAAACCAATTCAGAGCCGTTATTAATAGGCGGCAGTTTGTAAGGTTTATAATCGCGATATTCGGTCCTTAACAAAAGTATGTAATTTTCAAAACATCGGTAAGCGTCAAATTGACCTGCAATTACCACCGGATTGCCCAACAGAGAATTATCATAAAAATAGTAGATGGAAAGCTCGGCCCCGTTATCGTATAAAATGTAATTATTGTTTTTTTCCACTTCGAAATGTTTTATCCGATCGCTCAATATTTTGGTTGTTTTTCGGGATAACATATCGTATCGAAATAACGTATTGTTAACTAGGTAAAACATTGTATTAGTACTAGGATTGTACTGAACTTGTTCCGCAGTAATGCCAGTTTCCGTCTTACTTTTAGTGGCTAAATCGAAAATAACAATTTTATTATGTTTTAGGTAAGTAACTGTATTATTCTCCGCAAACTCCGGCTGTCCTATATCTCCGGTCTCAATTGATAGATAGCTCTTTCGTTGTATATCGAAAACCAGCAGCATTTTACGGGAATCGATATTTGATTCAATCAAGAGCAGGAAAAACTTCTTATCGGGGCTGATGTCGTATTGATAAGCATTGTTTAAAAAAAGGTGTTCCTTATGCTCATTTTTATTTTTATATAAACCGAATTCATCTATTCCCCATATTTCCTTTCCGAAACGGAAGGAATTTTTATCTATCCAATCTAATTTGGCGTATTGCTTCGTCTCTTCCGGTGGTCCGCATTTTATAATAGTTTTCGCGCCGGGTTCGTATTCAAAAGTACCTTGATCATTAGTGATTAACAAGCGGTTATTGTCTATCTTCAAATTTTCTTCAGGGTTATCCGGTAGTTCGCAAGTAAAATGCGATTCGATATTTTTTTTGAAAAGCAGTAATTGCGGAGCAAACACTCCATAATGGGAATCATCGATGATACTTTGAACCAGGAAAGTATCCTCGCTTAGAAATTTTGGGTTTAAATAGTGTTCCATATAGTTTAAGTTATTGCATAAGGCTGTACTATTAAGAACTAATATAAAAAACTGCAAAACAAAAATCATTTTTTTCATTTAAAACCTCACTGATTATTTATTTCTATGTAAATCTTCTTGCTTTCATCTCCATCATCACTTATTTCTGGGACGGTTACTTTTAGATTATTTAATTCATCACTCATTTTTTAGACCTCTTAAAGGAAAAGATTCTTCTATTAAATTCTTCTCAATATCTTCCGGAATTCCATTAAATAAATTAATCTTTAAAATATCGTTATCAAAAAAAAGTTCTCCAACATCAATTTCTTTCTGTTTTGACAAAGATGAAGAAATGCCATATCCACCGAATCCGGAGGTGCATAAATGGGTAACCTTTTGATCTTTTATCAAATAGGAACTCCCACTAGCCTTAACCTGATCATGATAAGTAAAAACTTGAGCTTCAATCATCGACCATACTTCATCATTAGTTATTTCCTCCAATGGTTTTAGACCAATAAAGCTTTCAGCTTCGGATAATGAAATTTTATCATTTGGATTACTAAGACAGGCGGTACTTATACTGATAAGAACGAATACGATTATGACTAAATAATAATTAAGCTCCATACTTCCACTCCTTTTACTCTCGAGGCCGCAATCCGTGTTTATCCCATTCTCCCACATAAGCATAACCATCTTTAATATATAACAATATCAATTTGCCGTTATGAATTCCCAATTTGGCGTCGGTAAACGGACCATAAATTTCCCCGTCTTTGATAATATAACATCGGTATTGATCATAATCGTAACAAACCGCCGCAAAGGAGTTACCAAGCCATAACGGGGGCTCAATCAAATCATTAGGACCAAAGACAGTATCTCCTACTTGAAGAAACTGCTTTCGATTATCCTTATCTGATTGATAAAGAAAGGAGTAATTCCGTCCGTCTTCGCTAAGGGCGAGCTTTTCGGGAAATCGATAGGGACCTAGAACCTTATCGTTAACCCGAACAAAATACTGTTCTCGCTGATTTTCGTAAATAAAACCGAAAGCAGTTCCGTCGCGGTTAAAGGAAAAATCCCATATGTCATAATAAGGGCCGTAGGTTTTACCGTTTACGAGGACCCCTCTTTCTTCGGAACTTATCCGGCGTGGTAGCCACCAACCATTCCCTTCCCTGCTAAATACGGGATGGTCGCCTAATTCACAACCTAGGTATTCCCGGCCTCCCAGATTTACACCCTTTCCGGCGGAAGTTCGGAACTCAAAAGCCAATGTTCTTTCATTGTAACTAATCTTAGGGTCGGAAATATACTCATATGGTCCGAATAACCGGTCCTTGGTTTGAAGAAATGAGCCGCGTTCATCATTGAAAATAAATATAAATTCTTCTCCGCCCGGGCTAAAACCAAACCAGCCGATCCCGGCATACGGACCGTATGTTGTATTATCCAATCTTAAGTATTCTTGATTATCCTGTCGGTACCTAAAGGCAAACCGATTACCGCTAAACTTAACCGGATCATCAATCCACGAATACCCTCCGAAAGTTTCTACCCCAATCCTACAATATTCTAGTTCACCCTGTTCATAAACTAGGCAAAAAGGCGGCTCTTTCATTGAAAATTTTTCTCCGGAACTGTTCTGATGGGATGGAATTCTGTTTGGATTACCTCTAGGCAAAAGAGAAAAATACTTAATTTCATCATAAGGCCCATATACTTCAGCCCCAACCCGGAGAAAGTATTGCCAGCCCATTTTTGTTCTGGTTAGATAATAAAAAGCAAAAGTCGACCCATCCGGGCTGAACTGAGGGCTTGAGACTTCAGCATAACCGCCATATCTCTTACCGTTGATGTAAACGTATTCCAAACCGCGCTTTTGTAACACATTGACACTAAAAAGAGAAATGTGTAGGTGATCAACATATAAGTTATACGGTAGATCAGCCAAGGTTGATCTCTGCCCGGAAAAAGCGTATTGGGAACCGTCCGTATTATAGATCGGATCCGAAGCGTAGTTAAACCCGCCGTAACGTTTTCCTCCGACGATTACTCCCACGCTTTTACCTTTATCATAATAAACCGCCACTCGGCTTCCGTCCGGGCTGAAATTAACTGCGGCCTCTTTAAAGCGGCCGTAAACCCGGTCGTTGATTTGTAACATTTTGTTATCAAACGCTATAAACCCGAAACCATCGGGAAAGATGTGAACCTTATCGAAAAATCCCGGCTGGTCCTGAATCCGGATTTTAAACCGGGCGGGTTGTTGGCGGCGTTGTCCGGTTTCGTTTGTAATCCTTGGTTTATAAACAAAATAACCTATGGCTAATACTCCCAATATAAAAATACCAATGATTAATCTTTTATCCATGTATAAACCACCTCAGGTTTCCTTTTAACTCACTTTGCCACTAACTTTTTGTTCCATTTTATTCAAAATATCCGGGGCTTCGATTATTCTATTGATAAGAAATTTCTCATCTTCCGCTTCAATGTCCGCGGCATACATATTCCCTAAGTCGTTGAATAATAGATACTCCCTATTTTCATAAGGGTTTTCCAGTTCCACCAATACATCGGTCCGATAAAACATCGCAAGGTTTTTAGCTACTTCCACCGGTTCTTCTTTTAAATCCATACCATTTGGTAGCATAACATGGATGTAGAACTTAATATCGCCGTCTTCTTCACTATAATATAGAAATGCTTTAGCCGCTTCATTCGGACAATCCGGCGAATCTAATTCCAGCTGATACTGTTCTTTAAAAAAAGTTATTATTTGATACTCAGGGATAGATTTACATATAAAAAACAGGTAATCATCCATTATCTTTTTCTCCTAATTAGATGAAGGAAGCTTTTAACGGGGATATTTTAAAAATGTTTCCCCATGAACAATTGAATGTTTAGATTAGACCGGTACTCCAATTCGTTTAAAGTAACCAAACAATCACCACTCTGATTTTATTCTTTAACATTTTCATCAGGTATCACCTTCAGTAGTAACCTTTTTTAGTCGGTCTCATCATCTCTGGTAAATCCGGCCTTCTTTATTTTGCTCGCTTCCGTACGGGTGGCAAAGACCACTCCAAACTCCTGCCCCCAACCCGGATCGGAAAACTCATAAAAACGGCGCTCTAATTTATAATAAGCGGCGACTTTGTTTAAGCATGAAAGCAAAGGTGAAACATCAACATAATCCGTATCACCCTCTAATATCGTTTTAAACTTTTTCTGATTAACCGTTAAGAGAAGTTCCCGGCCCTTCTCTGTTTCCACACAAGAGATCGCTTCAAAACAAATAGTATTTTCCGTAATCTTAACCAAGTCCTTGATCAGTTCTTCGTAATCCTTGGCCTCGTCCACGCACTCACTATCGGAGATAAAGGTGCGTTCCGGGGGAACGACTTCTTCCAGTAAGAACGTACCATGTTTTTGCGGTAAAATTGTTTTGATTGAGGTCGGTTTGGTGTCTAAAACAAGATGAACACCCCGAATTGCTCCTTTTTCATTAAGCGCCGGGATCCGGTCTTTGGGCAGCATCGCCAGGCGTTTTTCAACCTTTTGCCATTTACTAAGGGAAGGACCCTCGATAATCACGAACTGATATTCGGAACCGTCCTGAAATAATAACTTGTTGCATAAATAAAGCGTCAATTCCAAACCGCCGTTGATTTGCCGGCTGTCGTTTTCAAAGTTATGTTGATATTTTTTCCCTTTATAGCTATATTTTAATTTGATTTCGCCATCGTTTTTAAGTTTTACCAATTGAAACTCCAGCGGGAAATTCGGGCGCTTTAACCGGGACAGTTGATTAAATAATCGTAAAACTCCATTTTTAAAATCATCGGACCCGACATCCGAACTGATTTCATGAAAAAAATCGTCATCCATATTAAGTGACAGTCCGTATTAGAGCAAATTAAGTATCTGGGCGATCAGTTCCCCCGGGATCTCCGTATCCGCCAACTCCCAACCGATGGAATCGGCAACATCCGTCAGATCAAATCCCAGTTCTTCGAGATCTTGTTTCGCGCGTTCTACCTTTTCTAACAGGGTGCCCGGCGCACGCGGATCGATAGCCCGCAGCATAAAAGGCCGGTAACGGAGGATTGCTTGATGTTGTTCCCGTGATACCAGGCACGCATCCCAGAAATCGGAGGCGACGAAATATCGTTCCGGTGCGTACTTAAGAGCCCACTTACTTAAAAATGTAAAAAGCTCATACCGGAGTTTGCTTTGGCTGGTAAGTATTATTGTAATATCGTTTAGAGTTACCGATATTCGGGTGGCTTTAGTGACGTCCCTCTCAAGTATTTCAATCGATGGCTCCGTCCCTGTGATTTTTTTTACTCGTTCCCCAAAATCCAATATAGATTTCTCAACTTTATACCAATCATCCATCCAATCATCGGAAAGCCGGATTTTGAGGAAATCCGCATTCAAGAAAAGGTTTCCCAAGGTGCCGGAAAAATTATGACTATAATAGGGAAACGGTTTATTAAAATATTTGTTGAAAGAAACTTCATCATAGAGCCCCATTTCTTTCACGGCCATTCGGATATCCTCCCGTAAAAGAGGATCGGTCCAATTGGTGATACCGAATTCTTCTTCAGTTAATGCTTCAATGGTTATTTCCGCGCCGGTTATTTCTTGGAGTTGTTCTAGGGCTTCGGATATATCGGCCTCAGGTTTAAATCCTTTCCGATCAATCGTGTTTGCAAGCTCTTTAAGCTTATCCCAATCTTGCATTTAGGAATTCTCCCTTCATTTTCCCCCGGAGCTTATTTCGATGGCTTTATTTCCTCGATATTCTCCAAAGTCCGTTGATGGCAGGGGTACAATTCAAGGATGGCGCGATAGTCGGCCTCCGCTTTTTGAGGTTCTTTCCGTAACAAGTAGCAGCCGGCGCGTTGTTCCAGCAAGGTCGCTTTAAACGCTGGCCCGGCTCTCTCAATTAATGGGTTGAGATAGTCAATTGCTTGATTAACCTTACCCTTTAAAAGCATTTGGCCAACGGTATTGACTGCTTCAGTTTCCGTTCCTTCCTGGAGTTGCGCGGTGAAGTCATTTTCATCGCCTTCTTCAATTGGAATATCATTCAAAGTTTGATCTAATGAATTGGTTTTCCGCCATACCTCGATGACATGGTCGGCGCCTTCCAAAAACTCTTGAACCGGTTTGGTGAGTTTCTCCGGAACGCTTCCTCCGTTGATCCGGGCTGATTGCAAAGCCTCTTTTAAAGGTCCGAGCGATAAGGACCCGTCCGGTTCTTGGGTAGCCAAAATTTGTTCTAATAATATAATCGCTTGGTAAGTTAGATCCGCATGGTCTTTTGAAAAATGTTCGTTTAATGGTACATAAAAAGCCTTCCGAAGCGCCGACAATGCCTCCAAATGATTATTTGCTTCTAACTCGGTTTTGGCTTTTTGCAGATAACGCGGGGCGTTCTTCTTTTCCCGTGAGGAAACCACCATTCCCGTAATCATTAAAAGGGCGACTACTCCGATAATTATTAAAACAACTTGATTCATCTCATTTACCTCCGTATTTTCATTTTCTTAAACTTATGCCAAAATTCACATTTTGTAAATATGACATTTATCATGGTAAGTAACTATATTATTGCTCAAAACGAATCAAAACCCAATTCTACCGTGGAATGAATCCGCTCATTCTTTGGTATGAAAAAAGTTTCTTTGATAATTTTTCGAATCACCAAGAAGCTTTCGTTTGATCCCCTTATAAACCAATAACCACCCGCAACGGCGGATTACCGGGCAGTAAACTCCGGAGTTCCTTGATAAGCGTGGGCTTGGGTTTTTCCGTAAAGCCCTCCGTAAGCTCCAAGCTACTCCGTTGTGGAGTTCATATGCCTTAAAATCGGCACAGCGAGCATGGTATTCTCAGAGGCGAGTTCGACAAGTTCATCATTCACCAGCCGATAGCGCGGGGAAATTTCCCCTGCCATCTATCTTCCCGGCATCGGGAGAAACGAAACGCAATGTCATGATGGGTAAAACCAAACCAATTGAGTAAATCCATGTTTTTTATCTTTTAAAGCACCAAAACAATACAGTTCGTTTCTCCACTTGGGGGAGAAAGTTAGAATGTGGGGGAATATGATCAACCCAGGTTTGAACCTCTTTTAATTGGAACCGAGTCACCCCATGCCAACCGTTCGCTCCCAACCCCATCCGCTGTAATTCCCCTTAATTTTGAAAGCATTTGCATTGCCGTTTTACCTTCAACACCGATATATCGTAATAACGCATAGGTAATCATGCCTGTCCTATGAATACCCGCTGAACAATGAATATAGATCCGCGCTCCCTTTTTCAGTTCATTTTCACATTGACCAAATGTTTTAATTATTTCTAAGGTTTTCGCTTCATCCGGAGTTTCCGCGGAGGAGAGGGGGAGCCAAATCCACTTTAAACCATTATTATTAACCGCTTTTTCTATATCCTTAGCGCCTTCTTTTTCTGAAAGAAGGGTTAAAATATGTGTGATTCCTACCGCTCTCATTTCTTCTAAGGATTTAATTTTAGGTCTGTGGCCGATTGCAATACTTCCTCCCAAAATATCAACCCAACTAATTTCTTCTTTTTTTTGCTTTGAATTGTTTTTAAGACCTTTTAATTGCCCTAATAAAGGGCCTAATGTTATGCGGGAATCGGGTTGATTTCCCATTACCCTTACAATATCGGCCATCAGTTGATCTATCATTGACTCTTTAATTCCAATATTGTTTTGCTGAATCATATTGGCGTAACGATTATTTAATTCTTCAATTTCCGGCATAACCAAATACTCACCACTCTTCTTGTCCTGTTTATTCCGAATATTCTTATGTCCCGACAATCAGAGGTACTCTAAGCGTATAATAAAGCCCGAAAAAAGTTTGAAATTGAAGTACCAGGAACGACTCCACTCTACCGGTTTCGGAATAGTAACTTAAAGGAATATGATCCGGAATCGAAAAATTAAATACTTTGTCCATCCTGGGCAAAAAGTTGGAGACGTCCTGTTTATCCAGTTTCTGATCAAAAATTTGCTCCTTGATTAATTTGATTTTTGTATGTATCTGTTCCTGGAACAGATAAGGTCTTGAATAGTCAACGTGTAAATGTTCCCGGATTGTTTCCAAAGAGCAATACGTTTCGAAACGAGGTATCATTGAGAAAACAAATCCCCATCTTCCGGATAATAGTAATGAAGCGCTTGTGCCGGGAGAACCGGTGATGGTAGTGCTATCGGCCATAATTCTTCCGGTATATATCCTAGCGAAAAAATTGGCGACCTTTTCAAATTTGTAATTGAATTGGTAGTTTAAATACAACCAGACAACGAACCAAAATAGAATAAAAGCGGAATATAAATAGATAAGGCCTCTCCAATTCAAGTCGGATAAGTCATTTGCCAAAAAGAGGCCGAGAAAACCAAGAGCAATTATTAAGGTTGTAAATAATTGCAACCCCAATATGATATATAAAGCCAGCATTAAATCCGAAAAATAAGCGGTTGTTTTTTTGTAGAGCGACTTTGGCTTCAGATAATCAATTCTTCTATTTAGGTCAATCTTGAATGAAAATTCTTGATCATCATCTTTCTCCAAATCACTGGTGGCGACCGTAATATAGTTTTGGGCTTTAAAAAATGATGTCTTATAATTCGAAGTCGCGGTTTTGGGAATTTCAAGTTTAAAAGGAATTAAAAGCTGCTCATCTTTTTTGAGATCATAAACTTTATTCAATTGTTCAATACTGATAAAGTTCTCTCTGGAAATTGGTTTGGTTATATTAATAGTTTCTTTTGCAGACAACTCAACGGAATGAATAGTTATCTTCCGGTCTTGCCCGGACTCTAAAATTATATTACCGCTAAGATATTTATCCGGTTCCGCTTGTTCGATATCGATCGATAAATATATTTTATAAGGATTGTTGTCTTGATTATTATTAGGATAAATGTATTGATTGGTCATTGTTATTCCTCTTTTAGTTCGGATTTCTCCGCTTTTTCTTGCCTGCCAAAAACCGGACCGCCTCTTCAATTAATCCGGTTACGCCGTTGTCGGTTTATGTTCAATCAGTCTTTCTCCTTGAAGACGGATATATTCCAAGTCCTCAGGCGAAACTTTAAGGCTTTTAAGCAGCTTTCTGATCCCAAACTTTCCGGCGGCGCCGCTTTTAAGCAACGCATTATCATACTCCGTTTCAGATTCCTTTAAAAGGGAAGATTCGGCCTTCATTAACGTTTAATTCAATTGCTTTGCCAAAGTCGGAAATGGCATTTTCCGTCTCCTGAAGTCCAAAGTAAATCTGACCGCGGCGTAAGTAGGAATCAGGATGTTCTTCCAATGCCAATGAGTCATTAATAACTTCTAAGGCGAGCTTTTCCTCGAGTCTTTCCATTAAGTTAAAGGCATCATAATAATATTGCTTCGCTTGCCCATTCTTAAATTCCATCATTAACCTCCAAAAAGTTTCAAACTTTACTAATAACGTCCCTTTTCAAACTTTAATCCACCGCATCCAGAAACCGACCGTCTGAGGTTTTTCCGGGGGATTTGAGATGAGGTTCCCTTTTTAGCATATCTACAATCATACCGGTTATGGTCCCGAATTGTTCCTCTAAAACTCTCCGGTCTCCGGTGTCCCAATATTCGCCTTCATCAAAAACGTCAAACTCCATGAAAAAATCCTTGATTTTCCGGAAGAACTCGGTTACTCCGATATGGCAATCAACCCCCGCGAACTGGGTTTTGACAAAATCATTGCATGTCCAATCCGGGCCGAACTCCAGAAAGATTGGATCACATAATTCATGGACTATTAATTTAACTCCCACTTTTCCATCCGCTTCGACATGAATCACTGTCCAGTCATGTTCCGTAGCATAACTGATTGAAAACTTGATTAATTCTATATATTGTTCTTCCGAATCAAGCTTCCCGTCAAAATGAATACAAATTCCCATATAAATACGCCTCCTATTACTCCGGTGATTAAACATATCTATTTTCCTATCGGAAAACGCTGGTTTTAGAGCTTTTTTCGATAGGCTTGTTTCTATTATTAATCACCGGAGTAATATAATTGATAAAAATTTATTAATCGATAATCTTAAGCTTATCCCTTTGATCAAACATTTCTTTTACCACTTTATCCTCGGGCATATCAATTCCTTTGGGCACAAAGATATAGTTGTATAATTTAATTCCACTGCGCAAAGACAACATTGACATTAACTCAATGCCGACATTGGGATAATCCTTCTTTTTAATACATTTGTCATGTGCTACAGAGCCCCTCTCTGCGTCGGTGGCGAAAAGGTCCATAATGATGCCGCTTTTATGCTGAAAGCGGACCTTATTTTCCACTTCTTTGATATGTTCCCAATCATCCTTAAGATCAAACTGAATTCGTAATTTCAAATTGTCCGTTTTTACATCGACTTCTTTAATCATCTGTAATTCCTCCTGGTTTTTTTACTACAATGACAAAAAGTATTTCTATTTACACCTAAACTTACGCTAAAAATAATGTTTTGTAAATGTGACATTTGTCATTACAAGTCATTATTATTATCATCATTATTGGATTAAAATCCAATTCTACCATGGGATGAATTCCCTCATACTTTGGTATCAAAAAGATTACAATGTATAACTTTTTCATTTTTATTGAAAAAAATTGACTATATTGGTATTTTTCATTAAAATGAAAATACGAGGAGTATTGGAATGAATCAAATTATGCTGAATCAGGACCTAAGCAAGGCCATTACCGCCAAGGATGTTACGGCTGTCCGCCGGGCTCTGGAAAAAGGGGCCGATCCCAATACCGTAATGAAAAACGGCAGTCCATTGTTGTTGGCGGTGTCAAAATTTAGTGATTATCCCTGTGATCTGCAAATCAAACTGGATATCGCCTCCGCTCTGATTGAAGCGGGTGCAAATGTCAATCAGAAGGACAAAAACGGTCAACCCCTTTTGATCGGATGTATCGCCACCTCTGAGAGTGCATCATTTTTTAAGCTGCTGCTGGATGCGGGCGCCGACGTAAATATCCAAGTTGAGATGTCGGGGAACGAAAAGAAGAGCAACTTGATTGACTACGCCCTCCGCTGTAACAGACCGAAGGAAGTGGTGGACCTCCTCCGCGGTTACGGTTCCGCCGGTATTCTTGACCTCCTGGATACTAAAGACGATAAGACCGGGAAGTTTGCAACGATCAAAAGTGACAATCTTCGCCTGGCAGTACTTGAAGAGCTAATTCACCTGAAGGTCCTTCCCGCATCCGACACCGAAACACTTTATCAACAAATTTTTCATAAAGAATATGATGATGAAGCGGGATATGAACCTATAGAAAAGATAAAAAACCATCTACTCGGCCAAGATTTACCGGACAAGTATTTAAAGGTTATCAGCGGCATCGGCTGGAGTGGCGGGATTTCAATCCAACATGTTATATATCCCTATTGGGACGGTGAGGATGAATACTACCACATTGAAGACTTTTCCGGGATAGAGGTTTTGGAAAATCTGGAGTCAATCGCAGGTAACCTTTTTCTGGCGACCGATGTCCGGCCTTTGGCTGGACTTAAGAAATTAAGCAGTGTTCAAATTGAAAACCAAAAAGCCATTGAAAACCTATGCCCGTTTCTGGAACTCCCCGAATTAAAAAAACTCTCGCTTCCGGCGGTTTCAACGGCTGAAAACCGGGCTGTAGAAACACAACTGTCAAAGAAAGGGGTAGCGACGAAAATCGCCTGGGAAAATAGCTGACTTAATAGTCAACGATAATATTCCATTTGATTTCCTCCTCTTAAGTTTTGTTATTCTTCCGTAAATTCATGAACCCATTCAGAATTAACCGGCGGTTCAATCAGAATAACTTTTTCCAATAGTTTTCCTTTCGCCCAGCTTCTGCCGCGTTTTACCCGGATGTGTGTAATCAACGCAATTTCCCCGGTAATGACCTGGTTCCAAAAAATTTTGTTTTTTAACCACTACTTTTTATTTTCCAATGCTTTTATGATTTCAATCCTTCGTTTCATTTTTTCCGGAATCTTTGCCTCACTGAATTGTTCATCCCGCTCGTAGAAATAATGGTTGGCGAAAAACTCCCGGTATTGCCGGTTGGTAAAAGGATAGCCGTAATAGGCGTAAATGGCGTTTCGCAATAGAGCGAGCGAAGCCAGGCCAAGCTTCTGCAAATCTGCTTCGCTGCCGGTCATGGCATAATATAAAAAACAGTTGAACGGCATTATTTCTTGACTAGCGCTCCGAATGTCTTTATATTCGCTTAATAATCTTTCCGCCACGGCTTGATCCTTAACGACTGTTCCCAAGGCCAACCATTTATCGCGTAATGCCGCTACCGTGATTTCCGTCGCCGGAGCGTAGTTTTTAATATTCCGGGAGAAATTGCAGCCCTTCCTTAATAATATACAGTTTTGCGGATTGGTCCACACTGAATCGCTGCCGTCGTTTTTCTGTCCGGGGAAATCATTTAAAAAGTAGAAGGTGTCCTCCCGGGCCGCCAGGTCGATGGTGAAGTCTTTGATGACTCCGCCGGCCCAATTCTTACCTGTAGTGATAATGTAAGTCATTCCGTATTGCCCAAAATAAACTCCTTCCATTTGGAGATAGCCACAGTGCAAATAGCTGTGTTTCACAATATTCAATCCGTGTTTGAGCGGCATTTTAAATGGAATCATTAACCGGCGTACATTATCATCTTGCTCGGCATTTGGCGTTTTAAATACCATTGTCGCCCCATTTAAAGAAACCGGTACTTCATTGACCAGGACTGTAAAGTTTTCAAATCCTCCTTGAGCGGGAGTTTTAGGAGTATTTTCGAAGTCGTTTTCAATAGCTCCGACAAACCCCACTTCGAGTTCGAGAGCTTCTCCGGGATTATAAAATTCAAAATAAACGTCGACCCGCCACTTTTCTACATCTTCTAAAAAGGTCAGCGTTAAAATCTCTTTCTCGATGCTGATCTTCTCTTCCTTAACCGGGATGATCAGCCCGCCTTCCTCGTAAAAACGCCCGTCATTGGCGGATGAAACACCTGAAATGGCCGATATTATTACCAATACGGCGATTATTACTATTGTTCTCATGTTCATTCTATTCATTTATTAAATCCCCCTAGGTTACATATATTACGGCCTTATAAGACCCAACTTACTGTGTAATATCAAATGCTGTCTCCCATTTGATATTATCAAAAATCTCCGCATGACGGGCATTTTTAAATGTTACTCTAAATAAAGCCCTCGGTAACAGTTCTTCGATGCGATCCCCTACGGAATAATTATCCCAGAAGTCGCTGTCTTTAAGTTCAATAATTTCCGTATGTTCAATAAAAGCATCAACCACTTCCAATGCTTGGGCGCAGCTAGGCATGAAGGGCATCAAATCCAGGATCAGCCAATCTTTGAAACTATCGAAACTGTCTTCATCGGGGTCACCGGTAATCAGCCGGAAAGCTTGATAAATGCCCCAATTATAAGCCCGGATTCGCTGCCGGATAAATAGGCGATAGAAGATAATAATTTGCTGCAGACTAAATTTCCTTAATTCTTTCTCAACCAAAAGATAAAGTTGATTTATATCCCCATTATTTTGTTCCAGTGAACGATTCAGTATCTTCCAAAAGTCCGCCTCACTAAATACCTCTTCGGCATAGAGATGATGCCGGGATGAATCCAGTAATAGTTGATTAATAATCGCTATGAACGGATCGCTACCGTAACTGGTTTTCATTTTCCGGCGATATCCGTTAGTTAACTTAAACTGCTTTCGTTCTGAAGAACTTTCCCGCCGTATCCGGCTTTCATACAAATCACTCCTGTTTGCTTTCGCTTCCACCCGGATAAAAATAGAGGAACGCGATGGCCGCAATACCGTAAAGTTTCACCAAGCTTCCACGAAGCAGTATCTCCAAGCTTCTTATAGATTACAAAGAAATATTTTATTTCTATTTCATTTACGATGATAGAGCTTTTCCAGTTCAAGATCCAAAGAATCGAGAGTCGTTAGTTTATATTCTATATAAATGTTGATATCGATATTATGTAATTTTGCGACTTGGACTACCAAGGCCGTCAAAATGCACATGCAATTTATAGTTGGAAATTGTTCTTGGTGATAAAAAGGAATTTCAGTTTTCAAGTTGTCAAGAAACATATGAATTGCGATATTACCGGCTCCGAATAAAAACCATCTAAATGTTATCCTTGTCTGATTATCCATCTTTATTTTTTTATCGCTGATATTTATTTTCCAAAATCTCGATGTAAAACGCATCTCTTGATCAGTAAATACAATTGTATCCGTTTTTTTGAACATAATATAAATCCCGGCGATAGGGATTACCAAGAAAAACGCCAATAATATTGTTAATAAAACTGAATCCCAACCTATTTCAACTAATGTCAAAAAAAATATCAATGCCGGCAAAAAATATACGATTTGTCTGATCCAAAAGAATTCTTTTTCGCAAGTCAGAGTTAATGTCTTCGATACCCTGTCATAGTTGCCATGAAACTCAATTAGATTTCTCAGCAGCTGTTCAATGGACATCTCATGATATTTATGATAATTTGTTTTCTGTTTCATATAAATTCCCCATGATTTTTAAGCTTCGGGTAACCGTGACTTGTAAAAATCCATTAATGCAGTATTTAGATTTTGATCCGTTCTTTTAATACCGGATAAACCGTCTTAAAAATCTTAGCGATATTTTTAGCGTCATCAATCCCGCGGTGATGGGTCCCTTCCAATGGAATTTTCAAAATATCCAACGCTTTTTTCATGCCGCAAGGCTTGATGTTTTTAAGCTCCGCAAATTGATGTTTTAAACTGACATGCCGTTGCAAAAAACCGGCAATTGGCCCGGTATACCTATTTCTCGCACAGTCGTTTAAGATCTGGTTTTTGTCGTAATGACCCCAGGAACATAGAACCGGGGCTTCGTCAAATTGATTTCTCTTGCTTTGGTTTTTTCATTTTCCCAACAGGTCGCTTCCAAATCAAATATAATAAACTGCATTATAATTCCCTCAATTCCTTAATTCGTCTTCAAAATCACAAGCCGCCGTCACTTTAAAACCCAAACCGGTTAAATGTGTGATCAACTTTTTAATCCCCACGATATAGGTTTGAGAATCAACGTTATTCTCCGGTTCGATATCCACCAAGAAACGGTAATATAAAGAACCGTCATTCTTATCGTCTGTTAAGGCCGGATCATATTCGTTGTTTTCATCCAATCCAATCTCGGCCCATTCGGTGGAGATGAACTCGCGCCCGGGTTGAACGCCGCCGGTATGCTCTTTGATTATGTTTAGTAATTCACCTTTGTTAAATCCGGTATCAATATATAATTTGCAATATAGATTATCATAAGGTATCATTCTGCTTGATTACCTTTCGAAATTTAAAAATAATTTTATTACAACACGCTTCTAAAGCTATTCGCTCACTTCATTGAATGAAGCCTGAAATATAGTCCGATAACATATAATATCTCGGCAATAATGCTTTTACATAAGGTCTTCCCTCTAATAAATGATATTTTAATGCTTTTATTTTCATATTTTTCTCCATGAATATATTGGTAAAGATTTATTGAGTGAATTATCTCAAAATCTAAAAGGTGTTTTACTCTTCTACATCATCAAAATAAAGCCTTAAACCAGGAGTTTTGGCTAAAGCGCTGTTTTTAAAGTGCTCTTGTTCCGTAGGTAAAAAAACACCGGCATCCAGTTCCACGCCTTTGATATTAGGCGTATTTTGACCGCTTAAAAAACTTTCTGGGAAAATATAGTGCCTTTTTTCCCAGCATTTTAAACTGAGCCAAATACTCTCAATCTTGGGCAACGGCTGGCTGATGAGATTTTCAAAAGTCTTCTGGCTAATTGGCTCTAATCCCACATCGCAATTACCTTCCGTTATAACCTCTAACTTTTTTAAATCTTTAAGATTCAGCGGGCGAGACAGTTCAAAATGGCCGTAAATATTAAGCTCTTCTAAGTGTTCGCATCTCTCAAGCAAAACGGATATATCACCCAAATGGCCGTGAACATCAGATGAATTGCAATTAAGAAACCATTCTCCCAAGGAAAGGGCTTTGATATTGGGAAAGAACCCCTTGCTCAAAATAGCGACCTGGTTCTGGTAGTTCAAGTTTGCTCTAAGATAGTGACCTAAATCAAAATTTGGGCATTCCGACGAGCAGCCAAATGACAAAGCCCGGATCTTTTTAGCATATTCGGTTTGGATAAAAGCCTCTAGAATCTCTTCCTGGTTGGGAAGACCCCAAAAAGCAATGCCTTCAGCGTTTGCAGGCATTTCTTCCAGAGGGTAATAGCCGTGTTCGGGGTATGGCGGAATACCTAAGAGGATATATTCCGTCTTTATTTTGGTATCAAAGTCTTCAAATGTTGTCCGGCAGCGAAAGCCGGACGGTATCCTTTTGAATAACCGGTCAAAATCATTCATTACCATTTCTTGCCCGGGTTCCATCAAGTCGTGCTCGATTTCCGTAAGGTCTATATTTACCCTCGGGCTGGGGTCAATGTTATAGGGATTAATTAAGCTATCAGCGATGGAGATCGTAAATCTGCCATTGATCTCATTTTTCCCATCCTTGGTGACAGCCCATATGCGGGTTTCGATAATACCCTTTTCCTTGTCGACCTCCGTAATATCCAGCTCGCCCTTTTCAAAAACGACGGCGGAGTCTTTATTGAGCCACGCAGTCACGATTGTTCCTTTTCTTCCCGGCGCGGCTGCCCCCCAAATATTAATATCATACAGTTTATTATCCGGGTCCTTTTTTATAACAAAATAGATACTGGGGAAATTCTCTATATCGTAATTAGTATTTATTTTGATATTATGAACATCTATTGCTTTATTGTATAAAACTACCGTCCAATTATCGGCCGGGAAGAGTCCGTTACGAACTGCATAGCCGCATTGATATGTAAAATCAGTATTTAAGATATTTCCATGCAGTTTTTGGTCTTTATATTTACCGGATGGATTATTCTTTTTGCCGAAAAATACCATTTATGTTTCCTCCATGATAAAAATAATTTCCTAATCGCTAATTTTCAACCATCTAAAAGGTCGGCAATGAACGACCTTGTTTTTAATTTGCAAGGTAATAGGATCAATAAATAAAATTCTTTTCACCGTATTGCTGGATCGATCCCCGTAATCAAACAGGACCAACATCTCCGGTTCTATAAAATCCGGGTCGATCTCGATCCGATTGGCGGAGAGGAGCCTGCGGCAATCGTCATTCCATAATCTCAGACCCATAACCGTGGACGCGTCTGTTAACGGTTTTTGCTCCGGTCGGAAGCGCTGATCTCCCCAGTGGCTTTGGTAGAAAAGAGTTCCGGTTTCCGTAAAGACTAATATCCCGTCATAATACAGGAGCATTTTCAGTTTTCCACCGGGATAAAGCTTGAGTTCCATATCTTGATATACAGTGACGGTTTTCTCCCCTAAAGATACCGTTCCAGCTTCGGCAAGCGTCCCGCCGCGTATCGAACCATCCTCATAAAATGTAAGCCCTTCCCCGGCCTTAAAGGTAAGCGGATACTCTCCAATCATTAACCGGGTATCCTCTTTTAGATAACATTCCCTCAGGGAGCCGTCGGAAAACAACTTGGTATCTTGAAAACTATTTTCCGCCTTTGATAGCGGAAGTGAATATCCGTTATAATTAACTACTAGCTCATCGGTTAACGGAAAACTTTTCAGACCGCCGTTGGGGTAAAAGGCAATCCGTTTTCCACTCCTTAGTAACAAATTGACTCCTAGTTTTTGAACCTGCCACTTAATATCCTCCGCTAATTCACCTTTGGCGGGAGCGCCGTTTGGATAAAACTCCGCTTCGCTGTTTGGTTCCAGTTGTATTTGATGACTCCCTTTTCTAAAGACGGCGGTTTCACCAAGCAATCCCTTACCGACACTTTGATTGGGGTGAAATTCGGTCCGGTAGGTCTGGTCGTTTTCAAAACCGGGCAAAAATAATAGCTTTTGCCCGCCTGCCGACAGTCTTTGGGGTTTATCCAAAATACCGCTTTTTACGGTTCTCCACCAGAATAACCCATAATAATCAATAGCGTAATCTTTACGAAAGTCAATACTGCTTTTATTTATATTGACAGTCTTATATTCGACTGGAATCGGATCGTCCGCATACTTTGGGTAACTTAACACTACATATGCCAGACCTAACAGAGGGACCAGCGGGATTAGCAGGCCGCTTATCAATAAACCCGGTTTTTGGACCCCGTTATTAACTATAAAAATAATTGTTTTAACCAGATCCTTGATTGCCGAAGACCATGCCAATCCAATTACCCAAACTCCTAGAATTACAATGACACAGGCTAATAAAGAACCGATTATGATTGCGATTCCTACTGAAGGAGCGTTACGTTGCGCCCCTGCCCAGTTCATAATCAATTTGTAAAAAATCAATAACAGTACGACCGGAATTAGCCAACCCAGCAGAAAATAAAGTTTTTTAGATTTAATTATCAGATAAATCAAAGAAGACGACGTTAAAACCATAAAAGCCCCAGCCCCGAAATTAAAGATAAAATGAAAGATTTGTCTGATATCCATTAACCGTTCTTTCCCCCAAGCCTTTTTCAGAAGTTAGAAGTAAATCAACTCCGTGTTATATACTTTATAACACTTTATCAATATAAAACTCCCCGTCATCATCCAGTTTATCCGCAGCCACGGAAACGGTTATCAGTTTTCCGTCCCGCTCCACTACATCCCAGACATACGGGTCCGCCGTATCGAGCGCGGTACAGATCAGTACCCGGCAATCCAAATACTTAGCGGCTTTAACGGCGAGTTTTTTTTCAGGCCCAAAGCCGGGTTGGGTTTGGTAGTCGATAATAATTAAATAGGTAGGAAATTCGCCGTTTATTTGATTATAAACACCTAAAATGAAAATACCGCTAATATCTTCATCACCGGTTATTTCTTCAGTAATCATGATTTTATCAATCGGAACCGCGAACCAGGAGGAAATGCCCTCGATTAGCCGGTCGCGGGTGATTTGTTTGCTTAATCGTAACTCGTAATTCATTTACTTCTTCTCCCGCCTCTAAATCGAAAAGACATCTTTTAAAAAACAGTTTATATTTATAACTTAGGCCATTTTTTATATTTTATCAATATGACATTTGTCATTTCCACCTGTGTCCATTATCGATCATTTCCGTTGCAAATCCAATTGGACCAAAGGATGATTTCCCTAATACTTCGGTATGAAAAAACTTCTTGGCGAATCTTTCGAGTTGCCAAGAAGCTTTCGTATTACATTTGATTTTTTTGTTGTCAATTTCCATTATCTAAAAAACATAAGCGATTTAAAGCATTAAAGCTGTTAAGAAGTCATTTGAATTTCTCCTTAAATCTTAACCCATTCAAATGGTTTACAGTGAACGACCTTATTATTAATCCGCACTGTTACCGGCTCAATGAATAGCACTTTTTTCACCTTCAGGCCGGATCGCTTCCCGTCATCAAACATAATCAATATCCCGGGGTCTTCAAAATCCGGGTCGATCTCGATCCGGTTGGCAGCGAGAATCTTTTGGCATTCATCTTCCCAAAGTTCCCGACCGAAAACCCTGGTAGCGGCGGATTGAGTTTTCCGCATCATCCGGAAATACTCATCACCGGATTCTTTTTGACAAAAAACCTCCCCGGTCTTTGTATAAACATATTTATTAAGATAATAACGGGTCATTTTCAGCTTTCCGTCGGGATAAAACATAACCTCCATATCTCGGTAAGCGGTGGTATGCTTCTCTCCCAAAGATACGGCGGCATCTTCCGCCAGCGTTCCACTCCGAAGCGAGCCGTCATTATAAAACGTCAGCTCTTCCCCGGCTTTAAACAAAACCTGGCGCTTCCCGATGGGCAACTTGGTATCCCGACCCAAATAACATTTTCGAAGTGAACCGTCGGGGTATAACTTGGTATATTGAAGGCTATTTTGAGCTTTTTGCAATGGGATTGCAACACCCTTATAAGTAACGGTCAGGTCTCCGGAGAGAGGAAAACTTTTTAAGGCGCCGTTTCGGTAAAAAGAAACCTGAGCGCCCCGTGGTAATAATAAATGAAGCCTCAACTTGCCGATGAGCCACTTAAGATCTTCCGCCAATTCGCCCGAGGCTGGAGCGCCGTTCGCATAAAACTCCGCTGCGCTATTTCGCGCCAGTTTTATCTCCCGGTCCGCTATTTTAAAAACAGCTGCTTCGCCGAGCAATCCTTGATGAACGGTTTGATTGGGATAAAACTCGGTCCGATAAGAACGGTCATCACCAAAACCCGGTAAAAATAGTATTTCTCTCTTGCCTACCGACAGCTTTTCCGGTTTATCCAGAACACCGCTTTTAATGGTTTTCCACCATAAATGACCATAAAAATCGATCGCCTGATTGTTACGGAAAGCGATTCGACTCCCATTAATATTAACAAACTCATACTTGATAGAAACCGGCGGATTGGTCGTCATTTTATGATAATTAAACGCCAAGAACCCCGTACTTGACAGTGGTAACAAAGCCAAGAGCAAATTGATGATTATTAAGTAGTAAGGTTTTTCGGCTTTTTTGCCGAATATCGCCGCGCTTATTTTAATAACATTTTTGATCGATGAAAACAGGGCCAGCCCAATTATACAAATCCCCAAAATTATGGAGACGGCAATTAATAATGCATTGATTATAAGTACCTTTGAATCGAAGTAATCTCGCACCCAATAGAAATTAAATAGATAAAGAACCAAAAACGCGATTACCATAATCAACCATTTTAATCGCTGCCGGAAATTTTTAGCCTTGCCAATCAGGTAGACCAATGACGTTGCTAATATAATCAGAAATGCCCAGGCCCCAAAGAGAAAAACATTCATATTATAATCCATCACAAAAGTCCTCCGTTTTTTCTACTCCCATGTTTTTATCTTGCCCCCTCATCACTTTTTGGTCTAATGATCTTCCCCTGTCTGGTGATATAAAGCAACTGATCGTCATAGAACTCGGCAATTCCCTTATGAAAGTCGCTATCGGGTTCCCCACCGTCACAGTCAAAAGTGGGTTCTAATAACCATTCATCCCTGGCGCCGATAATACCCCATTTACCCTGAAAAACCACCCAGGCGTAACCTTCCGAAAAAGGACGGGCATCCTGAAACATCGCCGAGAGATAGTCCTCTCCCTGTTTATTGATATAACCGTATAGTCCATTTTCATTCCTAACCGGCGCCAGACCGCTTGAGAAATCTCCAGCATCGGTATATTTAGGATCGATCACCAATTGACCGGTTCGGTCCAGATAACCGTAACGGCTCCGTCCTGATTTATCCTGAATCAAAGCTAAAACCATCCCGTCCGACATATTGGATAAATATTCAATATTATAGAGGGTTTTTTGAAAAATGACTTTACCGGATTGATCGAGATAACCAAAGGTATCGAAACCATCGTCATTTTGGGCATGAAAAGATGCCAACCCTTCGGAAAAAATTCCCGTATCGGCATACGGTAACTTTAAAACATCTTGCCCGTTTTGATCCAAATATCTAATCTCGCCGTTTTCCGAAACCACTCTGGCAAAACCGTCGGGACAGATATCGATTTGCCGGTTAACCGGTTCGCACAGGATATCTAAACTTTTATTGAGCAAACCATAACATGTTCTATCATGATTCATTGTAATAAAGAAGCCGTCTTGCAATGGTTTAATCCGCTTATATTTGGGCACTAGCAGATATTTACCGGATTTATCTATAATCCCATATAGACGCTCATCATAGCTTCCCATTCCAACGACGGCCATTCCTCCTTTAAACTCCGAGGCATCATCAAATTGATAAGCAATAATCAACTTTCCGGACCGATCAAGGTATCCCCATTTATCTTTGTCCATAGCGGCGATTAAACCTTCGGAATAATTATTATCACGGCAATTATCAATATCCAATATTTTTCTACCCTGTATATCAACTAAAAAATAGTTATAATCTTTACAAACAACAGCTAACCCGTCTTGAAATTTATAACTGTTATGATATGCGAAGTCGAACTTTTTAACGACAATTCCTTTTTTGTTAATCAGACCGCACTGGCCATCTCCGGTATCAACCATCGCCAAACCATTTTGAAACTCGCTGACTCCATTGAATTGGGGAGAGATAACAAATTTACCGGTCTGGTCAATATAGCCGTATCGTCCGGAGATGCGGGCTGCAGCAAGTCCCTCAGCAAAATATCCGAGATCGTCAAAATAAGGTTGGACGACTATTTTACCGGTTTTGTCAATAAATCCATAAGTTTTATTGTGATTATCCCTACTGTCAATTACTACTCTGGCCAACCCATCCCGGAAGTAATCATACTCATCAATCTGCGGTTCAATGATGAATTTTCCTTTTTGATCAATGATTGCCGGTCTGCCGTTGACCTCCACCAAAGCAGAACCTTTCCGGAAATCTCCCGCTTTAGTGTAAATCTTTTCAATGACTGTTTCCCCGTCATGATTGATGTAACCGTATTTGTCCTTCATCTTTACCCAGGCCAATCCTTCTGAGAAATCGCCGCATTCATCGAATTGCTTTTTGATCGCATAAACTCCGATTCGGTCGATATAGCCCCATTTATTCCCTTCATTAACCCGGGCCAGACCTTCGGAGAATGAACCGGCCGAGCTAAATCGCGGATCGATTATGAACTTGCCCCGGGAGTTGACATACCCATATGCATTATTTTTTTTTACTAAACCCAACCCCTCGGAAAAATTTTTGGCATCCTTAAATTCGGGTTCAATTACTGGTTCACCATCGGTATTAATGTATCCATAGTAATTATCGTTAAAAACATATTGACTGTATTTTAACAACATCGGGTATTGTTTTTCTTTAAGCCAAACGTTAACATCAATGTCGGTTAACAGTTTAGGACAAGCCCAACCTTTGACTCCGTTTTTAGCTTCAACATACCGCCAATATGATTCATAGGTTTGTCCCTTATACTTATATGTGGCAAACATTTTTGATTCTTTTCCCAGATCGGCGACTGCCTCGCCTTTTTTTAATGAATAGAGTGTCTTTGATTCGGCGGAAGGCTCTTTCGTTATTTTGAGGCCGTCGATTTTGGAGTATAACACGGCCTTAGTTTCGGGTTCCCGGTTACAACCCGTGGTAAGCGCCAACATAGAAACAAATAGAACAACTATAATTGTTTTTACGGATGGTTTCATTTATTAAATCCCCCTCATTTTCGATCGAGCTTTACTTTAAGCTTATGCCATAATTCATATTCTGTATATATGACATATGTAATTATTGTTTGTAAATGCTAGTTATTGGGCTATAGTACGTCTATAAAATCTGAACTTTTTATTTTTCAATCTCCATAATCTGAACATCATATTCTTCGGATTTGAAATCCCAAGTAATACGGTAGGTAAAAACCGTTCCCTTTTCATTCCGACAGATCAGATCCACTACGGAATGAAACTGTCTTCGATTCAAAGAGTCAGCAAAAAGGTCAAATTTGTTATTATAATCAACTTTCAGCGGAAAGCCGGATGTATCCCAGTCAAGATCGCCTTCTATAACATTCAAACCTGTTACGGTTGTCGGATGTCCCTGATTTTCGATTCTCATCCACCAATCATGCTCTCCACTTGAACCTCCGCTCCCGTAGGAGCAGTCATAAAAGACAGGAGCATAATCCTTAAATGTTTTGATGTCAGACAGATGAAAATGAACATCGCCGTCCAAAACCGAAAGAACGGCCCCTTTAAAATCATATTCCTGCGGGAATTCATAATTCACAGTCTGCTTCAAGTCTGCTTTTGAAACCGTGAAAACCGTTCCGTTTCCATAGGTTTTAGAGTCCTGCAGAAAGAACGGGACAGGATACATAATGGAATAATATTTAAAATTCTTTAACGATTCGGCATCCGGAGTTATAAATGTAACGGACTGATTATCGAAATCCACAACCTTGAAGACTGTCTGATTCGACAGTAAATAGGAATCTTCCGAGGTAAAATTGAAATAGTAATAATCTAATTTTGACGGATTAGCAATCTTCTCATTCAAATGGGTATATTTCATTTTAAGATATTCCAAATCCTGTTTTTTATAATTAATCTGCCGAACGATGGAGCCCAGCATTATACCGGCAAGAACCAAGGCCGTCAAAATTAGTCCGGAAAAAGCAAAAACCGTTTTCCCCAACCGGATATTCTCCTTCATAACGGCGTACTGTATCAAATCCGAAGGTTCGTATAGTTTATTATCGCTCTTTCTGATGACCCACTTCTTTTTTATGGGAAATAGCGGAATATAACATAAATGGAAATAATACTGACGGGCCTCCAGACTCATCGGCTCTTCCGGTTCCGGCAAATGTAAATCAGTAAATGTTTTTTCCAAAATCTTATAGGATCTTATTCCAAATGCAATAATCATTTATACACTTCCCTTTTTTAGTATAGAATCCGTCCGACAATTCTATAATGGTTGTTGCCTATATTATCATTCAAAATCGATTCAATTTCAATCAAACCCAAGTATGAATCCGCTCATACTTCGGTATGTAAAAAGCTTCTTGGTGAATCTTTTGAATTACCAAGAAGCTTTCATTAATCTTATTTATTCATCTTTCCCACTAAGCCTAAACCGGCCCTTCATGCTCCCGCTTAAAAATAAACTTCCCCACCCGGTCGATGTGTTCCCGTAACTCGACATGATTCAAATGGGTATAATCCACAATATCAAATAAGTAGGGCATCGGACTCTCTTCTTCCAGTTTGGCGTGGAGACGAGAGATTGTACATCCGGCATCGTTACTTGCAAATGATGGACTCGATGCCAAAATTAAAAATACAAAAAATAATAAAATATTTCTTTTCATATGAATCATCTTTTCATTCCCTTTATGTTTTCACTGATAAGACTGGAGAAAAATGGCAAGCTATATCTAAATGATCAAGATAATTATATCAATAAGTTCTCTACTTACCATGACAATATTTCCATGAACCTAGGAATTTCTATGGAACCATTGGTACTTCCAATTCGGGATCAGCAATTATTATAGGCGTCCCATCCTTTTCTAAATATAACCGGCAAAAACCCGCCAAATTATAATAGAAACTATATTCTCTTTTATCAGTAATTACTTTTCCGTATATCGATACAGATTCATATAAAAATGAGCAATTAACTTCCATCCCTGTTACGATAACGGCTCTTTCCAGGAAAAAATCCTTTAGCTCATTTATATTTATGTAAAGTTCTTTACCAATTTCTTTACTTGCTATTCTATCTTTCCTATACGATATTTCTTCAATTATTACCTCAATATGGTCATCCCATCCTAATTTACCAGATACTAATTCTCTATCATGAAGAGGAATATCAATATTATCTTGTGCTAAAAGAATACTATTTGCTAAAAGAAATATTAAAATAAAATTATAGAATTTGAATAATTTGCGTCTCCATTTCATCAATCGTCACCCCGCTGCATAACAAATTTTCCAATGTGCATAGTTGAACCTCATTAACTATGATAGTCCTATCTCGTATTTTTTCCGGGGACACTTGTAAGCTGGCCGTTATTTGCCGCTTTCCCCCTCTTTAGGTTGTTCTCCACCAGTGTCAATTCTTTCTTTAAAATGTTGTTGTTCATGGCTTTTTTGCACTTCGCCACATATTCCAAATCATTTAAATTCATGCCCAGCTGAAGCAGGAGGAAATCCCGTAACCGGACGTCTCCGGCCTTGATTTCTGGGTCCAGGACCTCGATCTGCCCGAAGAGCTCTTCAAAGTCTGCCACGGAAAAATCCGTTTTTGCATCGTCGGCAAACGTTTGGGCTAAAATGGTTAACCGGTCATTCTCCGGCATTGTCTGCAGAGCTTCAGTTGTTTCCAGCAGTGTTTTCATTTTTCGGTAGGAGATTTTATTAATAATCGGAGCAAAAACATGATAAAGGTATTTGTCCCCGAAGGCCTTGTTTTTTAGTAATTCCAGACTATCCGCCAATTCATTCTTCCCGGCATATTCCTGAACAAACAGGGATTTTAATCTCTCGATCTCGTTTTTTTGTTTGCCAGGTTCAGTCAATTTCAGGGTTTTCAAAAAGTTGTCCCGGTCCGCTTTTTGAGCGTAATATTCCAGAAACTTACGGTAGCCAAGGGACCGGGGATCGGGCATCCGTTCACTATTCAAATCAATCTCGCCAAGACGCTCAAGGACCATATAGGCATAGTCTACTTCTTCTTTTTTTAACAAAGATTCGATGAAGTCCAAAATCTGATGCATTCTCATGATCGGGTCTTCTATTTCCACAACCAAAGAAAACCGCTCTTCTTTGCCCAGGGAATTGTCCTGTTCAAAAAGATCTTTCAGATTGTGGTTCCAGGTTAAACAGCAATAACAATTATCAAATAGCGTAACTTCTTCAAACCGGAAATCAGGAAATATATCCTTAGCTATGGATAATAATTCTTCTTTCGGGCCTTTTTTAAAGGCCAGGTTTAAACCTTGAATGTTCCTTTTAATCTTCCCGATCATTTTCCGCTCCTTTTTTAATGACTTTCAGTCGAGTAGAAGGGAGTCTCACGGCTCCCGACCCTCACAGAACCGTACGTGCCCTATTTAGGCATACGGCTCTTCAAGTTATCATTCACTAAGTTATTAAAGAATAGACATTAACAAATATTTTAGGCGTCTTTATCGGCAATTTCCGAAGTATGCGTTCATTGAATTCTTCCCATGTATAGCTTCTCCGCTGACTTCTCCGGTTTAACGTCCAAAATAGTCTTCTGATAATGTAATACCTGAATTTGCTCATGTGAGTGTAGTTCCCGGTTATTCCGTAGTATCGATAATGTCCGTTGAGTTTGATATTGATTCCATCGATTAAGGTTTTAACCGGTTCATGCATGTTCTTTCGCATCCATACACTTATTTCGGCCTTTTTGACTTTGAGCTTCTTCTTACTGGTTATTCTTTTAACAATGAAGTTTCCGTTTCGGCTTTTAGCGCAAATGTGAGTGAATCCCAGAAAATCAAAGTTGTCAGGTGGACCTTCCCTTCGTTTCTTCCGGTCTTCTCTTGCAAACCTTCCAAATTCAATTATCTTTGTCTTTTCTTCGGCTATTTCTAGGCCGAATTTCTTAAGCCGCTCTTTTAGCGCTGCTAGAAATTCTTCTGCTTCGCGTTTGTATTGAAAACAACATACGAGGTCGTCGGCGTATCTTATCATGCTTGCATCTCCTCTTGTCCTTTTCTTTACGGCTTTTTCGAACCATAAATCCAGTACATAGTGAAGATATATATTGGCCAGTATCGGTGATATAATCCCGCCCTGTGGCGTTCCTTTATCTGTTTCTTGGTAGTTGCCTTCTTCCATGATTCCTGATTTTAGGAATCTGTTGATAAGCCGCAGAAAATTAGGGTCTGCTATACGCTCTTCTAGGCACTTCATCATCCACTCATGGTCTACATTGTCGAAGAATCCCTTTATGTCGACATCTACAATATATTTTGTTTTGGTAAAGACTATTTTGTCGTTTAACGCTCTAATTGCGTCGTGTTGATTTCTTCCCGGTCTAAACCCATATGATAGGTCTAAGAATATGGGTTCGTATATTACCTCTAATATTTGTCTTATTACGTCCTGAACTATTTTGTCTTCATACGCTGGTATCCCTAAAGGTCTTAGTTTATCGCTTCCTTGTTTAGGGATATATGTTCTTTTGACAGGCATTGGCTTATATGCTTGTCGCTTCATCTTGGCTACCAGTTCTTCAATGTTCTTTTCAAGTTTCTTGTTGTATTCATCTTTTGTTATTTCATCAATTCCGGTAGCTTTATTCTTTTCCATCCTCTGGTGACTATCTATTAAACTTTCTTTGTTGATTAGATGCGCCAATGTCTGTAGTTTGTATTCAGGTTTGTTCTTTACTAACTCTGCTATCCTTTTCAAGTCCGTTGCCATTGTTTTCTCCACCTCTAGTGCGGCAATGTTTCTTTGAATTGGTTGATACCTTGTTACCACCTTCCCTCCCGGCATTTTCATGCCGTTCTCCGGTACTATGTAGTAATCCGACTCCCTACTGTTGTCCTGCTTCCTTATCTTTATGGGACTTGTTCTGCAGAACCTCTTTCAAGCACCAGTAGGGTCTCCCTGGTATGCTTATTGTATCTTTGTTGACTCGCCAAGTTCTTTGACCCCGGATAGTCATTACATCCCTCGCCTTTACGGTCTGTAATGTGCTGCCTGCTGTTCACAGAATAACATCGGCACTATCTTCTCGATTAACGAGGCTCAATCACTTCACCCTTACGGATTTCGGCTCTCCAACTCCCTTTCCTACGCTTAGGTCTCGCGTTACCGCTTCGACCCCAAGGATTCGGTAATAGCTGCTGGCTTCGCTTTGCTATGCAGTTTCTTTCTGCTATACATTAAGCACCTTCAGGCGCACTCTGTGTCTCCGTGGATAATCAGCCTAATTATTAATACTCAATAAAATCCTACACTTCCCACGGCTTTACAACATTCCCATCGGGAATTTCTTTATAGCTTCAATTGTGAGGTCCAACTTTTCACTATCGGCATCTTTCAATGCCTGAAACATTACATCAAATAAATCACGTCCATCACTTGTAACGAAATAATTCGATAAATCTGTTATATCCGGGCTTATATTATTGCCCCAGGGAGGTGTAGCTGCCAAATTATCTATATCCCATATTATTTCATTGGGCATATATTTTTTAAGCTCTTTTTTTATTGTCTTTAATTCTTCGGATAAATCCGATATATCTTGATATTCCACTTTACCTCTGTATAATTTGTTAAAAAAAACAGGGAACCTTGTGCCCCTTTGTTTATCTTCCAAATGGTATGCCACTGTTGAAAAAAAGGCATTTAGAAAAGCATCAGAACCAATTTCATAAATAATAAAATCAACCTTAAAATATATTTTCATTCTCCCTCCAGTTGATAAGATTATCTTCTCAAGAAGACAATTGGTCGGATTCGCTGTCTGTACAAAAAAAGCCAACTTGTCCCGGGAATCCCGGGGCCGGTACTTTAAAGACAATGTCATAAACCCAAGGATACATATTTTGAAATTTGCAATACCAGTTAAACAAGTTTTTTTGCCTCAATTTATTTATCTAATATGGCGGCGCTTAAAAATGATGCCGATGAAAAAATCAGCCATAAGCAAGCGGAAAA
This sequence comes from Bacillota bacterium, assembly GCA_023435565.1. GTDB lineage: Bacteria > Bacillota > UBA4882 > UBA8346 > UBA8346 > JAAYHS01. Next base: position 48,940 of record JAEYRN010000058.1, read on the forward strand.
AGGTTTGAAATACGGTTATAAAATCAACCTTAATGTTTTAATTAGTAAATTAAAAGATTCCATGGTACTCAAATTTATCCGTCTTTCCTATACAAAAGGTAATCATACAAAACATAAAGGTTTGTCCCCAGTAGTAGCAATACTACCAGCGCCAACCAATTTTCTCCCGTCTCCCGCCAATTTTTAATAGCAGTAATAAGATTCATTAAATCCGGGCCCAAATGTTTAATTGTTAGTATCTCTTGCCAAAATACCAATACCGCTACTCCCGCTATTGCAAGAACAGCTGCCCCCAAACCGATTCCCAACGGATTTCCGGTTTGATTGTCCGCCCAACTTTTAATACATAAAAAATATAACAAAAGCAATACCAGCGGAATTAAATATTTTATTTTTCTCATCAGATTACCGAATCTTAACATAAGATATAGATAATTGCTAACCCCTAATAAAATAAGGGCTAACCCCCTCGACATCGAAATAGAAAAAACCTGAACCAACGAAAAGATAAAGCCCATTAAAAAAAATATTCTAAAAATCAGTATTAAACCTTCCATAAACCAATTCTCCTTCCATAAATATAAATGTCTTACTGAAAATTTTTTCTCCAATTATATATTATTTAATCAACATCCCCTAAAACCAATGTACTGCTAAACCAAGATCGGGCCCCAAACTCGCCCCAACAATAACATTAGAAATGCAATGACGATATGGATCACTAAAGCCGCAAAATTATAGATAATCAGATTTATAATCACGGCTTTTCCTCCAATTAAGTTTCGTAACGCTTTTTTCAAGCTTATTATTTCATATTTACAGCTAAACAAATATCATCCTTCGGGTCGTTCAGTCTCAAACTTTGGTATGAAAACTATTCATCCGGATTATTATATATATCAGCTAAAGTCTTATATATTGAAGTGGAAGGAAACTTGCTATTTGATTCGATCTTTCCCGACCAGGTTAAATGTACTAATGCATATGAATTATCGGATAATTGGTATACAACGTCGTCACAGTCATATCTTCTGATAATTGCGGAGACATTTTTATTATAAAGAAGGTGGCCGTTATTTATTTCCACTCTTAATTCATTCTCCAATTGTTGTTTTTCCTTGATGTCATTGACCGGATGCTGCGGTTCCTTGATTATCATCTTAACCATTCTCCTTGACTAACCTCGATTCATTGTATCATCACACTAAATTTTATTCACAACTTCTGTTTTCTCATTAGTGTAACGAAAAAGACCACCTTCATTACGTGATAAAATCAAGTATTTCTGGTTTCTTCCTATTCTAATAACATTATCACCATCATAAAGATATTTTGTTATCATTTGCTCTAATTTGGTGTTCTTTTCATAATCTTTAAAAAGAACTTTAAGGAATTCTTTTCGATAGTCGTTTTTCCATTGTATTAAAAAAGAAAACAAAAACAATCCCGTCATTTTTTCTATAATTCGTTTTACGGTATAATCTAATGTTTTTAAATCTGCAAATTCCCATCCGGCATCGTGTATTCTAGTGATCTTTCCACTATCTGATTTTCTTATCATATCTATATAATCTGCCAGATCATAATTACGAGCAAAACCCGAAGCATGCCCGCCCCAATCAGAAATATCCAGCAACAATCTTCCGGATCCTTTTTCATTAAAAGCTGAGAAAATGATTTCTTCTGAAGAAATCTGGTTTTTCTGTTTGATACTATACTCAAATTTTGTAAAACAAAAATCATTGAGGTTTGATATAGTAATAATATCAAATAAATTTGGATATTCCTTGCTTTCTTTTAATTTTATTTCTTTTATATTCCCCATAAAAACGTAGCCTCCTATATGTTGTGAAAGGGGAAGGATGTT
>JAEYRN010000095.1 GCA_023435565.1 Bacillota bacterium
CCCTTGATTTTTGCTTACCAAACGTCGTTTCTGTGATCAATTTGAACCGGAATTGGTGATCGGTTTCAATCGGAATGGGTGATCATTTTGGACCGGAATTGGTGATCATTTTGCGCCGGAATACCCATTGAATTAATTAGACCAATATTTCTAGCAGGAATAAATTGTTTTTTCGTGAAATACTCTTTTTAAAATTAAAAGGGGGATTTTTATGAAGAGTCTAAAAGGAACCAAAACAGCCGAAAATCTTTTAAAAGCCTTTGCCGGCGAGTCTCAAGCCAGGACCCGCTATACTTTTTATGCTTCCGTTGCTGATAAAGAAGGATACAAACAGATCAAAAATATATTTATCGAAACCGCCGATAACGAGAAGGAACATGCCAAAAGATTTTACAAACTTCTTTTAGAAGGATTCGCCGGAGAACTTCCGGCAATGATTGAGATAAGCGCTGAATATCCCGTTGCTCAAGGCACGACATTGGATAATCTTAAAGCGGCAGCCGGTGGCGAGAACGAGGAATGGACGGCCCTTTATCCTTCTTTCGCCAAAACCGCCGAAGAAGAAGGTTTCCCAGAAGTAGCGGGAGCTTTTAAAATGATCGCTAATGTCGAAAAAAGGCATGAAGCTCGCTATCACAAGCTAGCCGAGAATATCCTCAATAATAAAGTTTTTCAAAAAGACCAACCCGTTTTGTGGAAATGCGGAAATTGCGGCCATATCCATGAAGGTCCCAATGCGCCGGAAAAATGTCCCGCTTGTCTGCATCCACAGGCCTTCTTTGAAGTTTTTGTAGAGACGTATTAATCTACAAGCACAATTATTTAGATTTTAATATTGAAACCAAACATTGACCGCTGGATAAAAAGCCAGTGGTCTTTTTAATTCAAGTGAGGGTTTTTCTGCCTTCCCAACTACAATCCACCATAATAACATATAGGTCTAGAATTTAAATCAAATTCTGCTTTACAAATCATAATCTTAAATATATAATATGTGTAATTACACATATAAAGGAGCGCCCATTGTCTTTACAATTTGCCATCCTTGGTTTATTGGATAGATTTCCTCTTTCCGGGTATGACATTTCAAAAATAGTCGACCATGGTCTTAAACACTATTGGGCGACCGAACATACTCAAGTTTATCGGATGTTAACCAAACTCCATGAAAAGAAATTAATTGACTTTGAAATTGAACCCCAATCGGGTAAACCGGATAAAAAAATTTACCGGATTACCGAATTTGGAAAAACCTCTCTTGATGAATGGTTGCAACAGCCAGCTTCTTTACCTGAAATCAGACATTCTCAATTGCTTCAATTGTCTTTCATGGCGGAATTGGATACCGGAAAAATCATTAATTTCTTAAAAGACTATGAAGCGCTAATCTTAAAAAAGTTGGAAATTTATAATGACCCTGAACATCTAAAAAAAGCAAACAGTTTTGCTAAAAGTGAAAAGGAAAAAGAAATATGGCGACTCATTTTAGAGAATGGAATTCAATACTACCAAAATGAAATCGACTGGATTCATAAGTCGATTAAAAGGCTAGAAGCTTTTATCGTTGAAACAAATCAAAAATAGGAGTGCTTGAATAAAAAACAGCTGAAATGCTAAAGACCAATTGAAAATACAAAGACGGACAGCTATGTAAAAACGTTGTTTAGTAACGACAACTCCGGCTTCAATACACTCAACTACACCAAACAATGTATTATTAGAATGTATGGGCTTTATTTGTAAAGCTGTTTTCGAATCAATAAAGAGTGGAGGACAAAATGAAAACAAAAAAATATTTTAGTGACAAAGTAATCTTAATAACCGGCGCCGGTTCGGGTATCGGCAAAGCTTTATCCCAAGAAATAGCTCGATACTCCCCCAAAAGACTAATATTAGCCGATATCGACGACGAATCGCTTGGTAAAATTCAAAATAGTCTATCGAATCATGTAAAAACCGATATTTATAAAGTTGATGTCTCTTCGGAAGAACAAATGAAGCAGTTATTTGAGGATATAATAACCATAAACGGCCGGATTGATATTGTCTTTAACAATGCGGGAATAACTGCGGGCGGAGAATTTTATAATTATTCCTTTGACTTATGGAGTAAATTAATTAATGTTAATCTTTGGGGAGTGATCTATGGGAGTACTTTCGCTTATAAACAGATGATCCTCCAAAAAAGCGGGCATATCGTAAATGTTGCTTCGTTGGGCGGTTTGATTCCGGAACCGATGGCTGCAGCCTATTCCACAACTAAACATGCCGTAGTGGGTTTGACTTCATCACTACGTGAAGAAGCCCATGAATATGGCGTCAATGTTAGTGTCGTCTGCCCGGGCGTAATTAACACGCCAATATTCGATAAGGCAATATTCGTAGGCAATGTCGACCCGGGAAAAGTAAAGAGCGCTACCTTGGAACATGGAGCGATATCGCCGGTCCAGTGTGCCGAAAAAATCCTCAAAGGTATGGCTAACAACAAAGGTATTATCTTGGTAAAGTCTTTTGATAAAGTTTTTTGGCGGCTGTATCGACTTTCCCCCGGCATTCTTTCGCCTTTAAATAGACTTATTGCGAAATATTTCAGGGAAAATTTCTACAAAGGATAATGGAACGAGTCCGATATCTGCAAACATATTGATAAAGCCAATCCTTTAATGAGGGAGGAAACTATTTATGAAAAAAAGAATCCCCTTAATTATCATTGGATTTATTAGTCTAATAGTATTAGGATATGCTGCTTTAATGATTTCATCCATGTTTTATGACAAGTCCAATCCAAGAAACCGCCCCAATTCATATCTGGTGGAAGTTGAAGTGGAAGTAAAAAAGCCGGTCCAATATGTATACCGGTTTGTAAAGTATCAAAAACCTGAACTTTATAAGGATTTACACGGTATGCACGATCAATTTAAAATTCTTAATGCGGATGGCTTGGTCAAAGGAGCGGAAATAGAATGCAGCGAAGGCGATGATGAAGATCTAATTTATCACCGGTATCGAGTTACCGAAGATATAGAAAACAAATTAATCCAATATGAGTCAAAACCCTCTATTATTTATGATCAAGAGACCAAAAAGAAAATTGGGAAATGTAATGTTTATGTTTATTATGATTTTATAAAACTTGATCCAGACCGAACTATGCTAAAACAAACCGTTGTTATCGATATGCTGAATCCGTTGTATAAATTAATCGGTGATATTATCGGGAAAATATCCGGTAGTAGAGATATATGGGATAAACAATTCCAGGAAGAATTAGACTCGCTGAAAACGTATATTGAAAAATAAACAAAATTACACTGTGTGATTGCGGTAAAATAATTGATGAAACTAAATAAACACGATTTAACTAACCGCTGCTCTTTAAATTTTCAAGAACCTTTATAATCCATACGTAGTTTATAATCAAAGTCCCATATAAAACTATTAAATTTAGCCTTTGAAATAGTCCCGTATACTTTAAGAAACCTACATTTTTATTTTCCGATAATAAAAATAAGGCAAATGTAAGAATGGCCAATCCAAAAAATAGGGAGTGTAAATAATTTTGTGTAAATGGTTTTTTAACGTTAATTTTTAAATTAACGGGGAACCCTATAACTGGCTCTTATTCATCCGGAGGATAAGGCAATGCTGGAGAGCAACCCGAGCGCCAGAT
>JAEYRN010000097.1 GCA_023435565.1 Bacillota bacterium
ATCTGGCGCTCGGGTTGCTCTCCAGCATTGCCTTATCCTCCGGATGAATAAGAGCCAGTTATAGGGTTCCCCGTTAATTTAAAAATTAACGTTAAAAAACCATTTACACAAAATTATTTACACTCCCACCTCCGACATACTAAAAGGTACCTCGAAGGTAGAAAAAGGTACTTCCGAAGTAGAAAAAGGTACTTCCGGAGTAGAAAAAGGTAGCTCGAAGGTAGAAAAAGGTACTTCGAAGATAGAAAAAGCTACCTCCGGAGTAGAAAAAGGTACCTCGAAGGTAGAAAAAGCTACCTCCGAGGTAGAAAAAAGTATTTCGAAGGTAGAAAAAGCTACTTCCGACGTAGAAAAAAGTATTTCGAAGATAGAAAAAGTTACCTCCGGAGTAGAAAAAGGTACCTCTGAAGGAGTCTGAAGTATTAAAAGGTGCTTCGAAGGCGGTAAGGTAACCTGACTGAAAAGGAAGACTCCTTGATTATTCACCCGTAACCGGCATGGAAGCCGGTTCGCGGCATTGATTCATGGATGAATCACCGCCGTCGGCAGATAAAAAAAGCCTGGTAGGGCGGAAACACGATGTTTCCGTCCCTGCATGGTTATCAAAGCCTACTCAAAAAACGCCTTTCATAATCCCGGCCCATGGATGGCCGGGAATAAGGGGGTCCCGGGGGCATTCCCCCGGGCGGCGGGATTCAAAAGGGAGTTCCGCAACACCCTTTTGCCCTAGAGGTGCAGGAGAGCGGGCAGCGTCTCCTGTCGACTCCAAACTCCATAGGTTAAAATCAAAATCACTTTCCACGTCGACTCGGTTGGCAAAGGATATGATGCGATACTTCATTAGTAATTAAAAATAATAACAATACACACTATATACACACCCTAAACCAATATATTTACTATGTACGTTTAATAAACTCCTTAATTCGAATGCCCAAAGAAATAAATGTACTGTTCTTCCAGGTCTTTTTGAACCTTTTCATCTACCGGTTTAATATATCCAATTCTATAATTCCAGTCATGTTTTAATAATTTTTGTTTATAAAACTTTAAAATGACATCTCTTTCAGTATAAATAAGCGCGACAAGTTCTTCCTTATAAAAAACCAACATAGCCCGGATACCCATTGAAAATGGTCCGGCGCTAAATTCATAGATACAACTGTGGCTAAAATCACCGCTCTTATACGGACTACATTCATCGTATATATCGTAAACATCAGTATATTTATAACCGTATTTTGAAATAGGGATTATTTTTGCAAAATTATGTACAGTAATTTTTTGATTATTATTTTTAAGTCCGTCTTCTAATTGCCTTTCAAGGAGAGATTCTGGTTTTATGTTATTCTCAAATGTATATCCATCAATAACACACGAGTATAAATTTAACTGGTTATGATATTCTATATCCTCCCATTCCTGAGGCAAGATAACAGCTGATGTTTTTCCTATTTCTTTTCCTTTTATATCATATAAAATCTCGCCAGCCTTTACTTTCTTATCCTTTGTAAATGAACTTTCCTTTACAAATACGGTTAACGCAATAACATACCAACCATTTTTCGAAAGCCCGTGACATCCAACAATAGCCCCATCATTTAAACTAAAAATAATTTTCCCATTAGGCTTCTCTCTAATATTTGCAGGTCCATCTATCGATTCTGCAAAAACCGTATTTAGCATTAACAGAAATAATATTGCTATCAAAATAAGTTTCTTCATGGTTTTCACTCCGGTTTTTTATAAAAGTGTGGGGTCTTCCGGATTATATCCCTCATATTGATATTTAATTGGTGCCAAAATTCCACTCCAACTAGAATAAGATTTTGAATCTTCCTCAACAAACCTTGATACATCAACATTTCCAATCTTATTATAACGATTTTTATATTCCTTAAAGCCTGATTTGCAACACCAAGCCTTATGAACGCGTCCATCCCATTTAGCAAATGTTAATTTTAATGGTTTTAATATTAAAAAATCCCCTAATTTAGGCTCATTTATGTCCCAATAATCCAACACTATAATAAGGTTGCTTCCATATTCAATGTTTGTATTATCTGTTTTAGCAACAATTGCAGCCCCATAATGCTTTTCGTCGACTTTTAAAGAAAGGCAATCCCCCGTTTCAAAGACAGGTTTTCGAATTACTAATTTGGGTAATTTTTTAACTTTTGGGTTTGGTATTGAAATTATCTCGATAAATTCCGAAATGATCTTTTTCCTTTTTATATAGTCATTATCTGATTCCTCCTTCCATCTGTCTAAACCTTTTTCACTCTTAAAGTCTGAGACAACTTTTTTATATACTTCTTCATCTAAACTTCCATAATCCCATAGGCACTTTGCAAGTGCTATCCATAATAGTGGTCCATCATCTTCGTCTTCGATAATTTCTTGATTATTTTCAATTATCAGTGATTTAGTTTTTTTTATATCTTGCGTTTGTTTCAAGTAATCTTTGAATTCTTCAATAATATCTAAAACTGTATCATCCTGCAATATTCCGGTTCCCCAAGCACCCATAATAATCTCCTTTCAAAATATATTTACTATACATCAACATCTTGTTCGGTGTTTATTCCTGCTTTTTCAGCTTTACCTTCCATTGCTGCTTGAATTTATTTCAACTCAACCAAAGATGCATTAGCAATAAATACTTTTCCTTTTTTCCTCTATAAATAAGACTTTGTCCCCTTCTTTTAAACTAAGTTTCTTTGAATATCGATCACTTGCCCTTTTGAAGATATCAGAGAAAGTTCCGTAATGCAGCCTCCAATTTCAAAGTAATTTTGCAATTCTCATAACAGGCTATTATCGCTTTATTCTTCTTTTCTCGAATCATAAATAACTTTACCATCTTGTTGTGAACTTACTTGACCTGTGCTTCCGTTAAAACTAAACTCCGTTAAATTGCCGTCACTATTTATAAAAGCTTTTATTGCAGCAGCTTCCATCCTGACATAATCATTTGCATTTTCCTCGAATAAAACCGATAACGTTTTATAATCAGTTCCATCAACCTTGTATAAGCCATATGCAATGGCAAAGGATGTGCCCTTCTTATCTAAAGAAGCCAGAACATAGTCTCCGACTTTTGGCATTTCGCCTGGTTCACCAATATCTTTACAAAATAATGAATAACCATGTACTCCTGTTATCCTAGCTGATTTTATAGAAAGTTGCTTCCTGATTGCATTGATATTTAAATCTCTTTTACTTATTATTGATTTCTCAACATCAATTACCAGCGTATCACCATTAATTGTTTTGACCTCTCCGATAACTAGAGCGTCATGGTCATTGTGCATAAATCGGTATAGCGAGTCAGCGGCTAATGCTGGTGTAATGATTGTCAATGCTATTAAAAATGAAACAACAGCTAGCAATTTATGGAGTTTCATAATATATTTACCCTCATTTATTTTAAGCATCTATTACTACTAGAAAAGAATAGTTCAACAAGTATACATTTATTTTTTAGCCCCACGGAAGGGGCGGTCTCCTTTGCGCGCAATTTTTTTATAACTATTACGCGGCAAACTCCCCAAAATCCTCCCCGCCATCCGCGACTCCTCCGGCCTGATCTCTTTAACCCGCGCCTCTGCCAACACCTCAGCTGGTATTAAATTTAAGCACCAATAAATCCCGAGCGACGCCAAAACACAATTGTTTAACAACTCCTGGCTCAATTTCGATCAATTATATAACTAGAAATTTGTTAAGAATATCGGGATATGCATGTAGGGTTTAGGTATTGTTACATTCAATTTAACTTAATTTATTGGGTAATATTTATTAAACTAGCAGGAAAATTTGGAATTGAATAGAAAATTATTTAATTGCTAGTTAAGGAAGGTTTAATTTCAAAAACTGGGTTCAAAGATATCTAAGGAGGATAATTATATTGAAAAACTCAACTTTCGCAGCAAGAAATCAGCAGATAAACCTTGATATAATTAGGCAAACCAGCAATCCACTGTTCGAGTTGACTTTTAATCATTTTTGATAATTTCTTTCCAGTCTTAGTCGTAATATCA
>JAEYRN010000059.1 GCA_023435565.1 Bacillota bacterium
TCCAATGGTATTATAAAAGATACCGATATTTCTGTGGCTTAAACTAAGGCTAGATTTTTTTAGGCCTTTAAAGGCCTTAGTTTAGTGCGCCCTTTTTTCGTCAATTTATGGAATTTTTCACGCTAATCTTCCTTTCGAAAAAAAAAGGAAAGCGGCTTAAAGCCCTCTTTCCTTGTAATAAGTCGATTTAGATTAATTAAAATCCAAAGCAAAAATAAAAGAGTCTTTGATCCAGCACGTCGTAATTCCGACTAAATTGAATTAACTAAAAAAGGGCAGACTTCTCCCTTGATTAAGCTAAATCAATTAAAAGAATTACGCGGTGACACATTGCTCGACTCTCAACTCCTAAACTCGGATTTCTAGAAATATTTTAGCTTAAAATTTGGGGGATGTAAATGTACATTTTCAAACTTAACTCTTCATTCTTCAAACTTTTATTTTTATTACCCTCCAATCATTTTATTGTTCGCCGCTCCGGGCGGGACCATCGGCAAAACATTGGCTGAGGGATCAATCGGGATATTGACAATCCAAGGACCCGGTTTAGCCAAGGTCTCAGCCAAAATAGCCTCCGGGTCGGCGGTTTTACTTAAATCGATCCCCGGCAGGCCGAAGCCCCGGGCGATGGCGGCGAAGTCTGGATTATAAGTAAACCGGGAGGCGATATAGGTTCGGTCGTAAAACAGTTCCTGTTGCTGTCTAACCAAACCCAGGAGGCCGTTGTTCAGGATTAGGACGGTTACGTTGAGATTTAACTCGGCCAGGGTCGCCAGCTCCTGAAGGTTCATCAGAATGGAACCGTCGCCGCTGAAACAGATCACCTGTTTGTTGGGATTGGCCAAGGCGGCTCCGATCGCCGCCGGAAGTCCGAAGCCCATGGTCCCCAAGCCACCGGAAGTCAGTAAGGTACGGGGATGACGAAAGGGATAGCTTTGGGCTACCCACATTTGATGCTGTCCAACATCGGTGGTGATAATTGTATCCGGAGAGACCAATTGGCCGATTTTTTTGATCAGATTCAACGGATGAAACTGATCCGGATTGGTATCCGCCGGAAAAGGATAATTAACTTTCATTTGGCTGATCGAGGCTATCCACTCGGGACGTTTACCGGAAGGCACTAGGTGGAATAGTTCTTCCAAAACAGACTTAAGATCGCCGGTTAACACCAGATCCGATTTCTTCAGTTTGTTATGTTCCGCCGGGTCGATATCTATATGAACAATCTTGGCCTGGTTGCAAAATTGGGTGACATCGCCGGTAGCGCGATCGTCAAACCGGACCCCAAGGGCCAATAATAAGTCGGCTTCATTTAGAATATAATTGGTATAACGGGCTCCGTGCATTCCTAGCATACCCAGGAACAAAGGATGACCCGCCGGGAAAGATCCTAATCCCATCAGCGTGGCCACCACCGGAATTGAATTTCTTTCAACCAGTCTCAATAATAACCCGCTGGCTCCGGAATTGACCACTCCGCCGCCGATATATAATACAGGGCGTTCGGCTTTTTCAATCAGGGAGGCGATTTTATGAACAACTATTTTATTAACCGGGTTGTGGTTTTTTTTAACTTCGATTGTAGGCCATTCATCAAAGATCGCTTCTTCGGTTTGGACGTTCTTGGGAACGTCGATTACCACAGGACCGGGGCGGCCGGAACCGGCAATCCGAAAGGCTTCCGGGATCACCTCCAATAATTGGCGGGCATTTCGTACCAAAAAGTTGTGTTTGGTAATGGGTAAAGTTAAGCCAAAAGTATCGACCTCTTGAAAAGCGTCGGTGCCAAGTAGCGCCGTACTAACTTGACCGGTAATGGCGATCAACGGTGTCGAGTCCAGATAAGCATCGGCGACTGCCGTTAATAAGTTGGTTACGCCCGGGCCGGAGGTTGCGAAACAAACGGCTGTCTCACCGGTGGACCTGGCTATACCATGTGCAATATAACCCGCTCCTTGTTCGTGCCGGGCCAAGATATGCCGGATTTTGCTTCGGGAGAGGGCGTGATAGAGAGGAAGGTTTGCCCCGCCGGGAATACCGGCGATAATTTTAATTTTTTGCCTTTCTAGTAAGTTGATAATGATTTCCGCTCCTGACATTTTCATTAATAAAATCTCCTTTCCGTGTTTTAAGTATAGGGTAAGAATGAAAAAGCCCCCGCCGGTTGTCACCGGCAGGGGCTTAATATCAAGCTTTCAGATCCCTACGACAGTGTCAACCGTTTAAAGACAAAAACAACAACGACCGCTACAACAACTACCGTAACGGCGACACTGACGACGACGATGTTTTTACTAAAATTGATATTGGTTAACTGAAACATGGTTCCTCCAACAAAAAAGCCTTCGTTCCTTGCTAGGACGAAGGCTTATACTCCGTGGTACCACCTAAATTTTGCGAAAAAATCGCGCTTAGTTTAGTACGGGTAAAATAATTACCGATACTAATTCCCTGGTAACGGTGGGAACTCCGGTGAAGTCTACTTTAATCAAATTTCGGTTCACGGCTCCGAGGCTACCTTCAATATATCCGTCCCGGGGAATTTCCACCCTCATCCCCTCGCTATGTTTCCGGATATATCTACTCCTCCTCATCTAAGCCTTTGAAAATATTAATTGTTTTAAATTATAAACCAGGTTTTGGATAACGTCAAGAAAATTTGTAAATTTGACATCATAAAGTTATCGGGCGCTTTTCAACTTACTTAGCTTGCAAGGGGAAAACGCTGATTACAGTAAAACCAAAAAATTTGAGAAATAGCAAATCCAAGCTTAGTAGGGCTGTTGAAAATAAAGAAAACTTTTCCCCGATAAAAAGGATTTGAACCGTTATTGTTGAATAAATCATACTGTTTTAAAGTATAACCCACGGAGGTTGGATATGACAAAAGCCTGGGGTGGGCGGTTTCAAAAAGAGACTGCTTCATTGATGGATAATTTTCATTCTTCGATTCACTTCGATTGCCGTTTGGCCGAAGAGGATATTCGGGGCAGTATTGCCCATGCGACTATGTTGGGAGATACCGGAATTATTCTTAAGTCTGAGGCTGAAACGATAATTATCGGTTTAAAACGTATTATGGAAAAAGTGAAAGCAGGGCAAATCACCTGGGATCGGACTGCCGAAGATATTCATATGAATCTAGAGAAATTGCTAATTCAGGAAATCGGCGAAGTAGGGAAGAAGTTGCATACCGCCAGGAGTCGTAATGACCAAGTGGCCTTGGATACCCGGCTTTATTTGCGTACCGAAATCTTAACGTTAAAAACGATTCTAACAGAACTATTTCAAGTAATTTATAAAATTGCCGAACGTGAAAAAGATACAATTTTGCCCGGATATACTCATCTGCAACGAGCCCAACCGATTTTGTTCGGCCATCACCTAATGGCTTATTTTGAGATGTTTCGCCGCGATTACGAACGTCTTGAAGACAGCTTGAAACGGGTAACGATATGCCCTTTGGGAAGCGGAGCTTTGGCCGGGACCGGATTTCCAATCAACCGCGAACAAGTTGCAGCGGCTTTGGATTTTTCCGGGGTTACCGCTAACAGTATTGATGGAGTCAGTGACCGGGATTTTGTAGCTGAGTTCATATTTAACGCTTCTTTAATAATGATGCATTTATCACGGTTCTGTGAAGAATTAGTGCTCTGGTCTTCGATGGAGTTTGGTTTTGTGGAGATGGATGATGCTTATAGCACCGGTTCCAGCATTATGCCTCAAAAGAAAAATCCTGACGTTGCTGAACTTATTAGAGGAAAAACCGGACGGGTCTATGGCAACCTGGTTACGATTTTAACCGTAATGAAAGGAATCCCTTTAGCATATAACAAAGATATGCAGGAAGACAAGGAGGCTTTATTTGACACTATCGATACCCTAAAGGGCTGTTTGACCATTTTCATCCCGATGTTGGATACGATGGATGTTAAACGGGAACGGATGCTCGAAGCAACCAAAGACGGTTTTTTGAATGCTACCGATTTGGCCGACTACTTGGTCAATAAAGGATTACCCTTCCGGACCGCCCATTCGGTGGTTGGAAAACTGGTGAAGTATTGTATTGATAACCGTAAACGTTTGGAAGACCTTAGCCTTGAAGAATTTCAAGCCGGTTCTTCTTTAATTGGAGAGGACATTTATCAGGCGCTCCGAATTGAAAACGTGGTTCAAGTTCGCAACTCATCCGGCGGGACCAGTTTTGACCAGGTAAAATTGGAATTAAAACGGGCCGGTAAATGGTTGGAATTAATATAAGTGAGATAAATGAGTATTTTGATGTTAGCATGGCTATCAGCGGTTAAATATAAAAAACCAGTGGTCAATAGCTTAAGATAAAAAGTAAAAGGATGATTAGATGAGAATTATTGTACAAAAATATGGAGGGACTTCGGTCGCGAGCCCCGAAGGGCGCGAAAAAGCATTGGCAAAGATAATTAAAGCCAAAGAAGAAGGGTTTTCAGTTGTGGTAGTCGTTTCGGCCATGGGACGAAGCGGTGATCCCTACGCCACCGATACCTTGATCAATTTGGTCAAAACAATCGGAGCGCCGGTCAACTCCAGGGAGATGGATTTGCTTATTTCTTGTGGTGAAATCATTTCCACGGTAGTAATGGCCCAAACTTTGGAAAAAGCCGGTCATCCGGCGGTAGCTTTAAGTGGTGGACAGGCTGGAATTGTAACGGATCCGAATTTCGGAGAAGCTCAAATAATGGCGATTAATCCCGAAAATATCCTCCGGCGTTTGGGTGAAGGTGAAATTGTAATCGTGGCGGGATTTCAGGGGATGACCGCAGATGGTGATATTACTACATTGGGCCGGGGTGGATCGGATACTACCGCTACGGCGTTGGGTTCAGCTCTTGAAGCGGAACTGGTCGAGATATACACCGATGTTGACGGGGTAATGACCGTTGACCCGCGTATCATTCCCGAGGCTAAAATTTTAAGGGAATTAACTTATCAGGAAATTTGTGAAATGGCTAATAACGGCGCTAAGGTAGTTCATCCAAGGGCAGTGGCCATTGCCAGGGATAAGAAGGTACCGGTCAAGGTTAAGAGTACTTTTACCGAGGATAGCGGGACCTTGATTAGTGATGGAAAATCAGCGCGGGTTATCACCGGGATTGCCCATCAAGCAGGAATCGGTCGGGTCATGGTAAAGGCCAAAAATGGTCAGCTTAGCGCTGAGGATTCGGTTAAAATTTTTAGAATAATGGCTAATGTTGGAATCAGTGTTGATATGAACTCTATTTCATCCGGGCAGGTCAGTTTTGTGGTTAAACAAGAAGTCTTGGGTAAAGTCGGTGATCTATTATTACAAGAAGGTTTTGAGGTTGAACTAGCCCCGCATTGTGCCAAAATTGCATTAATCGGTGTAGGGATGCAGGATATGACTGGAATTATGGCCCAGGTGGTAGAAACTCTTCATAAATCCCATATTAAGCTCTTCCAAACCGTGGATTCGGAAATTACTATATCTTGTCTAGTACCTGAAGATCAAATGAACCAAGCAATTAAAGTTTTATATAACGAATTCGGACTTTAAGGAGTGGTTATCGTGGATTTAAAAAAGCTAATCAGGGAAGTGCCGGATTTTCCTAAACCCGGAATCAGTTTCAAGGATATTACAACCCTTTTGAAAAGTGGCGAAGCCTTAAAATTCGTGACCGACAAATTCGCCGCCCATTTTCAATCCGCCAATCCTGACTTGGTTGTAGGAGCGGAATCACGCGGTTTTATTTTTGGAGCACCTTTAGCCTATAAATTAGGGACCGGTTTTGTATTGGTCAGGAAACCGGGGAAACTTCCTGCGGCAACGGAAAAGGTTACTTACGATTTGGAGTATGGCCAGGATTCTCTGGAGATTCACACTGACGCCATCAAACCGGGACAAAAAGTACTAATTGTTGATGATTTATTAGCTACTGGCGGTACTATTTCCGCTACTGCCGAATTGGTTAAACGGTTGGGTGGAAAGATCGTTGGTTTTGCTTTCATCATTGAATTGGACCCCTTAAAAGGCCGTGATAAATTGGCCGGATACGATGTACTAAGTTTGGTGCATTACGATGAGGATTAGATATGGCAATTCAAGGTTGGGACTTGCTTGGGTTGGCGATTAAAGATTATTACCTTCAAAATGATCCCGGTATTAGTTTGAAAGTTCATAGCGATTGCAGCGGACTGGAAATTTTACCGGTAGAAATCTTTTTTCGTCATTATTATAGCCTTACGGAGTTGGAAAGATATGCTTTAGACCTTTGCCAGGGACGGACTTTGGATGTAGGTGCCGGAGCAGGTTGTCATAGTTTAATCTTGCAAGAACGAGGTTTCGAAGTTACAGCGGTGGATATCTCCATAAATGCGGTTGAGGTTATGAAAGAACGCGGCATACGTCGTGTTTTAGAGATTGATATCAATGACTTGAAGCCAAGGGAGAATTTTGACACGATTTTAATGTTAATGAACGGTATTGGACTAGTGGAGAATTTGGATGGTCTGAAAAATTTTTTAATTCGTGCTAAACAACTCTTAGCACCGGAAGGGCAGTTATTACTAGATTCCACCGATTTTACTCTTTTTCCTAAATTTATGAAGTCATGGGCAGTATCACAGTCTAAACGGGGCAGGTACTTCGGAGAAGTTGAATATCAGTTGGAATATAAGGGTCAATTGAGCGAAGTTTACCGTTGGTTATTTATTGACCAGAAAACCCTGGAAGAGTATGCCCTGAATACTGGTTGGTTATTTCAAATAATTTATGAAGAAGAAGGCCAGTATTTGGCGAGATTAATTTTAGCTTGATGGGAAAAGGCAAAGTTGAATATTAAAAATGATAAAGATTAACTTTTTGATCATACTTCATCCTTAATAACTCAAATCTAGCAGCTCGGCGCAGTTTTGGCCATAGATTCGTTCTTTGGCGGCGGTTGAGAGCCAAGGAATTCTGTCCAGCAGTTCTAATTCTTTTTGGGGAGTGTTTAGCGGATAATCGCTTCCGAAAAGAATCTTTGAATAATCATGTTTGGAAATGATTTTCAGAAGTGTTTCCGAATCAATATATTGTAATGCACTTGAGGTATCAAGATAAAGGTCCTTACCGACAAGCTCTTCCAAAACTTCGTTCCAGAAACAATATCCCCCCAAATGGGCGGCAATAACCCTTAACTTTGGAAATTTTTTTAAGATTGCCGCTACTTTTCGCGGAGTACTCAAATTAGAGGGACTGACTTTTGGGTCACCGATATGGACCAATAAGACAAAACGATCGCCAATTTCTTCAAAGAAAGGATTAAGGCCGAGATCGGCCAGATCAATTCCTTGAAATTCGGGATGTAATTTAATTCCTTTTATTCCGGCTTTTTTTAATCGGTTTACTTCAGTTAACCAGTTTGGGTCTGTTGGGTGGTAGGTACCAAATGGGATAATCCGAGGAACATGTGCTAGGCCGGTGAATTGTTCCAACTCAGCCTGGGATTTAGCGGTAATATCTAATACCCAATCATTAGCGGGTTTTACCTGTTCCGGTTTGGTGGCGGCTACTAATAAAACAAAAGAATCTAATTTGGCTTGATTAGCGGCATCGATCAGGTCGTTCAGTCGTCCGCCATTGGCTGTTTCGATCTTATAATAATCAATCAACTGTTGAACTGCCTTATCCGCAATTTTATCAGCAAAGGCATGGGCATGACAATCAAGTAACATTTTTAAAGACCTCTTTTCAAAAGCTTTATATCTGGTTCGGCATTGGATTTGGAAATCCTTCGAATAAAGATAAAGATATTATTAAAAAGAACTATCTTTCCCGTCTATTTTAATGGAGGAGTTTAATAATAAATGGTAAATAATATTTAAAAAAATTGATAATTTAAATAAGGTCCGGAATAATGAAAATTTTATTAACCACTCTGAATGCAAAATTCGTCCACACTTCCTTGGCGTTGTGGTCTTTATACCGGTTTAGCCGTGACGATTTTCCAGGGTTGAAATTTCGAGAGTTCAACATTAATCAGGATTTAGCTTGGGTATTTGGGGAGATATATTCTGAAAAAGCTGATGTGGTGGCTTTTTCATGCAATATTTGGAATATCGAACAAACCTTGATTATTACCAAGAGATTGAAAGATTTAGCGCCCCGGACTACTATCATTCTCGGAGGGCCTGAAGTTTGGGCGGAACCGGAAAACATCTTGTTTAGAAACCCGCAACTGGATTTGATAGTAATTGGAGAAGGCGAATATACTTTTAAAGAGTGGCTTGAGCATTATACTAAAGGGTCCAAAGAAGTAGAAAATATTTGCGGAGTGGTTTTCCGGAAAGGTGAATCGTTTATTCGGACCCCAGCCCGTATGCCAATCTCCGACTTGAATCTGCTTCCCTTTCCTTATCCTGAAGATTTATCGGATTTTCGCCAAAAGTTGGTTTACTATGAAACTTCACGGGGTTGCCCCAATCAATGCCAATACTGTTTGTCCGCTAATGAACGCGGAGTACGGTTTTTAGGGCTGGATCGGGTTAAAGAGGAAATGCTGAGGTTCGTTAACGCTGAAATTGCCCAGGTAAAACTGGTAGACCGTTCTTTTAACTGTGATGTAAAACGGGCAAAAGAAATTTGGCGTTTTTTACTCAAGCATCAAGGGATTACAAACTTTCATTTTGAAATCGTCGGGGATTTAGTGGACGACGAATCAATCGACATTTTAAGCTCGGCGCCGCGTGGTCTGTTTCAGTTCGAAATTGGCGTTCAGAGCACTAATAAAGAGACCCTTCGGCTAATTAGCCGCCGGATGGACTTTGAAAAGTTAAGGGGACAAGTGTCGCGTTTACAGCATAAGAGCAGAGTTTTCATCCATTTGGATTTGATTGCCGGTTTGCCGGGAGAAGATTATAATTCATTTGCTCGTTCTTTCAACGATAATTTGTTAATAGAACCGGACCGATTGCAATTGGGGTTTTTGAAGTTACTGAAAGGATCCGGCTTACGGGAACGCGTTGCTGAATTTGGATATCATTATACGGAAGAAACTCCCTATGAGGTCCTGGCAAACAATTGGATTACTTATGAAGAACTTTGGCGTTTAAAGACAGTTGAGGATCTGTTGGAACGCTTTTATAATTCCGGTCGTTTTAAAACCACTTTTAAGTATTTGGTAGCCCGAACCGATAATCCTTTCGGATTTTTTGAGGAGTTCGCCGGGTGGTGGAAAGAACAAGAATTGGACCAAAAGGCCCACAAAGTAAAAGACCTTTACCAATTCTTGCTTGACTTTTGCCAATCCAGGAGCAGTAACGTCCGGGTAATCCGTAATTTACTAAAATACGATTTACTTCTTTGGGAACGAATGGTTGAACTGCCTGAGTGGGCGGGCCAGTTCAGTCCGGAGTTAAAAGAGATTAGCCACCGGTTCTGGCAAAAGTTCGAGAACCGTGAAAGGTATCTTTCGGAATGGGCCGAGTTAGAGCCGAGAGAAATCCAACGAAAGGTTTTATTTGCTGAATTTGAAATTAATCCGGTAGAAGTCTTCAGTAATCCTTTAGCAGATATCACTCATCAGCGCTGTCTGTTTTTATTTGTCTATGGGCGAGAAGTTAAGACATTTATAATAGACACATCGACATATAGATAAGGAGGAATTGTAAAATGTCCAAAATTTGGCTTGGTGTTTTGCTGATTATCTTTGGTACTCTGTCTTTACTAAATAGCATGGGGTTTATCAGCTCGAATTTGTACATTGAATACTTAAACTTGACTCGTAAATATTGGCCTAGTTTATTAATTCTTTTTGGGCTTGAAATAGTAGTTCGGGATAAAAATCCAAAGTTGGCCCAATTCATAAAATGGTCAATCATCTTTTTAGTCGCCCTTTGGATTTTTTGTATGATTTTCATTGAACGAAATTGGGTAATCTAAAAAGCGTAACCTTCCAAACGGTTTGAGAAAAATAAAAGAATAATTGGCAATTTGACTAAGTGTTAAATTCTTTTTAGGGAGGGGATTTATGATGTACGGTGTAGCTACAATTATCTACTTGGGATGGATTATCTTTGGAATTTGGTGGTTGATCTGGTTAGGGCTAGCCATTGCCACAAAGGCCAAAACTATAACTTGGTTTTTGGTACTTTCAGCAGTAATCTGGGCTGGAATTCACAATTTGTTAATATATTATACGCCTTTCCTCGTTTCTTTGAGCTGGTTCTTGTTACCTCTCTTTTTTCTCCCCGGAATGCTCCGGGTTATTACTGAGTACGAACGGGGCGTCTTGTTTCGTTTTGGGAGACAGATAGGGGTATTACAACCAGGGGTAAATCTGGTGTTTCCTATGGGGATTGATCTTGTAAAAACGATTGATTTGCGTACTTTTACAATTGATGTACCGAAACAGGAAGTCATTACCAGAGATAATGTTAATATTTTTGTCGATGCAGTAGTTTATTTTAATGTTTTTGATCCGGTACTGGCAGTAATTAAAGTAGCTGACTATGTAAGAAGTACGTCTTTACTTGGACAGACAATTCTCCGGTCGGTTTTGGGGCAACATGAGTTGGATGAAGTACTTTCCAAACGAAATGAACTGAATGAGATTTTGAAAAAGCAATTGGATGAAGCGACTGATCCATGGGGAGTAAAGGTAACCGCAGTTGAGATCAAAGCTTTAGAGTTGGCTGAAAGCATGAAACGGGCTATCGCTCGGCAAGCTGAAGCGGAACGCGAGCGGCGGGCAAAGATAATTTCAGCTGACGGTGAGTTACAGGCCTCGGAGAAATTATCGGAAGCGGCGCGAATTTTGAGTACTCAACCGGCTTCGATCCAGCTTCGCTTCTTACAGACTGTGACCGAGATTGCCGTGGAGAACAACTCAACGATCTTATTCCCAATCCCAATTGAATTGCTTTCAGTCCTTGACAATTTTAAAGAAAAGAATAAATAGTCGTCCACGTCAACCTCCGGTTGACCCAAGCATATCAATGAAAAGTTGATGTGGATCGACAAGCGTCGGTAGTATTTTCTAAATAGTCGTCCACGTCAATCTCCGATTGACACAAGCGAAATTCAGAAAATGAATTGACGTGGATCGACAAGCATCGATAGCATTTTCTAAATCGTTAACAATCCTTGACTTGACAAATCAATTGTTTTTTTTTAAGATAAAGATATTGTAAGCTAAAGTCCGTTTAAAAGGAGGTGAAGCCATGCCGACTTATGAGTATTTTTGTGAAAAATGCGGGGTCTTTGAAGAGTTTCATAGTATGAGCGATAATCTTACCCACTGCCCCAAATGTAAAGGAGAAGTTCGGCGGTTAATCAGCCGTAACAACAATATCATCTTTAAGGGGTCTGGCTTCCATATTACGGATTATCGCTCCAATGATTATTCAAAGAAAGCAGCCGCAGATAGTGGACAAAGTACAACCTCTACCGCCTCGGCCCCGGCGAAATCCGAAAATAAGGCTTCATAATTTAAGGTCACTGCGGTGGCCTTTTTTAGTAGATTTGAAATCGTAAAATAAGGGGTTAATTAATTTTAATGGAAACTATTATTGCTCGAAAAGTAAAAGAAAGTTTGCAGATTTTATTGAAAGAAGCCGCTTTAAAAGCTGAAAAAATCGGCCAACTGACCTTCGATGTTTTGCCTGAAATCAACTTGGAGATCCCCAAGGAAAAAGCTCATGGCAGCTTTGCCACTAATCTGGCAATGGCGTTAAGTAAAGCCGCTAAAAAACCGCCCCGGGAAATCGCCCAATTATTAATTGATAATTTTAGTCCCAATCCTTATTTGTCCGATATACAAATTGCCGGGCCCGGTTTTATTAATTTCCATCTAAACGATCATTGGTTAAGTGAGGTTTTAGCAAGTATCCTAGACCAAAAGGAGAGCTTTGGTAATAATTCGGATTTAAAAGGTAACAAAATTCAACTGGAATTTGTAAGCGCCAATCCCGTGGGGCCGATGAATGTGGTCAATGCCAGGGCGGCCGCTTTGGGAGACACGCTGAGCCATCTTTTTAAAGCTTGTGGAGCTTTGACTGAGAAAGAATACTATGTTAATGATTATGGGGTTCAAGTACAGACACTAGGCCGTTCGATCGACGCCCGCTATCGTGAATTGTTGGGGGAGAAAGTAGAATTTCCGGAAGACGGTTACAGAGGAGACTACATATATGATATGGCCCGGCAATTAATTGACGACAAAAGCGATTATTATCTTCAATTTCCGGAAGAGAAACGGATTGAAACATTTCGCGATTTAGGATACAAACAGATACTTGCTTCCCAAAAGCAAGATTTATTAAACTATGGAGTTGATTATGATTGTTGGTTTAGTGAACGTAGTCTTCATGAAGCCGGTGAAGTAGAAAAAGTATTGGGTGTTTTAGAGAAACGAGGTTTAACTTTTGAAAGCGATGACGCGGTTTGGTTACGTACTACTAACTTTGGGGATGATAAGGACCGGGTCTTAAAAACAAGTGATGGTCGGACTACCTATTTTACGGCTGATATCGCATACCATCTCAATAAATTTGAGCGCGGTTTTGATTTGGTAATCAATATTTGGGGACCGGACCATCATGGCTATATTCCCCGGATGAAAGCGGCCATCGAGTCTTTGGGGATTGAACGCAATCGCTTGGAAGTACTGATTGCCCAACAGATAAACTTGATTAAAGACGGCAAACCTTTTAAAATGTCTAAAAGACGCGGCGAATTTATTACCATGGCTGATTTACTTGAAGATGTTGGTAATGATGCCGCCCGTTGGTTCTTTTTGATGCGGAGCCCGGAAAGCCATCTTGATTTTGATATGGATCTGGCCCGGTCCCAGTCTAATGAAAATCCGGTATTTTATGTACAATACGCTTATGCCAGGATTTGTAGTATCTTTAGACAAGCTACCGAGGAACAATTAGCTTTGAATTATAATGATTCTTTTTTGAAATATTGGGATGACGAAGAAAAATGTCTGATTGAAAAGGCAGCGCGTTTTCCGGATTTGATCAGTGAGGCCGCTAAACGGCGGGAGCCCCATCGTTTAACCGGATATTTATTGGAGCTCTCAACCTTATTTCACTCATACTATAATAAACGTCGGTTTATTAGTGATGATTTGGGATTAACCCAGTCACGTCTAGCAATTGCAAAAGGTCTGGGCTATATTTTCGAACGCGGTATGAAAATACTTGGTGTTTCAGCCCCGGAACGAATGTGACCCTAATAGTCTAAAGGAGGTTTCAATGACCAAATTATCAGTTTTTCCAACCCTCGGAATGGTTATTAAGAAATCGTTTATAGAAATGTACCAATCCTTTACTTTTTCTTCGTTAATTAGTATAATCTTGGCTATCTGTAATTTGCCAATCTTCATGATTATCTTTGCAACCTTTAGTTTTATAGCGGAGAATGTACCTAAAAACATTCCGGTGAGTGATCAGTTTTCAATGTTAATTTGGGGTCTGATTTTATGCGGAATTTGGAATACTATAGTCGTTGCTCCGATTACTACTGCTTTTTATTGCCTATATCAAAATAAAAAAGAAGGTTATCCCGGTTTTAAAACATTTTTTAGTATACTAATAAAGCATTACCGGGCTTCTTTTACGGTTTATGGGCTGTTTTCCCTGGCCTTTATCTTACTTTTTATGAATGTAATTATTGCGCTTATGGAGCGTACTATATTCTTTTTTATAATTGGAATGTTCTCATTTTATCTTCTGATTTTCCTAATTTTAATGTCATTTTACTTCGTTCCTTTAATTCATTTAAACAACAGCATTAAAAAGACGATTAAAAAGGCTTTTTTGTTAGTTATGGACAATACGGGAATGACCATATGTCTGATGTTGCTTTTAGGGGTCCTTTTTGGACTGTCGATAGTCCTTCCAATCTTATGGTTTCTAGCTTATGGAGCAATCTTAATCTATATTACCGATCTGGGTTTTAATGAAATTTACAATCGCTATGACGGTTAAGTAGTGAAGTTGGAGGGTTCTTTAAATGATCCTTGGCAAACTGGAAAGGATAGCAAAAGATAAAACATTTTTAGCTAAGGCTTTAATTAAAGGTCTGGACTATTTGGAGAAAACTGATTTTTCCAAAGTTATTAATGGCAAATATGAAATCGAAGGCAGTTCAATCTTTGCATTGGTCCAAGAATATCAAACTGCCCCGAAAAAGGAAAAGAAGGCCGAAAATCATGCTAAGTATGTTGATATACAATATATTGACCGAGGGACCGAAGTAATCGGTTTCGCTTTAGGCAACCAACAAAATGAAATCGAAGAAAATCTGCTTGATGAGAAAGATGCAATTTTTTATAAGACAGTAATGGATGAAATGGATTTAATCATCAGTGAAGGCGAGTACGCAATTTTTTTTCCGGATGAAATTCACCGCCCCGGATGTAATTATGGAAGTGGATGCCAAGTTAAAAAAGTCGTTATTAAAGTAGCGGCGGATTTGTTAGAGGGATAAGTTCGAATGAGACCTTTATTAATGGTCCATGGGATTAGTAGTAACGCCAGGAAAACATATGGCGTGCCTGATGGCTTTTTTGGGCCCCATCCCCATGGAATGTATTATTATCTAGTCAAACAAGGATATCAACCGGGAGTAGACTTATTTTGGTACTCATACCCGACTCTAAATCCAATCCCGGTGTCGGCGCGTCGTCTCAAATCTGAAATTGAGAGGATAAATAAATTAACAGCCATTTCGAAGTTGGATATTTTGACATTTAGTCTGGGAGGTATTATCGGGAAATATTATGTAGTATCGCCTCTTTATCAAAATAATATAAGTAAGTTGGTTATGCTTGCTCCACCTTTTCTAGGTTCCCATTGGGCGGACTGGTTTAGAGCACCGTTAACCAAAAGCGAAAACGACTTAATGTTTGAAGGGGATGGAAAAGCCCTTTCACCCCAAGTGCTAAGTTTTGAGAATCCTTTTTTAAAAAAGTTAGCCCAAACCCCTTTTCCGGAGCAGATCGAGACCACTATTATCGCATTAAAAGCAGTCTCCAATCTTCAACATAGTCTAGTTTACGATTCCTTTCGCTGGCTAACTAATTGGGCGGGCGAGGGGGATTTGGTAGTGCCGATTGAAAGTTCCCGAATCAGAGTTAATCATTTTCATGAAATAACCGAAGAACTATCCCTCAAAGCAATCCACCGCTATTTGCCTTATAATCCAAGAGTACAGGAATTAGTATTCCAAGCTTTACAGTAATATTGCATTATAAAGTCCAAAGGCTTATTTTTTTGCTACTGAGACACAACGGCTCTTTTTATTGAGTTAACCACTTCTGCTATTGGCACATATTATACTGAAAGATGAAACTATGCAGGAGGATTGGGATGCAAATGTTTTCGGAACTAAGTGAGTCCAACTATGGAGAAGATTTGTTACTTATCAGGGAGGATATAGCCGAAGAATGGGGCGCTGCCATTGGATATTTGGAATGTAGTGGTGAGATCAAGGAACGTATAATCAGTGAACAATTTTTCGAAGCAGCTCAAGATGAAATCAAACATATTATTCGGTTAACCAGAATGCTGGCCACCCTTGATAAGGTCCAAGGAGAGGCTTTGAGTAAGGAAGGTTTATTTTGGCTGGCCGGATTTGAACATCAAGTGGCAATACCACCGGATAGCCCAAAAGGACAGCCTCATGATGATATGGACATAAATTTTCGACAAGGAAAACAAACTTCTAAAAGATATATTGAACCTGACGACTTAACCTTAGAATGTTTAAGAAACGCTATTCGTGATGAATTAATGGCAATCAATGTATATCAACGTCAGGTCCGAGCTACAACAAACCAGATGGTTCAATATACGCTTAATATTATTATGAACCAAAAAAAACAACACGTAGCTGGATTTACCGGTAGTCTCCATAAATTACTTCGCGAATACCGTTTGTCAATGGTTTAAACTATTTTATTAGGTAATAAAAAGAATCTACTTGCTCATCGGAGATTCGGTTTAGGCTGGATTCCAATTCAACTGCAAATTCTTCATTAAACCTCTCAAGGGCCTCTCCGATTGTCTCCCGGCAAATGCGGCGGCTGGCTACCGTCTGTGGATGACTGGTGACAAAATTAACAATATCACTGATTTTAGTGGATTTGGACAATCTATTTCACCCTTGTTAGTATATCCGGGCTGAAATGAAAATATTGATTAAATTTTGGAATAAAACAAATTTAAGAAGGTAATTTTAGATTAGGGGAAGGTTAACGATAGTTTTAACCCGGCACACTTGGGGGTATTTATAGGCAATAATTTGCTAGTTTGGGGGATTTTCAGTTTCGGCTTCGGTTGAAGTTTCAATTGTTGGGAAGGGGCGTAAAGTTTCAAGAGCTTCTGTTTCGTTGATAATTTCACATACCGTATAAAGGGCCTTTTTCCCCGGTGCGTAAATACTGCGAGCCTGTTTCACAGCTTTTTCTTTGGCTTTCTCCAAGTTTTCGGCGTTGACAATTAAATCGATACGACGTTGATTACGACGGAAGGTAACTTTTACCGAAGCAGCATAAAGCACTTTTCTCCCCTCTTTCTTTTGTTTATAGGTTAGTTTCGCGATTAGGAACTGATTTTCCTTTTTAGGAAATTATCTTTCTGATTACTTAGCAAAGGATTACGTATTTTTTTGTTGAATTAATGAAAAGAATTTTCAAACAATTAAAACTTAAAATTATTACGGGTAAATTATGATTAAGGAATGTTTACTGGAACCGGGAAACGAATGTACCGAATGTGGCCGTTGCAATCTTTGTGATCTTGATGAGAACAAATTGTGTGATAATTGTTGTCGTTGTTTGGGAGAGGCCGATTATTCGGCAGTACAAATAACGGAAATAATCTTGCCCAAGGAAATCAAGATGAAATGGAAAAGGAGTAAAACCCAAAAAAATCAGAATAAGCATTGACTTATTATTCAAATCACAACAATTCTTAAGAACCTTCCAAGGTTCTTTTTTTATGCCATTGGCCCATATATTAAGGCCAATGTCCCATGTGCAAATTGCATTTATGAGAATAGAATAAGACAAAAGACCTATATAAATTGAAATTAATTAATTACAGTATTTATTTCAATTTATAAATCAAGGAAAACATGTCGCATTATTCCGTGCGCGTCCAAAGAATTTATTGCGACATATATAGGAGGGTATTCTATGAACGAAATGAACCGGATAATGTTACGCCTGGCTCAGGCTTATGTCCCTTTTCAAGTATATGTGAACCGTTGGGACCCAATGAAAGGATTGATGATGGGGACTATTTTTCCCGAATTATACCGGCCTTATTACGAGTCAATGAGGAGGGGTTGAGATGCATAGAGAGCAATTGGAAATGTTAAAGCAGATTCAGGCATTACAATTTACAGCCGTCGATTTTAATTTATATTTGGATACTCACCCTACCGACCAGAGGGCTTTAACGGATTATGCCAATACAGTAAGAGAGATGGAACAGTTAAAAGCCGTGTATACCAGGAATTATGGCCCATTATTGCCCACCGACAACCTGTGCGAACCTTGTTGGAGATGGATTGAGGAACCGTGGCCATGGGAGATCGAGTACTAATATAAAATCTGCAATCTGAAATATATTTGAGGAGGTTAAACGATGTGGATTTATGAAAAGAAACTTCAGTACCCTGCAAAGGTCGGTAAAGCTGATCTTAAGATGGCCAAATACTTGATCACCCAATACGGTGGACCTGATGGCGAACTGGCGGCGTCACTCCGCTATTTAAACCAGCGCTATACTATGCCTACCGGTATTACTAAAGGGATTTTAAATGATATCGGCACTGAAGAAATGGCTCATCTAGAGATTATTGCGACTTTGGTATATAAGCTAATGAAGGACGCTACACCAGATGAGTTAAAGAAAGTGGATTTGGGCGGGCATTACGCGGACCACGACAAAGCTTTGTTTTATACTGACGCTAGAGGGGTTCCATGGACTGCCGCTTATATACAGGCTAAGGGAGATCCGGTGGCGGATTTGCATGAGGATATGGCAGCCGAAGAGAAAGCAAGAGCTACATACCAGTGGCTGATTGACTTAACCGATGATCCAGATCTCAAAGATACCCTTAATTTTCTAAGGGTACGGGAAATAGTTCATTTCCAACGGTTTGGTGAGGCCTTGGTTCTTGTTCAGGAACATCAAAACACAAAACATGTATATTAATTAGAGAGGTGATGGCGGTGCCGGTCAAATTGAGACTTTGGGTTTGGGGGTTAATTTCCGGTCTGGTACTGCTGTCCCAGTTGGCCCATTGACCGTGAAAGATAACTTTTGATTGAACCGCTTTTTTAAGCGGTTTATTCATTTAATATCAATAATCAGACCAACTCTGGTAAAAATAAACCTAGTGAAAGGGGGATTTTGATGCCTTTAGGTTGGGAGTTTTTTTTAGCGGTAGGATTGGGTTTTTTAATTGTAGCTTTACTAGGTTTATTATTATGGAAACCGGCGTTTAATCTATGGGCCGATTCTTTTATCAAGCGAATTATGAAAGATCCATATCCGGAAAATTTAAGTGAAATGTATAATGTTTTTGCAAAAGTTGGAATTCAAAATGTCATAGAATCCGATTTGCGAGGAACAACCGGTAAACCTTTACAGCGGCCTTTCGGCTCACCAAAACATTTTTCGGATTGGGACAAGCTCACATTTAACAGTGTTTATTTATCGCGTAAACCGGTAATGGAGTCGGTGGCTATTAATACCAAAGTGGTAATAGGTCCGAATGCTAAACGGCCTCTATCGATTGACATTCCGATTGTTATTGCCGGAATGGCTTATGGCGCCGGACCTTCGCTTCGGGCCAAAATTGCATTGGCAAAAGGGGCTGACCAAGAAAATACTGCCACCAATACTGGTGTAGGTCCATTTTTACCGGAAGAACGAAAACATACCAAACGCTTGATTATCCAATATAACAGAGGGTATTGGGGTAAAGAGGAGGAGGTTTTACGTCAGGCGGATGCTATTGAAATTCAACTTGGATACGGAGCTTTAGGTTCTGCGCCGCGGGTTTGGAACTATCAGGACTTAAGCCCGGAATTTCGGGATTATATGAAATTGAAACCCGGTGAAAATATGGTGGAAGAATCTTCGTTCCCTAATATCAAATGCCGACAGGATCTGGCGGAGTTAGTAGAATATCTGCGAAAAATCACTAATGGGGCGCCAATCGGAGTTAAAATCGGCGCTACACATCTGTTAGAGAAAGAATTAGAGATCTTCACCGGGGCGGATATAGATTTTCTGAGCATCTCCGGAGCTGAAGCCGGAATCAATTATGGGCCGGCTATTTTAGCCGATGATACCGGTTTACCGACTTTGGCTGCGCTTTGCCGTTCAGTTCGTTTTTTAAAGGAAAAAAGGCTTAAAGGAAAAGTATCGTTGATAATCTGTGGCGGTCTGGTAACACCGGGGCATTTCATGAAAGCCCTTGCTTTAGGGGCGGATGCTGTTGCCATCGGTACCATTGCCTTGCTAGTTATTGCTCATACTCAAGTTAGTAAAGCAGTACCTTGGGAGCCACCGACAGAATTGGTTTATGATCGGGGGAAATTTAAGGATAGGTTAGATATCGATATGGGCGCCAAAAGTTTGGCCAATTATTTAAAAAGTTGCAAAGAAGAGATTATATTAGGAATGCGTACACTAGGTAAGACTGCTTTGCATGAGCTTGCTGCCGATGATCTGGCATCTACTTCCCCTCAGGTAGCGGAGTTAACCGGGGTTGATTTAAACTTGTTCCCCCCCGGAAAGGCCGGAATAAATAAATGATTTTTAAAGTTGTGGTAATAATCAGCGGAAGTATCCTAGGCTTGTCATTAGCGGCAGGATTACTGGTACTTACCTTTAATAGAAAGGTCAAGAACTCAACTAATTATTGGTTTAGACAAGGGAGTTTAATAGAATTTATTACTTTGGTACGTAAAATTTCTTGGCTAAATTATTTTGAATCAATGTTAAGGGGTTCAACAGGGAAATCATTGGAAAGACCGTTTGGAACACCAACCCATTTTTTTAGTTTAAACCGAATTCAGTTCAAACCGGTATATCTATCGCGTTCTCCACTTGACTCAAAAGTATTAATCGATACCCAAGTAGTATTGGGACCATTGGCTAAAAAACCGTTAACACTAAAAATCCCGGTAATGGTAGGAGGCTGGTCGATAAGCGCATTAAGCCTTAAAACGAAATTAGCAGTGGCGAAAGCCTCGGTTCTTTCCGGTATCGCAACTAATTGTGGAAGCGGTCCTTTTGTCGAGGAAGTTAGAGAAGAGGCAGAAAAATATATTCAACAATATACTAAAGGTTTTTGGGCAAAATCCGAATCCATTCTGCGGCAAGCTGATATGATAGAAATTGCTTTGGGTCAGGGCGCATGGGGACCGGCTCCGAAACGACTTCAGGGTTATAAGGTTACTCCGGATTTTGCCCGAAGGTTTGAGACTATTCCGGGATTGGATATGTTAGCGGATTCAAGATTACCTGAGGTTGAAAGTTTGGAGGATTGGAAAGCTTTGATTAGCCGCCTGAAAGACATTAGCGGGGGTGTACCAATCGGGGTCAAGTTTGGCAGTACCAATTACTTGGAAAAAGAATTGGAGTTGATGATAGAGGGTGGCGTTGATATCATCGTTCTTGATGGTAAGGAAGCCGGTACTCATGCCGGGCCGCCATTATTATTGGATGATGTGGGATTGGCTACTTTTCCTTCATTGTGCCGAGCGGCGCAATTTTTCGATAAATGTAGTCTAAAAGGAAAAGTATCGTTAATAATTGGCGGTGGTTTATTTACACCGGGAGATTTTTTAAAATGTCTAGCGCTGGGAGCGGATGCAGTAATTGTTGGGACTATTGCAGCTTTGACCATGTTAAATGTTCAGGTTACCAAAAGTATCCCTTGGGAACCACCGACCGGATTATTATATCGGGATGCAAAAGAGTCGGACATGTTTGATCCTGAAAAGGGAGCTCAAAAATTAAATAATTACTTTCAAAGTTGCGTGCGGGAAATGGAGACGGTAGCCCGTTCCCTTGGTAAATTCAGTTTAAAGGAGATCGGGCGGGACGATTTAGTGGCATTAGACCCGCTTTATGCTAAGGTGGCGGGGATTGAATATATAAATTAGTAATTGGATGATTTTTAGTTAAAAAGCAGGTTAAAATGAAACCGGCGCGAATAAATTATGGAACAATACGGGGTACTGTAGGAGGGACAGAAATGGCCGGTATTAATGAAAAAACTTGTTTCGGCAGTGTTGCTAAGGAGGAAATCTTAGCTAGATTGAAAAGGGCTGAAGGGCAACTTCGGGGTATTCAAAAAATGGTGGAAGAAGAACGTTCCTGTCAGGATCTGGTTATACAACTGGCCGCGGTTAAGGAAGCCGTGGTCCAAGTGGCAATTACGGCGCTAAGTAATCAACTAATTCACTGTTTACAAGTTGAAACAAATGAAGGAAGGCCGGTAGAGGCTATCACTGAGAAATTTATTCAGGCATTTAAGAAGTTATCTTAACTTTAAAATGCTTATGAATATTTAAGATTAAATGCAAACGGTAATTTTGGAACAAATCTATTTTTGTTTTGTCTAAAATTATATAAAACCAAAATGAGGTGAGATTGAATGAATTTAAACCGCTTCAATTTTAGGATTGCATTTTACGCTCTCATGGCAACATTATTGGTATTCGTAGTTTTTAACAATAGAACTATTTTCGCTGTAGACCGACAACAACAAGGAGAAAGTATCGATTTAACAGTTTATAATCAAGATTTAGCCCTTGTTAAGGATTGTCGGATGATGGATTTGCCAGTCGGAGTGGGTGAACTAAGGTTTACGGATGTGGCTGCTTTGATTGATCCGACATCGGTATGGTTCCGTTCTCTTACTGAACCCAAAGTTAGAGTATTAGAACAAAACTATGAATATGACGTTATCAGCGATACGAAATTGCTCCAAAAATACCTTGGCCAAAAGATTCGGCTTGCTACGGTCAAAGGAGAGAATTATGAAGGTTTTTTGGTGAGTACCGGTAATAATTTAATTATCGCCTCTAAACCGGATGGGGGAGAGGTCAAAGTAATTAAGTCCGAACAAATTCAAGCCGTGTTCTTTCCCGAAATGCCAGGAGGTTTGGTGGTCCGTCCGACATTGGTCTGGTTGTTATCCAATCCGGGGAAAGCAGGGAAACAACAGGTCGAGATGACCTATTTGACCCGGGGAATTTCCTGGAAAGCCGATTATGTAGCAACAGTCAATCAGACCGATGATCGACTCGATTTGATCGGATGGGTAACGCTTGATAACAAAAGCGGTTTGGATTATAAGCAAGCAAAATTAAAGCTAGTGGCGGGCGATGTTAACCGTGTGCCCGAAGAAGAAAGGCCTCAGCTTGAAAAGGCTTATTTGATGCGGGCTGCAGATGAGGTAGCTGCTGACGCCGGATTTCAAGAAGAATCCTTTTTTGAATACCATCTCTATACTTTAGGACGTAAAACCACTATTAAAAACAATCAGGTTAAACAAGTGGAGTTAATGACTAGCGTATCGGTTCCGGCTAAAAAGTTATTTATTTATGAGGGTGCCTTAAACCCCAAAAAAGTAAAGGTAATGGTAGAACTTAAAAACAGTAAGGAAAATAATTTGGGGATGCCGCTGCCGAAAGGTCGGATCCGGGTTCAGAAAGCTGATAGTGAAGGTTCACTCCAATTTATCGGTGAAGATCAAATCGATCATACTCCCAAGGATGAAAAAGTCCGGATCTATATGGGGAATGCCTTTGATATCAAAGGAGAAAGAATCAGGACCGAAGTGCGGGAACCAAGTAAAAATATCCGTGAGGAAAGTTATCGAATCACCTTGCGCAATCATAAAAAAGAGCCCGTAACTATTACCGCCATTGAACATTTAAACCGTTGGAACGAATGGAAAATCATTAAAAATGATTGTGAATTTGTTAAAACCGAGGCCGGAAAGGCGGAATTTACGGTTACTATTCCGGCGGATGGGGAGAAGGTTATCAATTATACGGTAAGATATAAATGGTAATCAGTAAACAGTATTCGGTAAGTAGTCGCCCCGGGAACGCATGAAAGAATGAAAATTGTTTTAACTCTGTGTCTCTGCGCCTCTGTGGCTAAATCATTATTGGCCACAGAGACACGGAGACACAGAGAAATCATTTTTTGAGTAGGGACATATTTATAATTGCGAATTAATAATACCGATTTACCGGTAATTTTAAAACCCTCTCCAAGCTAATTGTACCTCAGACCTCCGACCTGGGAGCTCAGACCTTTAACCCCGGACTTTAGACCTCCGAAGCCGAACTCCATGTCGGCAGCCCTTCAACTCCAAAAAGGAAGTTTTGAACTCCACTCCTCATACTATCTTTCTCCTCCGGCGGAGAAACGAACTGTGGCGCTTCAAATGAATATCTAATCTTCTTGGTGGAATATTTCATTTTCTTGAATGAATACTTTATATTACCGATGGAATAGATATTTTTCCGGAATGAATCATTTATTTGACGGAATAGTCTTTTAATTGGAGATTTACATTATTCAACTTGTGTTACGAAAATTGTTAATTCATGATTTGTATGGTAAAATGTTATTGTTGTGCCGAAGGGAGAATGAGGGGAACTTCGCTATTGGGGGAAAATTAGGGCTAAGTGATGCGAAAAAATGATCGGAATATCGGGGATGGGGACTATTATTGCGAATGAATGGGCGGATATTGGTAGATCTTCGCAATACCAGCCCTAGGCCGGCCCATCGTGGGCACGGCCAAAATCAAAACCAAAGGAGCAAAAAAAATGAAAAGAATTATACAAATCATGTCTGTTATTTTTTGCATTTTATTAAGTGTAGGCGGATTAATACTGGCTGAAACTGAATCAAATACTGATGTGATAGAACGTATTGGGGTTAAAGGTCCTTTAGAATTTAATAAAACAGTTTTTGAACTTGCATGGAGCGATAAACCAGATGATACATATTATGCCCAAGAATATCTACCTACAGGTGAAAATCTTGAAACATTCAATCAAATGTTGGCAATACATTTATTTGTCAAGGACATAACGGCAAAGAGCGCTGCTCTTAATAAAGCAACAGAATTAGCAATAAAAATGGGTAAAAATGGTTTAGTATATCTTAAGGGCAATGCAGATGAGAAAACTTTTGTATTAGATTTTACAGTTACCGAAAAAAAGTTAGTGGAGTATAATCTTTATCGTTATCAAGACATTGATATAGATGGTAAAAAAGGACTACTGGTTTATATGTATTGTAAACGGGGCTATGGAAAAGATATTAAGCCGTTTTTGAAGACTCTCAAAGAGGTAAGTGCAGATTTACAAAATGAAATGTTTTCCACAGAAATACCTGTGGTGACAATAGAAAATAAATAGTTATTTCCGGAAGCCGACCAGCCAACCATCCATGGTTCGGCTGGCGTGATAGTTGAAACTGAAAGTGATGGGCTGGTACTGCGGAGATCAAGGCACTCAAGCTTCGGGGCGCGGTAAGTCAAAGAAATCAAATTCGAAGAAGTTTTCATGTCATGAAAGTAATGTCATGTAGTCAGCGCGCCCACATCGCTTCGGCAAGTCGAAGTGTCACTATGCCTCGGCGACGTCGTGAGTGCCAAACGATCTCCGCCATTGCCTTGAAAATTTGGGCCAATAGCGGCTTCCATGGCCGCTCTGAAAAGACATTTGTAGGTGATTCGACGATGGAATTAAAAGAAATGACTGTGAATGATGTTACAGAAGT
>JAEYRN010000037.1 GCA_023435565.1 Bacillota bacterium
GAGAACGAAGGAATGTAAGGGCATTGACCCGGTGTGATATGGGAGAGTCACCTCAAGGAAAGCTTTTTATAAAAAATTACGTCTGATTGAGATAATTAAAGTATTCTTTACTTTTCTGTGGGAGAGACTCAGAGACACAGAGAATAATAAATTATACTAAATTCTGTCAATAAAGACCTTGTTTCAGACGGGATTAACACGGATTCAACACCGAATTAAGTGAATAGATGGTCATTTTACTATAGAGTAGGAGGAATTGAGATGGATGCTGAAAAACGTTTGGGGGTTATTGCTGTTATTTTGGAGCGGCCTATGGAGGTGCAGGAGAAGGTTAATGGTATAATTAGCGAGTTTAACCGGATTGTAGTGGGGCGGATGGGGATACCGCACCGGGAGAGGAATGTGGGAGTGCTTTCATTGATTGTCGATGGTACTGAGGATGAGATTAATACTCTTACCGGAAGATTGGGGAAGATTGACGGAGTTAATGCCCGGGCCACTATGGCCAAGAAAAGCTGACGGAGTAGGGTAATGAACAATAATCTCAATTGTTTCGAATATCATGTCGGGCCGGAGATGTTTAAAGACCGGGACCAAATTATTTCATTAATTGCAAATCCGGGAGGAGCTGAGGCGCGCCGAATTTTGCATACTGCCGATGGGATGCGGGCGGAAAAAGTGGGTGACGCGGTACACCTTCGGGGATTAATCGAGTTTTCCAACTATTGCCGGAACAACTGTTTATATTGTGGTTTGCGGCGGGACAATCGAAAGGTGTGGCGTTATCGAATGACTCCGGAGGAGATAGTTACTGCAGCCAAAAATGGAGCCAGACTTGGTTACAAGACGGTGGTACTTCAATCCGGGGAAGATCCGGCTTACAGCGGGGAAATGATGGCGGAAATTGTCCGGGAGATCAAAAGCCTTGGCCTAGTGGTCACCCTGAGTATCGGCGAACGGGAACCAGGGGAGTATGAGTTATGGCGTGATGCCGGGGCGGAACGGTATCTGATGCGGCACGAGACCGCCGATCCTTTGCTTTACGAACGGTTACATCCAGGCCAATCCTTGGAGAATAGAGTAGCTTTGCTAAAAATTTTAAAAGAACTCGACTACCAAGTAGGGACCGGATTCATGGTGGGTCTGCCAGGACAAACTGCCGAGACTTTATGGTATGATTTGAAACTGGCCCGGGAGCTTCAGGCGGAAATGGTGGGGATCGGCCCTTTTATTCCCCATCCCGATACTCCCTTGGGGGAGGAACCGGGGGGAACTGTGGAACTTACCTGCTTGATGGTGGCATTGATTAGATTGGCGCTCCCCTATGCCTTGATTCCAGCAACTACGGCATTAGGGAGCATTAATCCACAGGGCAGGGAGGCGGCGCTCCGGGCCGGGGCCAATGTGGTGATGCCTAACCTTACCCCAAAGGTCTATCGACCTGATTATCAGATATACCCAAACAAGATTTGTTTGGGAGACGAGGCCGCCGAATGCCGGGGCTGTCTTACCCGGAGAATTAATGCTATCGGGAGGACCGTTTCGGATGACCCGGGGCATAATGCGATTTGGTTGCGGAGGCTGAATAGTAACAGGTTTGGATTGAATCCCTTATTATAAAGTAATAATCGTTATTAGTAAAAAAGTGAGTTATTACAGATTAATGCCATATCTCAACTTTAGCCTTTTATTATCGGGTAAAGCGTCAATTAACTCGTGGGCTTCGTATCACAACGGTTTCTATCGGCATATCGGTTTGACTTTCATTTGGAAGGGTCAATTCCGTGAACATTATTGAATTACTCAAAAGACAAAAGGCGATTAGAAATTGGGGAATATTGACTCGTTTCTGAGACATGCTAAAATGCAAAAAACGGATTTAGGTGTATAAATAAGAAAAACATACTAAAAAGCATGAATATATTTCTATCTTCAACTTAATCATTCTATGGAATATTTGAAAAAAAACAATAAATGAAATATACTTAAAGAAATTCATGTCGAAAAATGACGGTTTTTAAAACTTTTTAGAAGGGCTTGGTAAAATGAGGATATTTATGAAGGGTTTACAAAATAGCAAAAAAGAAAAAGACGTGGTATTGAAGCGTTCATATACATATAGCGACCGGCCTTCCGATGTTACCCTTATCAATATGAATTTAATGTTGGTAAAGATCGGGAAGGAATATGACAGAGAAAATTATATTCCGCTAGGTGTTTTATATATTGCCTCTTTTTTGGAGAAAAAGGGGTACAATGTAGAATTCATTGATTACCAACTTTTTTCCCATGCTGAATATTTTGACGTAGATCTGTTTATCAAAGCTTTAGGAAAAACCGCCCCAGTGGTTGGATTTAGTTGTATGTCCAATCTTTTTCCCTTTACGGTTATGTGCGCTAAAAGATTAAAGGAGATAAACCCTGATTGCAAGGTGATATTAGGGGGAGTCGGACCTTCACCGGTGGCTAAAGAAGCAATTGAAGCTTTCCCCTTTATTGATTGTGTGGTTACCGGTGAAGGGGAGCTAAATATGTTAAAGATCATGGAAGATGAAATTGAACCATTACCGCCTGTGAGGATCGCTAAAGATTTAGATGAAATTGGCCTTCCGGCGTTTTCGTTAATTGATTTTAATGATTATGACGCCAAGCCTAGCACTATTTCGTCGCGGGGCTGTCCTTATAGTTGCACTTTTTGTACCGAACCCCACAACTTTGGTGTCGGGGTTCGATATAGGAGTATTGACTTGTTAGTCGAAGAGCTTGAACTGATCCATAAAGCTTCGGGAGAGACATTGTTTCTTTTTCAAGATGATAATCTTCCTTTAGATCGAGAACGATTTAATAAAATGATGAAGGCTTTTGAAAAGCTATCTTTCCCAATTAAATGGAAGTGTTTTGGCAGAGTGAATTTGATGGATGAAGAAATCATGAAGGAAATGGTCGATCACGGCTGTATCCAAATCAGATATGGCATCGAATCCGGCGCCAACTCGATTTTGAAAAAGATTAGAAAAGGTTTTTCCATCGAAGAAGCATATGAAGTTACTAAACAAAGCGTGGCATTATTTGAAAGTGTACATGCCTCATTTATTTGGGGTTATCCTTTTGAGGATGAAAAGGAATTTCAACAAACACTGGAATGGGTCACTAAATTCCAAGATGTTGGAGCTACCGTTTTGCTGTTTGAGTTTGCTCCTTTACCCGGTTCCGAAATATACAAGCATTATAATGAAGGATTGAAGTTTGCCCGGGATGATTATTCGATTTTTGTTGTTACCGGACACGAATCGGTTGGCAAGAACAATTATAAGATTAACTCGAATTATAATGAGATCTATAAACTTATTGAAAAATATCCTAAGATATTTCCGGGTTTTTATAAGTATCATAATAAGGATTTGTTACGGAAAAAACATCGATTGTCACAGTATTTCGTGACAAGGAGAAATGCGCCGAAAAATGAAGCGGATCTGTAAGGGAAAATGGAGAATGCTTGGAGGAGAAGGGAACTATAAATCCGCTAAGCATAAAGTGGTTTTAATCAGCGGCGGCGGAACCGGTATTGGCCGGGCCACAGCATTGCTTTATGCCGCCAAGGGCGCGACTGTTGTTTTGATCGGTAGACGCCGGCGAGAGATTGATGATCTGGCCCAATGGATAAATAAAAAAGGCGGAACAGCATTGGCTGTTTCCGGGGATATAGCTAAGCTTTCCGATGTAAAAAAGGCAATTGAGGCTACGGTCTCACAGTTTAAACGGATCGATGTTCTTGTCAATAATGCGGGAATAGCGGCGGAAGCGGCCTTGGTGCATGAAACTACGGATGAGATGTGGCAAGAGATAATCGATATTAATCTTACCGGTAGTTTTCTCCTTTGCCGTGAGGTTCTTCCTATCTTTATCCGGCAAAGAAGCGGTGTGATTGTAAATGTTTCATCCATTAGCGCATTAGTCGGTATGCCTTATATGTCGGCATATAGTATTTCCAAAAGCGGCGTTATCGCTTTAACCAGGAGTGTTGCGGCAGAATACGCCCGGCTGGGAATACGATGTAATTGTATTTGTCCGGGAACGGTTGAAACCCCAATGACCATAGATTATTTGTCAAAAAGAGATAGATCTAGGCAATGCGCGGAAGCTATTCCAATGGGACGTATTGCTAATGCAAAGGAGATAGCCCGAAGTATTTATTATTTAGGATCGGAAGAATCATCTTATCTTACCGGCACTATACTGACAGTTGATGGAGGTTATACCGCCATATGATAACGGACAGGGCAAACGTAATAATTTTTTAATGGGGAGGTGAATGTCGTGAAGTTTATACTTAAACCTAATGTAAAGACTAACCAAGGCTTTTGTGTTTCTTGTAACAATTGTAGTAGTTTTAGAAGTCAAACCGGCGTTGCCGGAGTAAGAGGATGATCCTAAGACAAACGCATACGGATGTTATACATTTGGATAAAGGGAGGTGAATGTCGTGAAGTTTATACTTAAACCTAATGTAAAGACTAACCAAGGCTTTTGTGTTTCTTGTAATAATTGTAGTAGTTATAGAAGTCAAACCGGCGTTGCCGGAGTAAGAGGATGATCTAAGATAAACGCAAAAAAGATTAATAATCTTTTTTGCGTTTATCTATAATTTCAGCTTTTGATTAAAGAAGATGTTTCTATCGAAGAAAACTAAACGAGGCTTTCTTTCGGGAGGTATTGGCTATATGTTTAAATCCAAGTACAATTTTATCTGGACTACCGAGAGTGGAAAAAAAATTGCCTTTAATAGTCTAACCTGTGCTTTGGCTGAGATCGAGGAAGAATTTGAAGCAATCATAAATAACATTGATAATATTACAGTGGATTCACTGGATGATCATAAAAAAGCGTTGGTCAATCAAATGTTGGAAGGTGGGTTTATTGTTAGTGACGAAGTTGACGAACTCAAATTACTTAAATTTCGTAATTTACGGGGAAAATTTTTCGACAATCATTTGGATATAGTTATTGCGCCTACTTTGCAATGTAATTTCGCGTGTAAGTACTGCTATGAGAATCCCAATACTAGTGTCATGAATAATGATGTAAAACAAGGGTTAATCGAAGTGGTAGAAAAGTTTGCCGGGGAGGGGAAATCGGTAACCATTGGTTGGTATGGCGGAGAACCGTTGTTAGTTAAGGAAATCATTTATGAACTCTCCGAGGCGTTTATCGGAGCTTGTCAGAAAAAGAGCACCTTATATAACTCTTATATAACTACCAATGGATATTTATTGGATGATTCGGTCATCGCAAAGCTAAAAGAATACAAGATAAATTCAGTGCAAATTTCCATCGACGGGCCGCCAAACATCCATAATGAACGGCGTGGGCTAAAAGATTCGCCGGATGGCAGTTTTGAGACGGTTCTGCAGAATTTAAAAAAAGCCTTTCAAGCAGGGTTGGATGTTTTTCTGCGGATTAATATTGATAAAACCAATATTGATAATATCGAAGAACTAATGGATATCTTAAAGGAAGAAGGCCTGAGCGAGCTCCCGATGGGATTAGGTCAAGTCATCGATTATACCAAGTATTGTAAGAATGTTTTTAACAACTGTCTGAATGCGAAAGAGTATGCCCGGTTTTATGTCGAATTTTATCAAATTTTGCAGAATAAAGGTTTTAGGGTCTTTAAAGATTATGATTACCCCGGCATAAAGAATAATTACTGTAGCGCAGATTATTGGAATGCAATGATCGTTGATCCCGAGGGATACGTCTATAAATGTTGGAATGAGGTTGGCCAGACCGAGCTGGCTACCGATAGAATCGGCGGAAATAAGGACGAACAACGGATGCAAACAAATCTGATTAATTGGATGACTTGGGATCCTTTTGAGTATAAGGAATGTAGGGAGTGTAAGTTATTGCCGATGTGTATGGGGGGTTGCCCGTTTAATGGGCGGAAGAATAACAAGCCCGTTTGTGACCGGTGGAAGTTCAACATCAAAGAGCTGATGAATCTGATCTATGCCGTGGAAAATGATAGGGATAATTAATGGTTAATAATGTAATTGATAAACTCAAGTTTATTATCCGTGATGATCGAATTATTGATTTTTTAAAGCGGGAAGAGTATTGGCTGGAAAAAATGGTTCAAATCAAAAAGCGATTTAGGTTTAATGAAGAAGTAGTAATCCATTTTTTTGACGATCAAAACCAGCTTGCGGAGTTTTTGGAGACAGAGCTTCCTGATTGGGTGGTTGCGGCATACCGGGACAATGATATCTTGTTGCTCGACTACAGTTTATGGCAAGGGAGAAACATCGGATGTTTTTCCCAGATAATGGTTCATGAATTGGTTCATGTTATTGTTAATTATAAGACTCAAGGTCGCGTCCCTCTTTGGCTAGACGAAGGACTCGCTTTGTATATGGCTGAACAATATAAGACAATGCTTATTGAACCATCGGATAAACCTTTGGTTGATCTCTACCGCTTAGGATATGGCGATCATAATTTTTACGGGATATCCGCCCGGACGGTAGAAGAATTAATTGATACTTACGGACTAGATCTAATTATCGAAAAACTTAAACCGGAACATCCTTTTGAAGAAGACCGGTTGCTCGGAGTTGAGCCGATAACTAGTATTGTGAAGCGAATACTAACTTGAAGCATTAGCATATTTTTTCAAGCCGCAGGATGAGGTGATTTTATGGATTTTATAATTAGAGAAGCTCAGCTTAAGGATTTGAACCGGCTGGTGGAGTTGTTACAAAAACTAGTCGAGGATCAGCTAAGTAAGGATGATTATTATAAAGATGATTTTAAGTTTTTAAATGGAGAAGAATTAATGACTAAGGCGATTAACAGCGAGGACTGCGGTTTGTTTGTTGTTGAAAAAGATGGCGTTACGGTCGGTTTTATTGAAGTTTGGTTGCATGCTAAGGATTTTTATTTTTTTGCCGACGATTATGCTTATATTTTGAATCTTTTTATCGATGACCCCTATCGAAACAGAGAACACGCTTATTTCATGAGCTTAAATTTGTTTAAGGCCGCTGAGGAATGGGGAAAAAAACGAGGCATAAGGTATTTGGAGGCTGATGTTTTTGAACATAACCAAAAAATCATGAAACACCTTGAGTATAAGGGTTTGAAAAAGTATCGAACCAGGTTGGTCAAGGTTCTTGAGGATTAGGCAGAGATTAAAATGAAGTCAATCCGAGGCAAAATATTTGATTTAATCAAACCTTATCTCATATGGCAAATCATTGGTTTTGTTTTGACAATTATTTATGCTGTTACGGTTTTTGCCTCACCGTTAGTTTCACGTTACTTGATCGATGAAGTGATTCCCGCTCATTCCTTGGAAAAATTATACTTTGGTATTATTGTTTTTTGTTTGGTTTTGCTCTCTCAACCGATCGTCGGTTATATCAAGGATATTGTTTTTTTACACGTAACGGAAAATATAGTGCTTGATATTAGGAAGAGACTTTTTAACAAACTGTTGTTAGCCCCCCTTTCTTTTTTTAATCGCAGTACAAAAGGAGAGATTATTTCCAGGGTGGTTAATGATGGTAAAGAAGCCGGCGAGTTCATTTCCGATTTCTTTATAATTGCGGTAAAGAATATTATTTTAATTGTGCTGATAATAGCAGGGATGCTTT
This sequence comes from Bacillota bacterium, assembly GCA_023435565.1. Lineage (GTDB taxonomy): Bacteria > Bacillota > UBA4882 > UBA8346 > UBA8346 > JAAYHS01. The sequence goes on from JAEYRN010000037.1 coordinate 7,656, forward strand.
ATTTATCCATTTCTTTAACAATGATTGTTATTTTAGTGATTTCCTTTTTTTCATTTCTTAATTTTAAGCTTAGTAAAAAACTAACGTCTTTGTCGTCGGATGTCCAAAGAAATCGCGATCGGATGTGTACGACGGTTAATCAAACAATTAATTCGATAATGACGGTAAAAGCATTCTTATTGGAAAAAAAAGAACGGCAAAAGTATGGAGATGTTCTGGAAAAAACATTTAAAGATAATCTTCGAATCTGGTTTTTGGCGATTATTCTAAACAATGTATCCCAGATAATTGTTATTTTATCCCTCTGCGTTATTTATGGTTTAGGAAGTATATTTGTGATGAGAAATCGATTGACCTTAGGAGACGTAGTCGCCTTAGGACTTTATTTCCAATTGATGGTACAGCCGGTTAAAGAGATCCTTGCGAATAATATTGAGCTTCGGAAAAATATCCCTATTTTTAATCGTATTTATGAATATTTAGAGATGGAGAGCGAATATAAAGAGGACGGCAAAAAGGAATGCATAAATAATCTTGGGGAAATAGTTATTAAAGATCTTGGATTTGTATATGAAGATGGCACGGAAGTATTGTCCGAGGTGAATATGGTTTTTCCACCCCGAGGATTGGTGGCTTTTATCGGAGCTTCCGGTTCGGGAAAGAGTACTCTGGTTAAGTTGTTATTGGGTTTGTATAAGCCTACTTCCGGTGATATCTATGTAAACGGATTAAGTATTGAGAAAATTGATTTAAAGACGTTACGGGAGCAAATAAGCATTGTTACTCAAGAGATGGAGTTTTTTAATGATAGCATCAAGGAGAATATCCGTTGCGGAAAATCGGATGCCACCGATGGCGAAATCGAGGAGTTATGTAAAAAATTAAAGATACATAAAAAAATACTTTTATTACCTTTAGGTTATGATAGTGTTCTCATGGAAACAGTAAATTTATCTGGTGGAGAGAAACAAAGATTGGCAATGGCGCGAGCGTTGATAAAAAATCCTTCGGTATTCATTTTTGATGAACCGACTTCGGCTTTGGATAAGGAAAATGAAGCAAGAATTAGAGAGATAATTGAAGCTATTGCCAAAGAACGGCTGGTTATTGTTATTGCTCATAAAGCTTCTACCATAGTTAATGCGGATCTTATTTATGTATTTGAGGATAAACGGGTGGTTAAGGTTTTATGAAACGAAAGGTCCGGATTATTTTTTTTATTAGGAGTTTAGCATGAAAATTGCGTTGGTAACAGCAAAGCATTGTTTTGATAATAGTTATGATAAATATGCCAATACCCGAAAATTTGAGAATATTGGAGTTGAGTCGATCGCCGCCGTACTCAGGAAAAATGGCTTTAGTGTGGATCTCTACAACCAGTCGCTTCAGAATTTATCCAATGGAAAGCTGTTGCGAGCACTCAAAAATGAAGGTTATAATTTGATTGGGTTTTCGACTATTTCCAGTAATGCTCAGGCAACACTAGCTTTAGTGAAGGCTTTGCCTCGTCAAATTCACAAATGTCTCGGTGGTTATGCGGCTACTTTTTTTCCTGAAGAGCTTTTAAAAGAAAAAGGAGTTGACTCGGTAATCAGGGGGGAAGGAGAAATTCCCTTTTTAGAGTTGGCCTTAGCTATTAAAAACGGCGCTGATTATCATAGCATTAAGAATTTGGGCACCAAAAAAGAACTTAATCCTTTAAGAGGATTAATCGATTTGGATACTCTTCCGACGCCATCCAGGGATGAGTTAAAGCGTCTGTTAAACCGGCTTCCGAAAAATGCTCCCCGTCTTGCTTTGTTATCTTCTTCCCGTGGCTGTTATAATAAATGTTCTTTTTGTTATGCCCAGCGTTTTTACTCTTTGGCCGAGGGAAAAAAGGTGCGTTACCGTGACCCCGAAAAAATAGTGGATGAAATTGAAGAGTTGGTAAACGGTGAATATAAAATTGATTATATTTGGTTTACTGATGAAGATTTTATTGGTAGGAACCCGGAAAGAGTCAAAGTTTTCGCCGAAGAGATTATTAAACGAAAACTTAAGTTTAAATTTGAGATTGATTGCCGTTCCGACGCTGTAGATTATGGCTTATTTGCATTATTAAAAGAGGCCGGCTTAGCAACTGTATTTATTGGCGTGGAGTCTTTTTCACAAACGGTTCTTAACCGGTGGAACAAAGGTTTGAAAACCGAAGATAATATTAGAGCCATTACGGTCTTAGAAAAACTAGGTATAAGATATTTATTGGGATGTATATTTTTTGATGAGAAAACTTCTTTGGAAGAATTACAGGAGAACCTTAATTTCTGCAAACAATATGGTTTTAATAACCAAAATGATCCGGTTAGAGCGCTCAAGAAATATTATGATATTTACAAAGTAAGTCTTTGTATTCCCGAGGATAAGACCATCAAAGCAATTTATAAGAAAGTAAAGCGAAAAACCAATACTTTATTTGCAACCTTAAACCGGTTAAAGATTGTTTTTCCTCTTGAATGTCTCTGCGGGAAGTTGGACCGGGCAAAAACCATTAGCGGTAATTATCTTTATTATTTAGTTTTTAAGGAAATGAAAAATAGAAAGTGAAATTCTAAATGATTTTTTTATCATAGATATATATGTTGTAATAAGCTTCTTGGATAAGTGTGGATTATTGAATTTCTCAGTAGGAATAAGTATTATAATTCATTTTCGGCATAAAGGTGATTAAAGAATTTTACAGAATTATTGATTACATATATTTGAATTTCGAAGGAGGCTTAATTATGCGGAAATCCCCGGTAATACTGCTTTTCCTTCTCTTGTTGTTCTTGCAATCCGGTTTGCCTATGGGGTATGCCACTCCGGAAGTGTCTTGGATTGTGACAACCCAGGCAGACCCATGGCAAAATGGGGGTCCGGTGGCTTTTACCAAGGCCAAGGGGAAGGACTTCACCATCGAAATCGATAAGAAGACTATTTATCAGGAGATTGATGGTTTTGGAGGGGCTTTCAACGAAAAAGGCTGGGCGGCCCTTTCATTATTGACCCCGGAGCAAAGGGAAGAGGCGTTGAAAGCCCTTTTCGACCCTAATGAAGCCGGATTTAACATTTGCCGGGTGCCGATTGGCGCAAGCGACTATGCTATTGACCGTTACACGTTGAATGAGACCAAAGACGATTTCCAGATGGAGCATTTCTCCATCGAACGTGATAAGGGTTGTTTGATTCCCTACATCAAAGCGGCAATGAAATTTAAACCGGACCTGAAGATTTGGGCTTCGGTGTGGACGCCTCCGACCTGGATGAAGACCAATGGTGAATTTGACGGCGGCTACATGAAAAGCGATCCCCAAACGTACAAGGCATATGCTTTATACTTGGCGCGTTTTCTTGAAGCTTACCAAAAAGAAGGAATTAACGCTTATGCAGTTGCCGTTCAAAACGAACCTACCATTGAAACCCATTATCCGAGTTGTTTATGGACTGAAAACCAGTTTTTGACTTTCATCAAAAATCATCTCGGCCCCCTCTTTAAAGATCGCGGCGTAAAGGGTGAAATTTGGTTGGGGACCATGCAGGACGGGGATTATACCAAATACCCAAAGACAGTATTGGAAGATCCGGAAGCCAACGGCTATATCAACACTGTGGGATTTCAATGGGACGGTTTGTACTCGGTTAACTGGACCCGTAGAAACTATCCGGAAAAAAAGATTATGCAAACCGAGACCGAATGTGGGAATTGGTATTGGAAAGCGGGTTTTGATCCGAACAAACCCCAAAACGATTGGAAATACGGGGTATATACCTGGAATAAAGTAAAGGATTATTTTGTACAGGGCGTTAACTCTTATATGCTTTGGAATATGGTACTCGATGAGGAAGGGAAAAGTATCGACTCAATGAGACCATGGCCGCAAAATGCTGCGATTGTAGTAGACCGAAACACCAAGTCTCTGATTTATACTCCGATGTACTATGCTTTCAAGCATTTCAGCCATTTTGTCAAACCGGGCGCACGTTTAGTCGGATTAAGGCCATACGATGCCTGGAGCCATTCCAACGCCATCGCTTTTCAGAATCCGGAAGGCGGCATTGTGCTGGTCTTGCAGAATACAACCGAAAGTGAAAAGCCGGTTAAGGTGAAACTTGAGAAGAAGTCCGTCACCGTAACCCTGCCCCCACAATCGTGGAGCACTTTGATATTGCCGTGAGGGAGCGGCCATGGAAAACATTAATCAGGTGATTTCTTATTTATTGGGTTTTAAACCTTATGTGTTATTACCGGTTATTTTATTCGTGTTTGCGCTGATTTTCCGGATGAAGCTCGGTCAGGCTCTAAAATCGGCATTAACTATCGGGATTGGATTTATCGGTATTTTCACTATTTTTGGTTTTTTTGTGGCCCAAATCGGTCCAGCGGTGGAGAGTTTGATTAGAAATACCGGCCTCGGGTTTAACGCCCTTGATGTCGGTTGGCCGCCGCTGGCCGCTATTACTTGGTCCTACAAACTTGCTCCTTTATTAATTGTTTTAATTATGTTATTAAATGTTGCAATGTTATTTTTGAAAGTGACCAAAACGGTGAATATTGATATTTGGAATTTTTGGCATTTTATCTTTACAGCGGCGATGGTTACGGAAATCACCGGGAATAAGGCGTTGGGTATTGCGGCGGCATTACTCGCGACTGTTATCACTCTAAAATTAGCGGACTGGTCGGCAGGTGCAGTCCAAAGGTTTTCCAGATTAACGGGGATCGCCGTCAGTACCTTATCGGCATTAGCTTATTATCCCTTTGGGATGATCGGCAATAGGCTGTTAGAGAAGATTCCCGGACTGAACCGCTTGGATGCCAATCCAGAAAAAATCCGAACCAAGCTGGGAATCTTTGGCGAACCAATGGTGATCGGGTTAATAATGGGATTGTTGTTGGGCTTGGGAGCGGGCTATGAGGTCAAATTTTTATTGGAATTATCATTCTCAATTGCGGCGGTAATTTATATTTTACCGATGATGTGCGATATATTAGGCCGGGGTTTAATGCCTTTATCCGAACAGATGAAAGCTTTTATGAAAGAAAAATTTTCCCGAGCCGGAGAGACGCATATCGGTTTGGATAATGCGGTGATCGTCGGGCATACTTCGGTAATTGTAACCGCTTTGTTATTGATGCCGTTAGCTTTGATTTTAGCTTTTGTTTTACCCGGAGTCAAATTTATCCCCTTGGGCGACTTGGCTAATATGGTTGGAGCGATAGTGATGGTGGTGGTAGCGACCCGGGGCAATATTATCCGCTCGGTGATTATCGGGATTCCGATTATAATTGGGAACTTATATGTAGCTTCATATATGGCTGTCGTATATACCGGTTTGGCGCGAAAGTTTAATTTCAAATTCGAGGGGTATCAGGGAATAATTACGAGCTTTCTCGATGGCGGAAACCTGATGCGTTTTTGGATTATTGAATCCTTTGGGAGAGCATGGTGGGCGTGGTTACTCACTCCGGTGGTTTTAGGAATGTTATATTGGACTTATAAACTAAGCAAAGAAAATAGATATAAACAGTGAGTAAAAGCAAAACAGAGTCCTTAATACCGTTAACTGCATAAATTCAGAGTAGTCTGTCTGGTGAGGTTTGGAAAAAAGAAAAAGAGAAATATCATATATCAAAGGCGGAATACTTGACTTTTGAGGAGGCGGTTTTATGATAAAAGAACGGTTATATTTTGTAGATTGGTTAAGAGTTATAGTAATATTAACATTGATACCGTATCATTGCGCCCTAACATATACTGGCTTAGGAGTCGTATACATTATTAGTCCGATAAGGGATATGGTAATTTTACCACTCCTTATAATTACAGCGTCATTGGACAATTTTTTTATGACACTATTGTTCTTTTTATCCGGGATAGGTACATATTATTCGCTTCAACACAGGAGCGGAAGTGAATATATGAGGGAGAGAGCAAATAAGTTAATCTGGCCTTTTTTAATAGGCTGGGTATTCATTTGTCCGTTACAAGCTTATTTTAAAGGCCTTTACCATGGTTTTTCAGGGAGTTTCCTCAGTTTCATACCGGAATTTTTTAGTAATATGGATTATTACATCGGATACGCTCACTTGTGGTTCTTGCTTTATCTCTTTACTTTTTCAGCTATATGTGCGCCGTTATTTTACAGATGGTTGAAAGATAATAATCGTTTAAACAGAGTAACTTCTTTCCTATGTAAGGGTTATAACATTTTTATTCCCATGGCTTTTATTATTCTGGTTGAAACGTTTTTAAGGCCGGTTTTTGTCGGTCGGCCCTATATTATATTTATGGATTGGGCAAATGACCTTGTTTATTTGAGCGTTTTTGTTTTTGGATTTATTTTTGCGTATGATTCAAAAATTCAAGCAAGAATATACGAATTGACCAGAATCTCAACTGTAATAGCATTAATATGTATCCCAATATTAACATATTTATACTACCAATGGGCGGTATGGGGCGCTCAAGCTGTTTTGTTAACCTATACTTGGGCATTTATAAAGGGTGTATACGAATGTTCGGCAATTATCATGTTGGTTGGAATCGGTAAAAAGTATTTAAATAAAAAGACTAATGTGATTATTTACTTGAATAAAGCTTCCTTTACATATTATTATTGGCATTACTTACCTCTTAGCGCTCTGACCTATTATCTGATAAGAACCAATTTAAATGTCTATCTAAAATATTCGCTAGTTGTTATATTATCTTATTTATTTATACTTGCTTTATATGAATTAGTAGTAAATAGGTTATTTGGAAGATTAAATAAAAGAAGTGCAAAGCAACTTAGTACATAGTTATTCTAATACAAGTAATATGACTTTCCTACCTTATTAAATCCAATTCAAATGTGACTGTTACGTTGGCCTTAAGGTAATTTGGAAATCTGATGTCGTTTAAATTATAGAAGTTGACTTTTTACCGGTTAAAAGTTAGAATTCTAAAATATGGATTCTAACTTTTTCATATAGTCCTTTAAGGGCATACTATAATTAGTCTACTTTCAGTAGGTCAGGAGTTTTCATGGAATATACCAAACAACTGGGCGAGGCCCGGATTTCAACACTACTACTTAGATTTTCAATCCCGGCCATCACCGGAATGGTGGTCAACGCCTTATATAATGTAGTTGACCGGATCTTCATCGGCCAGGGAGTAGGCCGGATGGGGATTGCCGGTATTACCATCGCTTTTCCGTTAATGCTGATGATGATGGCGCTGGCGATGTTGATCGGATTGGGGGCCACCGCCCTAATCTCCATCCGCCTCGGGGAGCAGCGTAAGGAAGAAGCGGAGTTAATCGTAGGCAACGCTATGGTTTGTTTGGTTGGGATTTCTGCAATAATTATGGTCTTTGGGATAATTTTTATTAATCCCTTGCTACAAGTTTTTGGCGCCAGCGAACAAACTTTGCCTTATGCCCGCGACTATTTAAAGATTATCTTATGCGGCGCAATTTTCATGGGAATCGGTTTCGGAATGAACCATTTCATCCGGGCGGAAGGCAACCCAAAGATCGCCATGTACACAATGTTGTTGGGTGCTATTTTAAATACTATTTTGGACCCGATCTTCATTTTCAAATTCGGACTGGGTATTAAGGGGGCTGCTTGGGCCACAGTCATTTCGCAAGCCGCTGCTGCTATTTGGGTGCTTTCGTATTTTCTCAGAAAAAAGAGCCATCTGAAGATTCATACAAAAAACCTAAGACTAAAATTTGCAGTAATCCAAAGTATTGTAGCTATTGGATCGGCTCCCTTTCTAATGCAGCTTGCGGCTAGCATTATTGGAGTAATCTTAAACCAAAGCCTGCTCAGGTATGGCGGTGATATGGCCATCTCAGCAATGGGGATTGTCCATAGTATCCTAATGTTTTTTTTGATGCCGCTATTTGGGATTAATCAGGGAGCGCAACCGATTATCGGATATAACTATGGAGCCCAAAAATTTAATCGGGTTAAGGAAACTATAAAACTGGCAATCGGGGCGGCTACCTTGGTAGTGCTAATCGGTTTTGCAGCGGTTTATCTTGTTCCCGAGGTTTTAGTCGGCCTTTTCAGCAAGAATGACCCGGAGTTGATAGCGCTTTCATCAAGGGCGATGCGGATTTTCTTGATCATGCTTCCGATTATCGGCTTTCAAATAGTTAGCGCCAATTACTTTCAGGCTGTTGGCAAACCCAAACAGGCAATGGTTCTTAGCCTATCTCGGCAAGTACTGGTTCTAATCCCATCATTACTGATTTTACCTAGATTTTTCGGGCTGAACGGAATTTTCTACGCCGGTCCGGTTTCGGACTTTGTTTCTTCGGTACTCACCGGGATTTGGCTTTATATAGAATTAAAACATTTGGACCGGAAACATAATGAAACAATGGAGCCTTTAAATTCAATGTAAAATTGATCGACTCATTTTTGATTGAATTATTAGAAGGTCCTAAAGATAATCGGAGCGCATCAAGGGCGCTCCGAAATCGGTTGGATATTAAATCAGATCCGATGGTTGCTCGTGAAACTCAACATGGCTTGGAAAGGAACTTATAAATTATTACTTTAAGTTATTAAGAGTATACTTGGTTGCCATGACTCCTTGTTGATAAAATCTTTTTAACGAAAACATTGCATTTTTCGGACGCAGATAATTGGGATTAACGGTACAATGCACTTCAAAATTCAACTGAGGGTCCAATAAATCCAGCAAACATTTGCCACACCAAACACAATCATTATTTTTTTTATTAAAAACTGAATTTTTTATGAATTCATTATCTGCAAATTGAGTTCGCCCATAACCGACTAATTCAAGTTGTTTATTCTTTACAAATTCGTCGCCTTTTTTTAAGGTCCCAATATAGCCGGCTTGGCCTAAAGGTAAAGATGTATATTTTTTAACTATATCAGCCAAATATATATATCTGCCTTCTGGCTGAAGTTTTTGCATAAAGAAAGATAGAGATGATTCAAAAATGGTTCCGGATGCATTTAACATATCTATCCCGGCTGCTTCAATTAAAGGTATAATTGTTGCATAATCCTCCGGGACTAAGCCTCCTTCAACAAAATCAGATATGCTTAATCTGATATCAATCAAAACACTATTTCCTAATTTTTGACGAATTCCTTTAATAATGTCAATTACTATTCTGCAACGATTTTCAATTGATCCTCCATATTCATCGGTTCTTTTATTTGTATAGGGTGATAAGAAATTTGATAATAAATAACCATGAGCAGCATGAACTTGGATAATTTTATAACCGGCTTCGGCGCCTAATACTGCCCCATTAATAAAATCATTTTTAACCCGATCAATATCTTCTAAAGTCATTTCCTTAATCTTATAATTTGGATCACAAATAGATGTAACCTTGCATGGTACATTACTAGGAGCCAAAATTGGTTTGCCGGTAAATGTAGTAACGGATTGTCGGCCGAAATTCATAAGTTGAATAGCCGGGATAGAATCATGAGCAATTATTTCCTTACATAATTTTTGATTGCTTTTAACATGAGATTTATTGTAAATACCCATTGTTTTTTCAAAACGAATCGAATCCGAAGACACTGTAGCCGCTCCGGTATATATTATTCCACAGCCACTTTTGGCTAAATTGATATAAAAATTATGTAATTTTTCTGAAACAGAACCATCTTTATTGGCCCAATTAAAATCCCAGGGGGGCCAAAATGTACGATTAGGAATAACTATATGACCAATTTTAATAGGACTAAATAAGTATGGATATACTTCTGTTCCTTTTTTATGTACTTTGTTCATATTAAGCCTCCTTAAATAAAATTTATACTTATAGCTTATCATAGATATAATTTACCTACAATACAAAATCGGAAATTAAACTACTAAAAAAGAAGATTGAAGAAATTAACTATAAATTTATTAGATAACGGTAAATTGACTTAATAAGGAATGCTTTTATAAAACTGTATATTTAATAAATAATTGTCATTGTAAATTGTTAGAATGAAAATTCAATCCTCTATGAACATTATAACATAGGGAATTTTTAATCATCATACATACAAATAAGGTAATTCAATTACTTAACTTGTATGAATATAATTTCTGTGATACTATATAAATAAACAAAAAAAAGGAGGACGAGTAAATGATTGAGAACAAAGTAATCCTTTTTGATAATCAAAGAAGTGTTAATTCTATAATTATTAAAGTCTTATGGATTTTAGCTTTTCTTCAATTTCCAATTGCTTATATATTAGCAACAGTAAAAATTCTGGTTATTGAACCAAATTTGTGTCTGTTTAATTTTTTAATGCTGATACCAATAGCAACTATTTTTAGTTTTTTGATAAAAAAAAATATTGCTTTTGAAAAAACGAAATATTTATTATTAACCGTTTTTACATGTTATGTTGGTTTTGCTACTTATTCATACAGTACTGATATAACAATACAAGTTCTTTGGTTTTTACCTACAATATTAAGTACACTTTATTTTCATAGAAAGTTAACCTTATATACTGCAATTTTATCATTGTCGGGTATCTTGATCACTGATTTTACCAATCCTGTATTTCGAAAAGCTGAGTTTTTTATGGGTGATGTAGGCTGTATGTTTTTAGGCCTTTTATCATCCGTAATATTAAGTTATTACATAAGTGTTCGAGCGCAAAATCTTTTTATTAGCTTTGAAAAAGCAGATTCGGACCTAAAAAAATCAAATGCAATCCTAGCTGAAAGTATTGAAAAGTCGAAATTAACCGCTGATCAACTTAATTATGCCGCGGAATCTTTGTCATCTATGTCTGAACAAGTCAGTCAAAGTATTAATAATGTAAGTGAAAATGCCACTTTAATATCAATGAGCGCCGATGCGGTAGTTAGTCGGGTTTCCGAAGCTGAAGATCTAGTAAAAAATCTTACTGAAAAAGCTAAATATGTCTCTGGCAAAATAAATGAAATTACCGAACATTTTAGTCAGACCCAAATAAAAATCAATCAAACGATCAATTCGATAAGCACATCTATTGATGAAATTAATGAAATACCGGACACTATATCCAAAACAGCTACAATTACTGAATACTTAAAACAACAAACAGAAAAAATAAGTAATATAATTAATCTTACCAAAGAAGCCAGTAATCAAATGAACCTTTTGGCTCTTAATGCTCAAATTGAAGCGGCTCGGGCTGGAGAAGCCGGAAGAGGATTTGCGGTTGTTGCGGATAATATTAGTCAATTTTCAGGTGATTCTATTAAATGGAATAAAGATATCGATAATACTGTCAATCTAATTGTTACTAATATAACATCTATATCAGATAATATTGAAAGTATAAATTTTTTGGCCAAAACAGAATTAAATAAAACAACGATTGTAAAACAAGATCTTGCTTCGATTCAATCTCTTTATAATGATAATATGAATTTAATCGAAAAATTTAATGCCATCATCCAAGAACAGCTTGCAATATCTCAAACTATCCCTCGAATTACAGAATCAATTTTCCAATTGATTAAAGAAATAGCCACTGCTACTGAACAAACTGCGGCATCAAGCGAAGAAACTTCGGCAGCAATGGAAGAGCTTGTAGCCAATGCTGAAAATCTAAATGAAGTAGCTTCATCTTTAACTGATTTATTACAGAAAAATTAGGAAATTAAAAAATGAAAGGAGGCTTTAAAACTATGTCTAATTATTTATAGATATAAACCGGAAGGATTATAAAAATGACAAATTGTGAAACTAAACCAATTAAAGATAAAATTTCAATTGAAAAATTAAAGAAATCTTTTAAACTTCAATCATATCGTGACTATATTTTGTTTTTATTTTGTATAAAAACCGGAATTCTAATAAATAAAATTATACATTTAAAAGCAGTAGATGTTAAAGGGAAAAATACGATTGAAATATTAACCGGAAAAAATAAATTAAAAAAATATATTATTGATGATCTTGAATTACAACAAGAACTTAAATTTTATATAGGGAATTTATCAGATAATGATTATTTATTTCCATCCAGAATTGGGCAAGGCCAAAAAAATATAACTCCTCGAATGGTTAATCAGATTTTTAATAAAATTAGTAAAAAAACGGGTATTAATATAAGCGGAATAACGTTAAGAAAAACTTTTGGCTGGTGGCATTATCAAGAACAAAAGGATCTCAAATATCTTCAAATCCTTTTTGGTCATGCAGCGCCAAGTATTACACGAAAATTTATAGATTTAGAATGAAATTTCCTCCATTTGCGGCAAGCAACCCGTCCGATTTTACTGGTTGCTCCTGAAGTATTCTTATCCAACTTCATATCTACTTTTATCATCTTCTTATGATCTCTTCCCGGCTAGATAGAGCAATTGTATCTGAATTTCTTCGCGAAACAGGTTATCTGGAAACTATTAGAGAATATATTACATATTCAAATTGGATTTCAATTGGGAAATTTTCTGAAAAAGACGGGGATTAAGGGGATGTACTATGGATTTAGAAATAAAGATAGAGACAAATGTCGAAGTATTAGCAAGATTAAACAAGTGTGTGCATGATTTGCAGCAAATGTGGCATCCAACTATCTTTAGAGAATATAATTATGAAAATATGTATAAAATGTTCGATGATATGCTACAAAAGGACTTTATTTATAGCCTTATTGCATATAGCTCTAATCAACCGGTTGGCTATGTATTATTAATTGTCCGCAATTATGATAATCCTTTATTCTGTGAAGGTCATAAGTCCATTTATATCGACCAAATGTGCGTAATCGAGGAATTTCAGAATAAAGGAGTTGGTAAAATGTTAATGGAAAAAGTTAAAGAATTCACCAAAGCTAAAGGCATTAAGCGAATTGAGCTCAGTGTATGGGCGGATAATGTAAATGCAATAAAGTTTTATGAGAAAATGGGTTTTACTAATTATCTACATAATATGTGTATTAAAGTAGATTAGACAAATAGAATAGCGGGTCTATTTACAAAAATCGGGAGGCTAAAATGGGTTCGGTCAGTATTGCGAAAACAGACGAGGGAATAAAGAACGGCTTAATTAAAGCATTGTCTTTAATTGGAGGACTTGAAAGTTATATTTCTCATCAGGATATAGTTATGTTAAAACCTAATATTAATGGAACTGAAGGCGTAACAAACATTGAATTGGTTGAAGAACTGATTAATTTATTGATTCAATTTCGAGTAAAAAGAATAGTAATCGCTGAATCCACATTTGGCAACGAACAAATGACCAATATCTGTTTTAATAAAACCGGATATACGGATTTAGCCAATAAGTTTGGGATTGAATTAATCAACTTAAATAAATCGGAAATAGTAGAGGTCGAAGTAGATAACCCTTTAGTCCTAAATAAACTTAAGGTAGCCAAAGAGGTTTTTGAGGTTGATAAAATCATAAATCTGCCTATTATGAAAGTCCATTATGCAACCGGAGTTACCTTGTCCCTGAAAAACTTAAAAGGATTATTGGTAAGAGAGGAAAAGAGACTTTTTCATGAAGTTGGTTTGGATAAAGCGATTGTTGATTTGAACAGGATGATCAAGCCCGCCCTCAATATTGTTGACTGTATATCTTGCATGGAAAGAATGGGGCCCAAAGGCGGCGATATGGTAGATCTAAATCTCCTTATTGCCGGGGGTAATTGCGCTGAGGTGGATTATGTGGGCAGCAGCCTTATGGGATATAATTTGGATGAGGTAAAACATTTAAAATACTATATTGAAGAAAATAACATCGATATCGAAAACATTGATATCGTTGGCGAAAAGCTTGATGATGTAAGTTATAACTTTAAAAAGGCGGAAATGACAAACGTAATTCCTGGCGAATTTGTGATTCATAATAAAAATGCTTGCAGCTCTTGTATGAATGCATTATTACTATCCTGCCAATTTCTTGAAAAGGAGAAGCTAAGAAAAGCGGATATCTATTTGGGCTCAGTTGAAGGCTCTGTTGAGAGTGAGAATATGAAAATCGCCTTTGGAAACTGCTGCAGTAAGAATAAAAACTTTGATAAGACAATTATGGGATGTCCGCCATTTCCGTTATCTTTAAAAAAAGTATTTGAAGAAATGTAATTGTGTTTATTTCATGCCACAGAGACACAGAGACTCAGAGGATATTTTATTTATAAAAATCTCTTTCTCTGTGTCTCCGTGGCTGGTCTTTTTAGATACACCATTTATTAGCTACTTCAACTAATTATTTAGAAGGTGGAAAATATGAACATCATGAAGAAAAAAGCAATTTGGTTTTTTGTTTTACTAGTTAGCTTTGTCTACTAAATAATAGTTCTCTATTTACCACTAAGGTATGCCCGTTTTCTATGGGGTTGGCCATACCGATTTATTAAAAGAATTAAAGACGCCAATTCTCTTTTTATAGTTGTAGCCGGAGAAGGGAAATGGTCTGAGGGATTTGATACCAAGGTAGATTTAAAACAGTTGCCTCCTAATTATTCGGGTGGAATATGGACCAACCGTATTGATAGGATAGGGCCTTTATTTAAAGGTGGGGAATAAAGTTAGAATATAAGATAGATAATGGGAGGATTAAATTATATGAAAGAATTCATATTTAAGAAGGTTGATGCTTTTGCTACAATTCAGTCGGATGGAAATCCAGCAGGGTACGTATATTTAGATTCAAAGGATAGTATTAGTGAGAATGAGATGCAAAGAATTGCATGGGAGTTAAGGGGATTTGTAAATGAGGTTGGGTATATTTACAAAGAAAATGAAACTACATTCTCTTTAAAGTATTATTCTTCCGAACGTGAGGTTGAATTTTGCGGACATGCAACAATTGCAATTATGTACGATATTATCAAGAATACAAGCAGCTTAATAAAGATTCCTGAGGTCACTATTATCACAAATAAGGGACAGCTAATCGTTGAAAACCATATTTTAAGCAAAGATGCAGTTTTTATTATGGCGCCAAATCCGGAATTTAAAGGGACAAAAATTAATAAGGACGAGCTGGCGATTGCTTTGAATATTGATCTAAAAGATATAAACGAGAAACTTGATATAGCTATTGTAAATGCAGGATTAGATACTTTAATTATTCCAATTAGTAATTTACAGTCTATTCTTAATATTAACCCTGAGCTTGAATCTTTGAAGAGTTTTTGTATAAAAAGCGGCGTGGATATCATCGAAGTTTTTTGCAGTGAGACTTACGATGAAAAATGTGATTATCGAACAAGAGTTTTTGCTCCTACATTCGGTTATTTAGAAGATCCGGCCACCGGTTCCGGCAATTCTGCATTTGGTTACTATCTGATCAAGAATAACTTATGGAATGGCGAATCATTAGTAATCGAACAAAATGGAAGCAAAGAAAGATATAATATAGTGCAATTAAAAACAAGGTTTGATAATGATAAACATGTTCGAGTGCTTTTCGGTGGTGGAGCAATAACTAGAATAGATGGGAAGTACTTATTAGGATAATGCTAACCGGTCTATTTAAGGAGGAAATAGTTTTGATCAAACTAAGTTGTCTTGCTGAAAGTATATCGAAGTGTTGTGATGTGGACGCTATTCCTATTTCTTTATGTTCCATTCAGGAAAAAGAAATAATGACAGAGATGTTCCCAAAAGTTAAAACGATTATTATTTTAGCTCACCACGTGAAACATTTAATGGAATGGGTATGGTTCCCGTTTGAAAATGAGCGCAACAATAATACTTGCGCTGCAGATTTGCATATAAAACAAGAATGCCACAAAGTAATGTATTTGCTTGAAAAAGAAGGATATCAAAGTTTTATGATTCCCTACCCAGGTATGAGTGGTGTTAGGTTTAAAGATTTAGCTAATAAAACTGGCCTTGGTAAAATCGGTGATAGTTATTTATTCCTTCACAGTGAATGGGGACCGTGGGTACATTTGAGAGTTATATTAACAGATACGGAAATTTCTAATGGTTTACCTTCCTGTAAAGAAGTATGTACTCACTGTGGTTTATGTAAAACATTATGTCCGGCAGAGGCAATAAAAGATGATACTTTTAGTGGAGTTCAATGCAACGAATATCAATTAAAACGAGATAATGAAATTGATATGAAAGGAAGTTTCATATATAAATGTGAAGAATGCGTTTTAAACTGCCCTATTGGCGAAAAGCCCGACAGAATTGTTATTTCGAAATGCTAAAATGTAAATTTTTTCTATTGCCTTTTTAATTATTTTACTCCAGATAAAGGATTTGAAAAATAAGATAAAGGATTAATAGTACGGGTTTTTGGTACCTCCTCTTCTAGCGTAAGTTCGGATAGTCTTTGGATAGTAAAAGTTAATCTCCCGATAGTTCCGGTTAGTTTTCGGATAGTATAATTTAGTCTAGCGATAGTTCGGATTACTCTCCGGTTAGTAAAAGTTTATCTTGTGATAGTTCCAGTTACTTTTCGGATCGTAAAAATCGGTCTGGCGATGGTTCGGATTACTATCCGGATAGTAAAAGTCAGTCTCGCGAGAGTTCTAGTTAGTCATCGGATAGTAAAAGTTAATCTCCCGATAGTTTGGGTTAATATTCGGAGAGTTCGTGTTATTCTTCGCAAAGGTTCGATGTTTCCTGTTAAGAGTGTAAAATTATTTGTGTTTTTAGTCTTTCGTACATATAAGTTTACAATTAGTTAAACATGAGGATGGAAATGGAGAACCAATTAAAAGTAGTCCAAAATTCATATGATGAAGCCATAAATTTAGGGAAAAAGGGGATTGATCGCTACAAGTATTTACCTGAATATATTACCGAAGATCCAGATTATTCTGCATACAAAAAATGGACAAGTGAAGGTGTATCTGCGCAAAGTGGGCGAATAGAGATTAGGGACTATTTATCACCTGAAAAGAATATGAAATTTATTGATCTCGGTTGCTGTTTAAACCTGATGTTTCGGGGATATGATAAATGGCCATCTTTTTACTATGGAGTAGATATAAGCAGCAATACCATTCAACTGCTTAACGATTTTATCAATAGCAAGGAATTATACATTGGCTCATTATATTGTGGAAGCATACATGAAACACCATTTGAAGCTGATTTCTTTGATATTGGAGCATGCATTGGAGTGCTTGAATACTATGAAAAAGATTTTGTAACAAAGGCAATTCTTGAAGTTCATAGAATAATGAAACCTAATGGAAGGTTTGTTCTGGATATTCCTAATATAGGAAATCCAATATGTAGGATTATGACGTTAATTGAAGAGTATCTAGGAAGACCTGATAAATTTGATATGTCACCTACCGAATTCGAGGAAATAGTTAAAAATAGTTTCGATATTGAGAAAACCGATGGTGAAGCGATGATTCACTATTATTTGACTTGTAAGAAGTAACTAAAGAAAGAACACAGAGTGAAAAAGATTGATTGGTAAACCGATTAAAAATGCGGGTATATCTAGAAATCGACCAGCTAGCCTTTCTGGATCGGCTAGCGTGAAAGTAGGAATTGAAAGGGATGGGCTGGTACTGGGGAAATCAGTTCCGTTCCTGCTTTCGGGGTTCTCATAGAAATTGGGGTTAGACCCCTCCTCTTTTGTCTCCTCTCCACTTATGGGTAATGTTAAGCCGAACGGAGAGGAGAAAACCATAACGCTTTGAAGATTCAAAGGCCGTCGGAGGTAAGCTATTCCTGTCCCCGGGTGGGGAAAGGTGGCCGATAGGCCGGAAAGGGGTCTAAACCCAAATCTTCGTCATACATTTTGGCCTAAACTATAAATGATAGACAACGGAGGACTGTTTTACATATCCTTGTGCTTGGAAAAGCCAACCGAAGTTTTTAAGACAGCGGAGGTCGACGTTCCTTGTCCCTGAGCGGGGAAAGGTGGCCTCGCAAGGCCGGATAGGGGTCTATACCCAAATATTCGGCAAACAAATTAGGCATCATCGGCGCATCATTTACCAATTTACAATTTATAATGTACAATGTACAATTTTCTTGTGTAAAACTAAGAAGAAAACTTTAAGTGACTCCGATAATTTGCATAAGAATATTATAGTATTCGCTATACGAAACGATTGGTAGGCGTATACTAAGCTCCGGTTTGTAAAAGTCCGAAAGAGGTTATTCGAGCGAAATAAACGAAATAATATACCCGGATTACCTATGTCCCGAATCTTAAGTGCTACCCATGTCTTAAATTGTAACCATCGAATCGTAGTATGCGGGTTATTCGAAAGTCTGAAGTTCATTTTTAAATATTTTTATTTCAAACTTCACCCTTCACCCTTCAAACTTTTATTTTACGGAGGTCTTTATGTCCTGTCCCGAACTGTTAATCCCCGCCGGAAACCTGGAGAAACTTCGTACTGCGGTCCTTTACGGAGCGGACGCGGTTTATGTCGGAGTGGAAGGTCTGAGCTTAAGGGCCAGCCAAGCTGAGTTTGGCATGGAAGACTTGGAGTCGGGAATTACCGAGGCCCATCAAAAAGGGGTCAAGGTCTATGCGGCTTTGAATATCTTTGCCCGGAACCGTGATTTGGAGATAGTCGAGAGAACAGCAAACGACCTGGCTATGTTGGGGATTGACGGTGTCATAATAAGCGATCCCGGAGTGTTGGCAACGGTTAAGCGAATTCAACCGGGTATCCAGGTTCATCTTAGCACTCAGGCCAATACCACTAATGCTGCGGCGGTCAGGTTTTGGAAAACGCAAGGAGTGGAAAGGATTGTCCTGGCCCGGGAACTGACTCTCGCGGAGATTGGGGAGATCGCAGCGGAAGTCCCGGAGGTGGAACTGGAACTATTCATCCATGGCGCAATGTGTATGGCCTACTCGGGCCGATGTTATCTCTCGGCTTACCGGAACCGGCGCAGTTCCAACCAAGGGGACTGTACCCAGCCTTGCCGCTGGGAGTATCGTTTGGTGGAGTCGACCCGGCCCAATTCGCCGCTAGTTGTGGAAGAGGATGAACATTATAGTTACTTGCTGAGTTCCAAGGACCTATGTATGATTGAGTATTTGCCGCAAATCCTGGCTGCCGGAGTGAACAGCTTGAAAATCGAAGGTCGGATGAAATCAGCCTATTATGTGGCTGTTGTGACTAGGGTTTATCGCAAGGCCCTCGATCTTTATTTGAAAGATCCTCAAGGTTACCGGTTTGATCCCGTGTGGCTGGATGAATTGAAAAAAATCTCCTACCGTGGTTATACGACCGGGTTTTATTTTGACAGTGAAAAGATAAACGAGGTCAATCCGGAGATCAAATACATTCAAAACCATGACTTGGCCGGGACGGTTCTTGCTTATGACCGGGTGGAGGGCCGAATTTTAGTCGGGGTCCGTAACCATTTAACCACTGAAGATGAAGTAGAGTTGTTATTACCGGAACAAATAGTGGAGGTACCCATGGAAAGGATGACCGATCAAAGCGGATTTTCAATCCGGGAAGCCCATAACGGTTATCAGGTTTTACTGTCATGCGATTTGGAAGCTCCGGCGGGAGCTGTTTTGCGCCGTAAAATTTCCTAAAATTGTCTTAAGTTATTACCGAAATAGACGATATATTAGTATAAATATAATAAATGATATTTTTGAAACACTTACGCCTATTAGTTCAAACGGTATTGTAACTTTTTTGAAAATATTATTAAACTATGTTTGACATATGTTTTACGTTGCTCTATAATATCACTGAATAATAAACCTCGTGCTAACAGCTAAAAATTTAATAAAAAGAAGGCTCGGTGAAAATGGAACAAATATGTGAAAATGTTTCCGATGAAGTTGGGCTAAAGCCACTCCCCAAATTTGCAACACCCCTCAGCGAGCAGGCCGATTATTTCCGAAAGCGTTATTTTCCTTTTGCAACGCAAGCCGATTGGAATGATTGGCGTTGGCAAATCAAGCACTCCATTGATTCCTTCGAACGACTTGGCGACATTATCCAATTGACCGACGAGGAAGTTTCCGTTCAAAATTACTTGAAAATTACTCCTCCATTGAAAATCACTCCTTACTATGCCAGTTTGCTTGATCCCGACGACCCTTTGCAGCCGATTAGGCGTTCTGTTGTTCCCATTAAAGATGAATATTTTTATTCTCCCTTTGAAGCCGACGACCCATTGGGGGAAGAGCATCATCGACCCGTTCGGGCAGTGGTCCACCGCTATCCCGATCGGGTATTATTTTTGGTTTCAAATTGGTGTGCGGTTAGCTGCCGTTACTGTACCCGTTCCAGAGTAATCGGAAATAACAAACGATATAAGCTTGATCTTGGTGTTTGGGAAGAAGGTCTTTCCTATATTAGGTCCAATCCAAATATTAGAGATGTTATCATTTCAGGCGGAGATCCCTTGACGCTTCCGGGTTTGAAGTTGGAATGGCTGCTCTCAAGATTGCGGGCCATTCCCCATTTGGAAATAATACGGATCGGGACCAAAATGCCGGTGGTTTTGCCGCAGCGGATTACACCGGTTTTAGTGCGGATGCTTAAACGGTATCACCCCCTATATATGAGTATCCATTTTACCCATCCGGATGAGATTACTCCTGAAGTCAGTCATGCCTGTAACATGTTGGCTGATGCCGGGATCCCCCTAGGCAGTCAGACTGTTTTATTAAAAGGAATTAATGATAATATAGATACGATGCGCCGATTGGTGCAAGGTTTGCTGAAGATCCGAGTCAGACCTTACTATCTCTATCAGTGCGACCCAATATTGGGTTCATCGCATTTCCGAACTCCGGTTGCTAAAGGGCTGGAAATCATCCGAGGCTTACGCGGATTTACCAGCGGATACGCCGTTCCTACTTTTGTGATTGATGCCCCCGGCGGAGGCGGTAAAATTCCATTGCTACCCGAATATTATCAAGGCAGGGATGAAAACGGAGTTGTATTAAAGAATTTTCAAGGGTTAACCTATCACTATAATGAAGATAAAACCGATAAGGAGACTGCTGGATGAAAATCGGTATCACCTATGATCTCCGTGAAGAATATCTGTCTCAAGGTTTTGGCGAGGAAGAGACCGCCGAATTCGATAAGATAGAGACAATTGAAGGGATTGAGTCCACTCTGCGGAGTTTTAAACATACCATTGAACGAATCGGGAATATTCGAAGTTTAATCGGCAAATTAACGGCAGGTGAACGCTGGGACTTGGTATTTAATATTGCCGAGGGGATGTACGGATTCGGCAGAGAGGCCCAAATCCCGGCAGTATTGGACGCCTATCAGATTCCTTATACTTTTTCCGATCCCTTGGTTTTAACTTTGACATTGCATAAGGGAATGACCAAAAGGGTTATTCGGGACCTGCAAATTCCGACTCCTGATTTTTATGTTGTCGAGACTGAGTCCCAAATTAAAGCAGTGGATTTGCCTTTACCCCTATTTGCCAAACCGGTGGCCGAGGGCACCAGTAAAGGGATTACCGGGGCTTCCAAAATTAATAGTTATCAAGATTTAAAATCAATCTGCCTTAACCTGTTGCAAACCTATCACCAACCGGTTCTAGTCGAGCGGTTCTTACCGGGCCGGGAGTTTACAGTAGGAATAATCGGTACTGGAGATGAAGCTTCGGTAATCGGTGTTATGGAAGTACTTCTGAAAGAAAAGGCCGAGTCGGGAGTTTATTCTTATTATAATAAGGAAAACTACCAAGGACTGGTTGAATATAGGTTAGCAGCGGGAGAACTGGCTCAAGCTTGTACCGATACGGCCTTAAAAGCATGGCGGGGATTAGGCTGCCGGGATGCGGGGCGGGTTGATTTAAAGTTGGATGACGCTGGAGTTCCTAATTTTATTGAAGTAAATCCACTGGCCGGATTAAATCCGAAGCATTCCGACTTACCGATTTTATCCGGCTTAGCAGGTATCGACTATCACAAATTAATTGGGATGATTATGAATGCAACCTTAAAACGGCTCAATACCGGGAGGGAAATAGTTGTCGGTTGAAAATACGGCAGTAGTCTTGTTTAACGAGATACCAATAGGGGCTGCTCCGGATGAAGCGGATACAAAAGTTCAGGCGGATTTGGTCGCTGCTGCGCTCGAGAAATTAGGTTTTAAAACAGAACAAATGGCATTTTCCCTGGATTTCAAACCGTTCATTGATAACCTGAGTTTGTTGGCTCCGGTTTTTGTTTTTAATTTAACTGAAGCAGTAGATGGTGAAGGGAAACTTAGCCATTTCGCCCCGTTTTTACTGGAACATTTAAAGATTAAGTACTCCGGTTGTCCGGCTGAAGCAATCTATTTGACCACTAATAAGATACTTACTAAAAAAATATTACGTCTATCGGAAGTTAATACTCCGAGTTGGGTTTCTTCCAATGAGGCTGAAGCTTTTAATCCCGGCTCTAGCTATATCATTAAGCCGGTTAATGAAGACGCTTCAATTGGTTTAGAGAATGATTGTTTAATTAGAGCGGAAACTGTATCCGAATTAAGAGATATTATAACTAAAAAACAAAAAATGACCGGCAAGGAGTTTTTTGCCGAAGAATACATTGACGGCAGGGAATTTAATGTTTCGGTTTTAGGCAGAGACGGTTGTCCGGAAATCTTACCTCCTGCAGAAATAAAATTTATCGATTATCAGGAAACGGGCAGGGTAAAAATTGTCGATTATAAGGCCAAATGGGATGAGGATTCCTTCGAATACCAAAATACTCAACGGACTTTTGAGTTTGACAAAGATGATTTACCGCTTCTTGATGAACTTAAAACGATCACCCGGATATGTTGGAACTGTTTTCATCTTAAAGGATATGCCCGGATTGACTTCCGAGTGGACCAAACCGGCAAACCTTGGATGCTTGAGGTCAACGCCAATCCCTGCCTCACTCCGGGAAGCGGCTTAATGGCCGCGGCGGAACGGATCGGGCTAACTTTTACGGATGTTATAGAGAAAATTATCAAGGAAATATAGGTTATTAGTTATTTTCTTTTTAAATAGTCAAGAATATTAGTTTAAGAATCTTTAGGCAAGTGCAGCATGCTAATGCTGCCGGGGTGCGGGGTGTCCCCGCTAATATCCTTACCCCCCTTCCTTGAGGAAGGGGCTGGGGGATGGTTGGCCTAAATGTATTTCTGGATAGGGGATTACGTAATGGAAATTGATAAGTTAGTTTTTCGTAAGTCACTACGGGAAAATGACCCGGAAGCCATCAGAGAGATTATCAAATCTTCAGGGTTTTTTTATCAGGATGAAGTGGACGTGGCCGTGGAATTGGCCAGGGAAAACCTGGAGAAGGGTCCGGAACTAAGCGGTTATCATTTTATTTTAGCCGAAGCCGAAGGGAAAACGCTGGGTTATACTTGCTTCGGGCCAATTCCTTGTACCAAAAACCGTTATGATTTATATTGGATTGCAGTACATGAACAATATCGTAAGATGGGTTTGGGTAAGAAGTTGATCCGGGAAACCGAAGCCCAAATAAAAGCCCTAGGAGGAATGAAGATTTATATCGAGACTTCCTCCCGGGACTTATATCAGGCCACCCGCCGGTTCTATTCGGCATGCGACTACCAGGTAGAGGCTATTTTAAAAGAATTTTACGACCAAGGAGACGACAAAGTTATTTATCTTAAAAATTTAAGTTGAAATTAATCGGATTTACCGGCATTTGAACTTTTAGAGAACCAATCCCCATCATCAACAATTGCAGTAACACACTGAATACCAATCCTGCCGTAATACTCGCGATATATCCGGTCCGGAATTCCACCGCATCTTCCTTATTTCGAAACATTTTTGCACCAATTTGAATCAGAACAATAGTGATGATCATCATTGCAAAAATTGAAATCAATAAGTAAACCTGGCCGATTTTTTCAAAATAGGAGTTGATAAGCTGCGAAAGATAGAAAATAAAAGAAGAAACCACACCCTGTTTAATATTTTTAAAATAAGACTTGGTATTGATATCTTTTGCGAAAATTGGGATGATAATCAGCATTAAAATGAAAAGCGCCGTTCCGACTGAAATCCCGGTAAAAATTTGGTTGTTAATCATTTGGTTCAGGAAAGCAAGATTTGTGGTTATTTGCTGCAGGGGTACATCAAAGGTGTGGAAATAATACTGGATTCCATAGAGGACTGCTCCTAAAATCATTACAAATACTAAAAAACCGATAAACTTTTTCATTCTGATATTCCTCGCTTTAGCTTGAGTATGGCTTGTTTCTACCCAGAATATCGGCGTTCTAAGATTAAAAGTATAGTTGGATTTTTGTGAAAAACTTGCTTAACAATAAAACTTTATTTATCGCAAAGATTTTTTAACGTTTACATGTTAAATAATTTTCATACTCATAACACCTGAACGCATTACCATTTTTCTGATTAGTGGATTATACATAAAGGGGGCCTTCAGGTTTTTTAATAAAATATTTTGTTTTAGATGTGATACTTTTCTTGGATAGTTTTTGATCGGATTATCAGGATTAGACTTGATAGATTCCGCTAATGATAAGGCGCTTTTAAAAGCGTAACTAAGTCCTTCGGCTGAGCTAGGGCTAATCCATCCGGCAGCTTCTCCTATTAAAACGACATTTCCCCGGCCATAAGAAGGCTTTTCCCACAACCGGGGCCGTACTAAAAACGCTCCGTTCTTTTTAATCGCTTTTCCTAACTCAAATCCGTAATTTTTCATCTTGATTTTCAATTGTTCAAATTGTTCCTTGGGATTTGGCTCCAGGGGTAATGCCGCCCCAAGAATTAGGGAGTCATCTTTGGGAATGGTCCAAGCATAAAAATCAGTGATAGTTTGATCGAATATTGCTGAAAAATACGGTAAAGTTTTGTCTGTTTCAAACCATTCCTGAATAGCAATATACATTTTAGAAGCAGCGTGCAGACCTAGTTGCTTTCGGACCTTTGAAAAAGCCCCGTCGGCGCCTACTAATACTTTGGCTGACTCCGAATATTCCCGGCCATCTTTTCCAAAAAACGATAATTTAATTTGGCCGTTATGTTCTTGAAAATCTTTAAAGATACACTCCGAAAGCAGTGTTACATTCGAAGGGATGAGTGATACCAACCAACGATCAAATTTTTCGCGATCGATATTTAAATAATGGCGTTGATAATACTTTTCAAGGGAATTATCAAAATCAATTGTGCGGACAGTAAAAAGTTGTTGGCCAACCAATAATTGTTTTGGGATCCCCAACCCGAACCTAGCAAGCATTTCCTGGGCGTCAGGAGCAATTAAACCGCCACAACACTTTTGATAAGTTGTCTGATTTATTGGAGAGGAAACCATTTGCCGCCGATCGATTAAGAGGACTTTTAAGTTTTTTTGGATTAATCTGGCTAAAGTAGCGCCGGCCGGGCCAGCGCCGATGATGGCTATATCAAACATTCGCAAACTCCTTTTAATAGGATTTTTACGATAATTCGTTATTAAATAGAATTTTCCTTTGAATCTCCCACTATTCGAAGAATAAGTACTTATATTGAATGTTGGTTGAGTTTGGATAATCGGGTATAATATTTCAAGATTGAAATATTTAATAACGAAAGAGGAAGTCAATGGGGGATAAGCGCGTCTCATTATATAAAGCTATATTCCGGGTCCAAGGGAAATTGAACCGGTTATCCAAACTTCATTTGGAACAATTTAATCTTTCAGGTACCGAATATGGTATTATTAAAAATTTGGGAGAAAACCCTTTAACTTTAAGTGAGTTAAGTGAGCGGATGTTGAGGGTCAATAGTAATACTACCGCCATGATTGACCACATGGAAGCAAAAGGTTTGGTAAGACGGGAACCGGACCCCGGAGACCGAAGGGTGATTCGGGTTAAGTTAACGGAAGCTGGAATTAAATTACGGGAAGAGGTTGTACCAAAGCATGACGGATTTATTAACGAGTTATTGGCGCCACTTACCGAATTTGAAACCACAGCTTTGACAGCTTTGTTGGATAAGACCGAAAAAATTTGCGATTACGATATATATAACATAAACCGTTAAAAGCAGGGGAAAGTTTTTAGTCAATATCATTCCAATAAAAATGACAAGGATTAGCTAAACGATTGGCAAAAAATCTCGTTATGCGTATTTAAATGAAACTATGATGAAGAGCATTAATGGGTATCTTGGAGGGATGCTTGATGAAGAAGATTGTCATTTTAAGTATAATTATTATTTTTTTTGGATTTATCGGATATAAAGTAAAGATTAAACTTGACCAAAAACGGGTTCAGCAAAGCATGGCCCAAAATGGGGGCCAAAGTGTTTCAATACCCTTGGTTAAAACTTTGGAGGTCACTTTGGAACCAATTCGTGAAACTTTGGAACTGGTGGGCAGTATCAAGGCGGAAACGGAAATCGCCGTTCAACCTAGGATTAGCGGAAGACTAATTTCCTTAATGGTCGAAGAAGGATATAAAGTTAATAAAGGCGATTTAATCGGGGTTATCGATGATGAAGCGATTATTCTTCAAACACAACAGACCGAAGCCAACATCATTGGTATTAAGGCCAATTTGCAACAAGCAATGATAAATGTATCAAGACTAAAGTCAGAAAAGGAAAGGTATCGGGAGTTATTGGAGCAACGCTACATATCCCAATGGGAATATGATCAGGCGGAAAATTCATATTTGGCGGCGGAAGCCACATTGGACACTATCGAAGCTCAACTGGCAGTAGCTGAAAAAAACTACCAGCTTCAAAAGATTCAGTTGGGTCAAACCCGTATTTATGCTCCGATCTCGGGATATATCCTTAAAAAGTTTGTGACTCCGGGAATCAATCTGACTTCGGGTACCACAATAGTTACGATGGCCGCATTATCCCCTGTGGAACTCTCCTTTAACATTGACCAGAAAGATGCCGTCAAGGTCCGTAAAGACATGAAGGTTGATTTTGTTAGCGACGCAATGCCGAACCGATTTTTCTCGGGCCGGATTAAACAAGCGGCTCCGGTTTATGATCCAAATACCAGGACGCTTGCTTTAACGGTAAATATTCCTAATAATGATTACAGCTTAATGCCAGGGATGTTTGGGATAGCAACAATAATAATGGGTGAGAAAGATTTCGCATTGATAGTGCCTCAGGAAGCAATCGTGGTTCAAAATGGTCAACAGGGAGTTTTTGTAGTTGGACGGGAAGATGAGGTCCGGTTTCAACCAGTTAAGACAGGATTGGCTGCTGAAGGCCGGATGGAAATAGTTTCAGGATTAAAAACCGGTGATTTGGTCGTGGTTGTGGGCCAAAACAGGTTGCGACACGGACAAAAAGTGGAGGTGTTCGGGGTTGGCGGAAACCAAAACAAGGATAATAACAACCAAAAGCGTCCTAATTCTTCCAATAATGCTGGAGCGAAAAAAGTTACCGGGAGAGCGGGTGACGGCGGTTGAATATAATTGAGTTTAGTATAAAAAGGCCTGTAACTACAGGCATGTTTTTCACCGCATTGGTAATATTGGGATTATTCAGCCTAAGTAAAATGTCAATGGATTTGTATCCCCGGATATCCTATCCAACAATAAGTATTAATACCAGTTATCCAGGAGCGGGACCGGAAGAAATCGAAAGAATGATAACAATTCCGGTGGAACGAGCCGTGGCTACGGTAAATCGCGTTGAATCGATAACTTCTTCATCGGAGGAGGAGAGGTCACGGGTAAGAGTCCATTTTGCCTGGGGTGTAGACCTTGAAGCTGCGGCCAATGATATTCGGGCAAACCTGGACCGGGCGCGCCGAAGTTTACCCAATGAAGCCGGAACACCGACGGTATTCAAATTTGATTCCAACACGTGGCCAATATTGACCCTTGGACTTTCGGGAGAAATGGATGAAGGTGCTCTCCGGCAATTGGCTGAAGATACTATCAGTTATCAGCTGCAAAAAGTTCCGGGAGTGGCCAGTGTTGAGGTCCGAGGGGGCAGGAGCCGCGAAATAAGAGTTATTCTTAAACAAGCCCGCCTTCAAGCTTTGGAAATAACCGCCGAAAAAGTGGCCCAAGTGATTAGAGCCGAAAATACAAATTTACCGGCTGGATATTTGGCTGCCGGACCCGGGGATTTTTTGCTACGGACAATGGGCGAGTTTCGCGATCTGGATGAAATTCGAAATCTAGTGATCACGGTTCGTGAAGGAGTCCCGGTTTATTTAAAAGATCTTGCCGAAGTTGAGGAAGGTTACGAGACGACACGTTCTTTAGTTAGGATTGACGGTCAAACCGGAATCGTGCTTTCTCTCCAAAAACAATCCGACGCCAATACAGTGGCGGTGGCGGACCGGGTTTATAAGGTCCTGGATGAACTGGAAGAAATGCATCCGGAGATTAAGATTAGGACTATTAACGATAATTCTACTTATATCCGACGGGCAATCCAAAGCGTTTCAAACGCCGCCGTTGCCGGAGGACTATTGGCTGCTCTGATACTATTGTTGTTTCTTCATAACATGAGAGCGACAATGATTACCTCCGTGGTGATGCCTATTTCGATTTTATCAACCTTTGTGCTGGCTTACTTTGGCAATATGACCCTGAATACCATATCTCTGGGAGGCTTGGCCTTAGGAGTGGGTATGTTGGTCGATAACTCAGTGGTGGTTTTAGATAATATCTTTCGTGTTTACCATCAGGATGGAGAAGACATTCAAAATGCTGCATTGACTGGAACTACACAGATGGTTCCGGCCTTGGCAGCTTCAACATTGACTACTATTTGCGTATTCTTTCCATTAATCTTTGTTAGCGGCCAGACGGGAATAATCTACAAAGAATTGTCCTATATGGTTATTTTTTCTTTGATTTGTTCATTTATGGTGGCCATTACTTTGATTCCCACGCTTTGTTCCAGATTTTTAAAAATGCGCGACCTGAACGAAGAAGAAACGAATGATTTAAGGGGAATCCTCATTAAAACCCAGCATGGTTGGGAAAATTCGTATGAAAAAAGTTTGCGCTGGTGTTTGGCCCATAAGACAATGGTAATCGCAATTGGTTTTGCTATCTTATTGGGAACACTTTGTCTTTGGCCGCTACTCGGCGCTGAACTGGTGCAGACCACGGATGAAGGAATAATTTCGGTTACACTTAGTTTACCGGCGGGCACCAGACTTGAAGAAACCGATAAAACTTCGGAATTACTCGAAGAATCCATCAGGGCAATGATCCCGGAATTAGAGAATATGGAATCTTCGGTTAATAGTGGGTCAGCCAGATTAACCCTTCGCTTAAAAAGTCGGGAACAACGAAAGCGTTCCACCCAGGATGTGGTCAGAGTAATTCAGGATAAGGTTAAAATTCCCGGGGCCCGGCTCAGGGTTTCCGAGCGTAATAGTATGCGAATGCTATATGGTGGTTCGGAAGACTCGGTAGCCATCGATATCAGAGGTTATGACCAAGAAACCGCCAGACAAATTGCTATCCTGGTAATGGATCGGATCGCTAACATCCCCGGTATTACCAACGTTAACTTTTCTCGGGAAGAGGAACGCCCTGAAATGAACATTAGGATCGACCGTAAAAGAGCTGCGGACTACGGTGTTTCAGCATCTCAAATAGCTAATGCAATTCAAGGGAATGTTGAAGGCAATGTGGCCACCATTTATCGGAAAGAAGGCGAAGAGCTTCAGGTTCGGGTAAATCTGGAAGAATCAGATCGTAGCTCATTACAGGATTTGAAAGGAATTTTAGTGGGTACATCCAGCGGTCGAACTATTCCATTGACAAGTCTGGTGAAAGTAGTCCAAGGCAACAGTCCCGTGAATATCGAACGTAAAGACCAGGAACGTAATATGACTGTCTCCGCCGCTACTAAGGGAAGAGACCTTTCCGGAGTGATGGCCGATATTAAGAAAGTAATGTCCCAAATAGAGCTTCCTCCGGGAATTAGCATTTTTTATGCGGGTGATTATGAGGAACAACAGAAATCATCGGTTGAAATCCTGACTGCGTTAATATTATCGTTAATGCTGGTTTATATGGTAATGGCGGCCCAGTTTGAATCATTTTTAGATCCTTTCATTATTATGTTTTCGGTTCCCTTTGCTTTAGGCGGGGTGATATTGATGCTGTTTTTCACTGATACTAACATTAACTCGCAGGTATATATCGGCCTGATTATGTTAGGCGGAGTGGTAGTGAATAATGCAATTGTTTTGATTAGTTATTTTCGAATTTTGATGGCTCGGGGAACAGGGGTTGTAAGCGCAGTTGTCAAAGGTGCTAGATCGCGGCTGCGTCCAATTTTAATGACTACCTTTACTACTTGTTTGGGATTAATACCGTTAGCTTTAGGAATGGGTGAAGGAGGGGAAACCCAAACACCATTGGCTCGTACGGTTATCGGTGGGTTACTCTTTTCTACGTTTCTAACATTATTTCTAATCCCGGTCATTTTCGCGGGACTGGAAGAGAAAAGAAACCAGCTAAGAAAAGATCGGTTTGGCGTTGCTTTAACGGTAATATTTATCCTTGGCTTGTTGGCTGGAGTTTCCATGCCTGCCCATGGGGCCGAGACGCAAAAAATTACCGTGGCTGAAGCGGTTAACATGGCGCTACAAAATAGCGAAGCCGGGAGAATTATCAGGTTAAAACGGGAGAACACCGATTCGGTGTTTCGTTTGGATCAAAGCGATAAAAAGCTCAAGGTTTATATGGAAGCAGGGGCCAGCGACTCTGAAGCCGAAGAAAGTAAGGAGGTCAGCTTGACGGCTGAAAAATCGATTACTCTAAAAAATTTGGTCGGTATAAAGTCTTTGACCGACTTGATTGACGAAAGCACCAGAAAGATCTCCTTACATGATTTGGAAACATTGGAATCAGATTTGATTCAATCAGTAATCTCCGCTTATCAGCAAGAGATTTTAACCAAGAAAGACTTGGAACTGGCCGAGGAAAACTTGGAACGGAGCCGACGTTTTTATGAAGAAATAATGGTTAAATCTAAATTGGGTATGACCAGTCTCATCGATGAAGTTGGCGCCGAAGCCCGGGTGGCCAGTGCTGAAACCAGTGTTAACCGTTATCGGCAGCTTTATCGTTTGGCTCAAGTTGGTTTACGTCAGCTGATTGGGGTTGAGATTGAGGCTGAGATTGAATTAGAACCTATTAATCAGGCATTGGGACGAGACAAACCGGTTTTGGAATCCATGCGCCGGGAGGCTTGGGTGGAACGGCCCGATCTGAAGAAAGCTCAAGAAGATTTATGCCGTTCCGAGAATCTTTTGAAGTTGGCCCGTTTATCGCAGCGGGTTGGAATCACCTTGAATTGGAGTATGGATAAAGATGATTATGAAGCGGGACTGGCATTGACAAATCAGAATGAAAATAAGACTACCGAGGAATGGCGGATTTCGGGGAAGGTCAGTACTTATCCTTACCAAGACCCGGAGCGTACCGGGACTGATCCGGAGCCTGGTACCTTTAAACTATCCCTTAGGTGGAACCTTTTTGACGGTAAAGCCCGTCGTGAGCGGGTAAAGCAAGCTGAACTGTTATATGAGCAAAAAAAAGCGGAATTAAGCAGATTGGAAAAAGGCGTTAATTATGATATTGAAGAGGGGTTTTACAACTATCAAAATAAGTTGGATGAAGTCAGAAACGGCGAAATTCAAGTAAGAGCGAAACGTATATATTTGGATGCGGCCGAAGCTAAATTAAGATTGGGTTTAATGTCGGTCAAAGAAGTTTTAGACGCCCAAACCGACTATCATCAGGCTATGGTTGATTATGAGAAGTATAAGAGTGAATTATATCTGGCGGAAATTAATTTGTTGAAACTAACGGGAAGATTGATGTTGGAAGCGATTGTGCGGCAATGAATATAATATTGGTGCCGAAGGCCGGATAATATAAGGTACTTCTTAGGAAACATGATATAATAGGAAAAACATTGATTTATCTAATTTGATTCTGTTATTTTGATAGGTCGTACGATTTGAAAAACAATTTCACCACTAATGTTACTGTATACAAGAGTGATAGAATTACTAAGAACATTTAAACGCATTTAATAGCGTTTAAAAATATATCAGGGTAAACTGGGGTAAATTGGGGTAAACGGATGTTTGTATTTATGAAATAATAGATGTTAATATATATACACAGGATATAGTAAAAAATATTGAAGGACATGCATAAATAGTGCACCTAATTGATAAATTAAACTGGGTGACGTGTTATGTGTAAAGAGCCTTCAATTTATAAAGTAAAGGAGGTCAGGCTAATGGCTAAACCAATTGAAGCAACACCAATTCTTCGAGGTCAGGATTTATTAAATTTAGTAAAAGATGCACAAAGACCTGACCGGGGTAAAGAAAAGAGAAAAATTGCGCGTGATTTACTTCGGATAGCTACAAGCGGTGGTAATTGCTAAATGTATCATCCCGTATTCACGGAGTTGGCGCAACAAATGGTGTTAGTTAATTATTCCCCAGGTTATAAACTTGGGGAATTTGATTGTGGAATCACCGAATATAACAACTTTATCCAAAATGATGCAGAAAGTTTAATTGAATTGAATTTTACCCAGATCAAATTACTCATAAATAAATCTAATGCTGATGTTGTTGGTTACATTGCATTATGTTCCGATTCATTTTTAGTAGATAAAGAAGAAAAAGAAAAATATAAAATCCCATTTGCAACATATCCGGCACTAAAGATTGGAAAATTAGCAATCAATAAAAATTATAGTGGAAGAAAAATAGGACACTATTTAATTTTTTAGTTCTTGGTATTATTGAACAAATGAATGAAATGGGTATAGCTTGTAGATTTATAACTGTTGATGCTGATATTGAATATAATCCGAAAACGCCAAAGTTTTACGAGAAGTTTGGATTTATATATAATGAACATGACATTTATCAAAAAAGAAAAAATCGAAGTATGAGGTATGATGTATTCAATGATTAAATAAGGGAACCGCAAGGCTCTTTTTATTACTATTTAAGCCGTATACTGGCGGGTGGAAGTATCACCCGCCAGTATTGTATATAAAGCTAATCAAACAAAATTTCTATCGAAAGTCCATGTTTAAATTATAAACTAGAATATCTTCTAGCTTTCTTACTAAAAACGAGGCTGTCTCTTTACTTTTGAGATAGCCTCGTTAATTATTAAAGTATTGGTGCCGAAGGCCGGACTCGAACCGGCACGCTTTTAACGGCGGTGGATTTTGAGTCCACTGCGTCTGCCAATTCCGCCACTTCGGCAAAGTTCTTTGGAATAGCGTGTAGAAATATCCTACCATAGGTTAAGGCTTTTTTCAAGAGGGTTTTTTCGGAGGATTTTGGTAGTCGTCCAGACAATTTCCGGTTGAAACACGTGAAATGATTCTATCAAAAATAATATCTCCATACCTCTGAGTCTCTGTGACAAATTAAGATTTTTAGCTACGGAGACACTGAGACACTGAGACACAGAGAGATTGATAAGTATTATTTTGATTAACCTAAAATTTATATGAAATTCCTATGGTCGTTCCAGATGTCTCTATTTTAATATCCTCTTCATCTTCGATTTTGGTTTTTCGATAACCGAGCGAAGCCCCCAAATTGTTTGTGAAGAAGTAGGTCAGTTTGCCTTTGAAGCATAGAAAATCAGCGTCCAATTTATCATAATAATCATAATCCACCGAACCGGAGATGGATCCTGAAATTGAACCTTCCAGTAATAGTTCTTTGGTAAGGTTGGTTGCCAAATCAACCCCAATCATTAAAGAATCATATGAAGCTTCATCTTCCAAGTCACCACCAACCACTGAAAGAGTTACATACAGATTGTCGGTTATTCCGTAGCCTCCTTTTAACTCGGTTTGGGTTAAGTCAATTTCGAAAGGGCCTACATCGACTGAACCGTTAAGGTGTTCTAAGCCGACTTTAAAAGTTTTAGTCGAATAGTCAATCCCAATAATTTGTCCGGAAAGATCTTCTTCTTCAAGATAATCTACATCTCCGTTTGTTATCACATCAAGGTAGACTGTAGCTGCTAAGGAATTGGTCCCGAAAGCCAAACACATTAGGCTTATTAAAATTAGGGTAATTAGTTTTTTCATACTTTTTCCTCCTTAAATTATTTTTAGAACGTGAAATGGTCACGAACCGGTATTATAATATCTTGGAGGACTGTAATTAATACATTGTCCCGGGATTAATTCATCATTTTTTAATAATATGGTCTGATGAATGGGAGGGTCCGTTAATAAAAACAAAAAAACCTCCGGTCATAATGTGACGGTGGTTCTTTGATAATTGGCATTCCATATTTAGTTTTACAATGAGAGAGATTGCCTTCAAGGCGGATTAATTACGGTTGTATTAAATTTAGTTATAGGACTATTAATTGGTCGGGAGTAGTGGGGTTGGTGTTTAGCAATGAATGTCGAATTTAATGGAAGGCAGTTCATTAACCATACTTAAAAATTTTTGTTTTTGAGCGATAGGTAAAGATATTTGAAGTGTTACCAAATCAGTATATTCGGTTTTTAAAACTTCAGCCTCGAATTGTGGTAGCCGATAGAGAATCAGAGAATGTTCGGAGTAATTATAAACCAAGGTTGCTGTGAACTTGGGAACTCTTACGATTGTACCCGCTTCCTCCAAGACTAATGTAGCCGCTTGGCCGTAAGCGTCAATCAATCCCCTGACCCCCAGTTTTTTCCCTCCAAAGTAACGGGTGATGACCACTGCTACATTGGTCAAATTTAAACGTTGGATGGCGCCGAGAATCGGTTTTCCTGCTGTTCCACTAGGTTCACCATGGTCATTGTAGTATTCAATTGGATTTTCGCCGGAGCCGATCCGATAGGCATAACAATTATGGCTGGCCTGAGAATGTTCTTCCCGGATACGGGCGACAAAAGACTTTGCCTCAGATTCGGTAGTGATTTCAAGGCAATGGCCGAGGAAACGGGAACGTTCCACAGTTAGTTCGGCGGTGGCCTGATGGTCGATTGTAGTATATGCGGAATGGTTCAATTTTTTTACTTCCTAATCTCTATCTCTACCGGTTTGGACCGAGTTGGTTTATCTCTAATGCAAAATTCCCCAACTAATTGATATTTTCCAGGTTCTAACGGTTTTCCGGACGATATGATTTGGTTGAAAGTAACTACATAAGTCAGGGGTAGCTTCGGTTCAAGTTTCAAATTAACCAGCGACATGGCAAACATCTTACCGCCGGACCATTTCCAGACCAGTTGCTGATCTTCATTGTAAAGATAAAAATCATAAATTTTGGAACTGGAAAGTTGGGCTTGGTATGTCTTGGAGTTTTGATTCAGGACAGTCAAAGCCATGGCGATAGTTTCGCCTTGTTTATAGACGGTTTTATCTGAGGTCGTTTCGACAAATAACTTTGAAAAGGTTGTAGCCTCGCCGGTTATTAAAAAAAATAGCATGGGAAAAAATATTAATAGTAATGTTTTTTGCATTATAAATCACCTCAGCTTTTTCTATTTAATTATTATATATTACGAAGAATATTCCTTTGTTATTAAGGTTTTTTTGAACACATTTTAATATCTAAAGAGAAAGGTTGACTCCAGTTAAGGTGGCATTTTCCACCAATGTAACTTGAGTATAACTGAATTTCTCGCCGGCTGTGACAAGATTATTATTGTCAGTATCTTCAAAGGAACATATGTAATAAGTCCCTGCCTTAATCCCGGAGACGGTGAAGTCTCCCGAGGCGCCGACATGTTGCAGATTGCTAATAATCGTGCCTTCTGGTGTACCGATAAATATTTTTACATTGGCCATTTCCGGAGGAGTGGTATCGTTTTTCAACACGGCATATGCGTCTGGCATGCCATGACCGTAGTAATTATCGTGTCCGGGACTCCCGAGGTCAATACAATACTTTTTTAGTTGTTCTTCAACTTGTAACGGAGTAATATCCTGATTTTGGGCATATAATAACGCCGCCAAGCCGGAGATGTGCGGGGCTGCTTGCGAGGTGCCGGCCATGTAGGCGTAAGTATTTTTTTTGGCCAATTTATCATAGCAAGTACTGAAGATGGTTTTGAC
The DNA here is from genome assembly GCA_023435565.1 of Bacillota bacterium. Taxonomy (GTDB): domain Bacteria; phylum Bacillota; class UBA4882; order UBA8346; family UBA8346; genus JAAYHS01. The sequence goes on from JAEYRN010000037.1 coordinate 43,653, forward strand.
GGCCCATTCGGATTCGTATTGGGTTAAGGGAATTCCGCCTCCGGGAGCGCAAAAGTCGATTTCCGGGCCGAAATTGGAGTAGGAAGGTCTGGAGCAGGTATGGTCTAGGGATGCTACGGCGATTACTGGAGAATAATTAGCTGGGGAAGTGACGGAAGTACCCTCATTACCTGCCGCGGCGATTACAGTAACGTTAGCGTTAAGAGCATTATTAATTGCTGTTTTAAGTACTTCTGAGGTTGCTTCAGCTGCTCCTAGACTTAAGTTAATGACGTTTGCTTTATTGGTAACTGCCCAATTGATTCCTTCGATGATATCTGCTACAACTCCCCATCCTTCTGAATTTAAAACCCGGATCGGCATGATCTTCACATTCCAAGCCACACCGGCGATTCCAATTTTATTGTCTGTTACAGCACCGATTATACCGGCAACATGTGTTCCGTGACTGAGTTGGTTAGCTTCATTTAGATATACATTATCTGAAGGATCACCATCATAGGATTTATTTACAACATCTTGTCCTGGTAATAAGTTACTTTTAGAACTACCTATAAAATCTTCATGGTTCAACGCAATACCCGTATCCAATACTGCTACGATTACTTCCTTATCAGGTTCGACATTTTCTCCCTTTTGTACACCCCATGCCTTTTCGAGGTTGAGCATTTTATAATTCCAATAATAAGGCGCTATGTATTTTGGATCATCGGGAACAGCTAGCGCTTGGAATATCAGATTGTCTTCGATATACTCAACCTCGGAAAAACGAGTGGCAGTTGACTTGGAGAACGTTTGATCATTGATTTCAATCAAATAAGTTGAAACGGTTCCGTATAACTTTTTTTTGATTCTACCGCCCAATTTAGCAATAACTTCGTTAGCGTTGACATTGGATCGAAGTTTTACTATTTTTTCATTTTGTACCGATTGTGGAACAAAATTAGTTCTCCGTATAGCAGCTTTTGAAAAAAATACTGATTTGGAAAGTGTTATTGTCGAATTTGAGATGCGAGAAGCTGGCGCTGGACCAAAAGAAACCGTACCTTGAATCGTTCCCAGGACCGGAGGATTGATTTTTTTCTTCTTTCCCCCTCCGCCCCCGCCACACCCGGTGTACATTAAAACAGAGATTAATAATAAAAGCAAATATATTTTTTTCGCCATTTTCAGTCACCTCATCATGCCCATAATTTAACATCTTTGTATATTCTTCATTTTGTAGAATATTTCCTTCAATATATAAAAAAGGAGAAAGATTCCGGTTGTTGAATAAATATTAAGTTGAACATATTTCGTCGTATTCCAGGAAACCTAATTACATAAATAATACGGGAAAGTAAATAAAACTTAAAGCCGTTATTTGAATTTATAACAAACGTTGGTGAATTATTTTGTCTAACCTATATGATGTGATCATTGTTGGCGGAGGCCCTGCCGGGATCTTCGCAGCCCTTGAATTGGTTAAAACGACCGGTTTGAAAGTTTTAATCCTGGAAAAGGGCAGAAGTCTGGAGGAGCGGGTTTGTCCTTCCAAAGAGAGACGAATCGGCTGTGTGAAATGCTCCCCTTGCTCTATTGTCTGCGGTTGGGGCGGGGCGGGGGCTTTTAGCGACGGGAAATTGACCCTTTCTACCGAAGTCGGGGGTTTTTTGGATGACTATATCTCCAAAGAGCAACTGCATAAATTAATTCGGGAGATTGATGATGTTTATTTAAAATTCGGCGCTCCACCAGAGGTCTATGGCTCCGATGAGGAAGCCATTGCCAAAATCGAAAAAAAAGCGGTTTTAGCGGACTTGCGTTTGATTCCTTCCCGAATCAGGCATTTAGGCACTGGACGTACTAAAACTGTACTACAAGCGATGAAAGATTATTTGGCTGACAAAGGAGTCGAAATAGTTACCGGGGTGGAAGTAGCGGAGATTATAACCAAAGACGGTCAAGCTTCGGGAGTAAGGACCAAGAAGGGCGATGAAATTTTCGGTAAATACTTGATCATCGGGCCGGGACGGGAAGGTTCGGATTGGCTGGTTAAGGAGTCGCGTCGGCTGGGCCTAAACTCAACGGTCAACCCGGTGGATATAGGGGTTAGGGTTGAGCTTCCCGCCGAAGTATTGGAGGAACTGACTTCGATTATTTTCGAGACGAAATTTATTTATTATTCAAGAACATTTGAGGATCGGGTCCGGACTTTCTGTATGTGTCCCCACGGTGAAGTGGTCATGGAAAGCCAGGACGGTTTGTTAACGGTAAACGGGCATAGTCATGCCCAACGAAAGACCGCCAATACCAATTTTGCGCTCCTGGTTAGCAAAACATTCACCGAACCCTTTAAAGAACCAATTACCTATGGCCGCTATGTGGCTGGATTGGCCAATTTATTAGGGGGCGGAGTAATTGTCCAGCGACTGGGCGACTTACAGAATGGGCGGCGTTCCACTAAAGAACGGTTGATTAAAGGCTTGGTCCGTCCCACTTTAGGAGAAGCCACTCCCGGAGATTTGAGCCTGGTCCTACCCTATCGACATTTGCTGGCAATTCAGGAGATGTTGCAGGCCTTGGATGTGGTGGCGCCCGGAGTAAATTCTCGTAATACCCTTTTATACGGGGTGGAAGTTAAGTTCTATTCGTCGCGGTTAAGTCTGAGCAAAGGGCTGGAGACCCAGATTCAAAATATGTATGCGGTTGGAGATGGGGCTGGAGTAACCAGAGGATTGATGCAGGCCTCAATCTCCGGAGTTATTGCAGCAAGGGAGATTCTTTCAGTGTAATTCTAGTTTGGCCTTAATTGGAGGGGAATTATGAATCAGGTAATCTTAAAGGCCGGTAAGGAAAAAAGACTTAAGGCAGGGCATCTCTGGATTTATCAAGGAGAAATCGGTATTATCGGTATTGGCGTAAAGTCCGGGGATGTAGTTGAGGTCCTCGATAATCGGGGGCGTTTTCTCGGCCTGGGTTACTATAACCAAGCATCGACTATTGCGGTCCGAATCCTCACCAATCAGCGGGAAACAATTGATTCCGATTTTTTTAAAAAACGTTTACGAAACGCTTTGTCTTACAGGGGAAGAATAAAACCTGATGCCTCCTGTTATCGTTTGGTATATGGTGAAGGAGATTTACTCCCCGGATTAATCGTGGACCGCTTTGAGGATTTCTTAGTAGTCCAATTCCTTACGATGGGGATGGAAGTTAACCGTAATTTGATCATTGAAATCCTGTATGAACTTTGCCGGCCCAAAGGTATTGTTGAAAGAAGCGATACTTCAACCCGGCACCTGGAGGAACTTCCGGAACGTTCAGGGTGTATCTATGGGACATGCCCTGAATCACTGGTGATTACAGATAATAATTTAAAATTTCGCGTTAATTTGCTAGAAGGGCAGAAAACCGGTTACTTCTTGGACCAATCAGCCAATAGGGCTGTTTTGGCTAAATACGCGCGGGGGCGAAGAACTCTGGACTGTTTTTGCCATATTGGGAGTTTTGCGGTTCATGCAGCAGCTTTTGGAGCTACTTCCGTGTTGGGAGTGGATATATCGGAGGATGCGATAAGTCAAGCTGAAGCAAATTCCGTTTTGAACAACGTAGATGATCGTTGCCGTTTTAAAGTTGCTAATGCTTTTGATTTTCTTCGTGATCAGGTTGGTAAGAAAGAAATCTACGATTTAGTTATCTTAGACCCGCCGGCTTTCACAAAAAGCAAACAAGCATTAGACGGAGCGATCCGAGGCTATAAAGAGATCAATCTCCGTGGTTTGAAATTACTTCGTCCCGGCGGTATTTTGGTGACTTGTTCTTGTTCCTATCATTTGAGTTCGGAACTATTTTGGGAGATAATAACCGCAGCAGCGGCTGATAATAAACAAAGAATACGTTTACTGGAACGCCGAAGTCAGGGACTGGACCATCCTGTTCTAGCAGGAGTTCCGGAGACCGAATATCTAAAGTGTTTTATTTTTGAAGTGGTGTAGTAATATTTGATTGAGGTATTTTAGTTATGTCTTCAAATCAGGTTTCTCTTATCTTTTCCGACGGTAACGGCAATTTGCAAATCGATCCTGAGTTAATGGCCATAGGAATGAACGGCAACCAAGTTGAGCTCGGCGATGAAACTTGGATTGATCTTCCCGCTGGTGGAGAACTATTATTGCTCCCGGGGAGGTTGCCATTGGGGTATAATCAAGAAAAAGACCAAGTTGAAGTGGTGGAAGGAGTTACCGCTTTGGCGGCAATTCTGCCAATGGGTTATACTAGGACTTTATTACCCGGTTATGAAATTACGAATTTTGAAGAATTGCCTCTTTTTGGTTATGCTGCGGTAGGCGCGGTTGAAGGACAATTGAAGGTAGCCGCTCTTGAAACCGATGAACAATTGAAATGGAATCCCATTTATTATAATACTACGGATTTACCCCGATTAGTTAAAAAAGTGAGGCGGGAGTATCCGGATAACCGCATTTTAAGACAACTTGCCAAATGTGCTCTAGATTATCATTGCCTGACAGCCCAAAACCTCTTTTATCGGCGTTGGGAAGCGGGGATTCCGGTATCACCCTATTGCAATGCTGATTGCTTGGGATGTATTTCCAAACAGCCCGCTGAATGCTGTCCGTCGCCACAGAATAGAATTGACTTTGTTCCGGAGGAATCTGAAATAATTGAGTTAGTAGCCATTCATTTAGATGAAGCACCGGATGGGATTGTCAGTTTCGGACAAGGTTGCGAAGGCGAACCATCGTTACAAAAAGACTTGTTGGTTAAGGCAATTAAAGCGGTACGACAAAAAACGGCTAAGGGGACGATTAACATTAACAGTAACGCCGGGTATACCGAGGCAATAAAGGCATTAGCAGGTTCCGGTCTGGATAGTATTAGAGTCAGCCTTTTTTCGGCAGTACCCAAACATTATGAATGGTATCACCGCCCGCAGGGTTATTCCATAGATAGTGTAAGAGAATCTTTACGATATTCAACAGTAAATAATCTTCGGGTAGCCATAAACCTATTGTTTTTCCCGGGGTTTTCCAACCTACAGAGAGAAACAATGGCTCTAAAAGAACTGATAGCTACAACCGGAATCCACCAGGTTCAACTTCGAAACCTAAATATCGATCCGGAAAAAATGGCCCCGGTGATAAACGATAATAATGAGGAACTGCCGACAATAGGAGCGTGGATCGAAGATTTACAACAAGAATTTCCCGATCTGCAAATCGGAAATTACACTAAATCAAAGTGATAATTTTGTTGCGCCCAAAAAGTCATTGTGCTATAATATAAAAGTTATAAAGTAAGGGCAAGAGAGGTGACGCACGATGAAGGAAGGTATTCATCCGAAATACGATAAAATTAAGGTGACCTGCGCCTGTGGCGAAAGCTTTGAAACCGGCTCCACCAAAAAGGAGATCCGGGTTGAAATTTGTTCCAAATGTCACCCGATGTTTACCGGTAAACAACGGATTCTAGACAGCGGTGGCCAGGTAGAGAAGTTTAAGAGACGGTTGGAAAAAAAATAATTTAACGGCAACTACAGGCGAGGATGAGATCCTCGCCTGCTAACTATATATGTGGGAAGGTGTAATTAATGAGTAAGCAGTCTGATTTTTCCTATGGTGGGCAAGCGGTAATCGAAGGGGTAATGATGCGGGGCCGCAATTATCTTGCAGTAGCAGTCCGTAAAAATGATGGTGAAATTGTTATTAAAAAAGACCCAGTCGGATCAATAACCAAAAAGCTGCCTTTTCTAAAATGGCCGTTTCTCAGAGGTGTTGTGGCCCTTTGTGAATCATTTTCAATTGGGTTGAAGGCGTTACTCTTTTCAGCGGACCAGTTTTTAGAGGAAGAAGAAGAGTCGAAACTTTCCGCTTGGGAAAGCACTTTAATGATCGGTTCCGCTTTGGTCATGACCGTATTGCTCTTTATTGTATTGCCGCTACTAGGCAGGATGTTGTTGAGTAAGATTTTACCGGATCTATTTTGGGGAAACCTTTTTGAAAGTTTATTACGATTTATTATCTTAATTGTTTATATAATGTCGGTCTCATTTTTAAAGGATATTCAGAGGGTCTTTGCTTACCATGGGGCCGAGCATAAGGTGATTAATACCTTTGAAGCCAAAAAAGAATTAAATGTGGCTAACTCCAAGGGGTACACCACCTTCCATCCCCGCTGCGGGACCAGTTTTTTATTGTATGTTGTCGTGGTTAGCGCAGTGGTATTTAGTTTTTTAAGATATGATTCAATCTTAATGAGATTGGCATCACGGATTTTACTATTGCCGGTGGTTGCTGGAATTTCTTATGAGATTATAAAATTCACCGGTAAACATCGCGAGTTTTTCCTCTGGCGTTGGTTGGCTTTACCCGGGGTTTGGCTACAGCGTTTGACCACCAGGGAACCGGATGACAGTCAGCTTGAGGTAGCCATTAGTGCTTTGGTGGCGGTATTGGAAGAAGATGCCCCGGTTATAGTGGGCGGAAAAGTATATAAAGGGGCTGCTATTTCTCCCGAGCCGGCTCCAGTGAATTAGAGAGTTTGCAATTAAGTAGGACTAATTTTTTTAATTACGGTGATACAATGCTTGATAAACTTACCGCTATTGAAGAAAAATATCATGAGATAAACAGTCAGCTTAGCGACCCAAAGGTTATTGCCGACCAGTCGCTCTTTCAGAAGCTGGCCAAAGCCCATTCCTCCATCAGTGAACTGGTTGAAACATACCAGGAGTACAAGCGGGTTAAGGAAGATTTGGAGACTGCCCTTGAGATGCTGGAGGAAGAGAGCGGCGATTCCGCCAAATTGCTAAAGGCAGAGGTTGGCCAGTTGGAGGCGGAAGAAGAGAGACTGACTGCAAAGCTGAAAATTTTATTATTACCGAAGGACCCAAATGATGATAAGAATGTAATCATCGAGATCCGTGCCGGGACCGGGGGCGAGGAAGCGGCCCTTTTTGCCGGAGATCTTTTCCGGATGTACACCAGATATGGGGAATCCAAGGGTTGGCGGGTTGAATTATTGAGTGCCAGCGAGTCGGATCTGGGCGGGTTCAAGGAAATTATCTTTATAATCGAGGGAGATCATGTCTATAGCAGAATGAAGTTTGAGAGCGGTGTCCATCGGGTACAACGGGTACCCGAGACCGAAGCAGGCGGGAGGATTCATACCTCGGCGGCTACTGTCGCTATTCTGATTGAAGCGGAAGAAGTTGAGGTAGATATTAACCCTAATGATCTTAGGGTTGATGTTTTTAGGGCGGGGGGCCATGGAGGTCAGTGCGTTAACACTACCGACTCGGCAGTCCGGATTACCCATCTTCCCACCGGTTTGGTGGTAACTTGTCAGGATGAAAAGTCACAGCTTAAGAATAAGGAAAAGGCAATGAAAGTTCTTCGGGCGCGACTATTGGATAAATTTCAAAGCGAACAACATCAAGAGGTGGCTGAGGCGCGACGGAGTATGGTGGGTTCCGGTGATCGGAGCGAACGGATTCGGACCTACAATTTCCCCCAGAACCGGCTCACGGACCACCGGATCAATCTGACCTTATATCATTTGGAAGCGATTATCGAGGGAAATCTGGATGAGGTGATTGAGCCTCTAATCACAGCCGACCAGGCGGAACGGTTAAAAAATGTCGATCAATAATTTGACTGTCGGTAACATTATCACCAAAACCGTTCCTTTTTTTAAAGAAAAAGGCCTACCCAATCCTAGACTGGAAGCTGACTTATTACTAGCGGGAGTTTTAAAACTCCCCAGGGTCAAATTGTATTCGGAGTGGGACCGGCCGTTGGAACCCGTTGAAGTGCAGCAATACCGCGAAGTAATAGTGAAGCGGGTCCAGGGGTGGCCCCTTGCTTATTTAACGGGGAAGAAGTCGTTTTTAAGTTGGGAATTTGACGTGACTCCGGCGGTTCTAATCCCACGTCCCGAGACTGAATTATTGGTAGAAGCGGTAATGGATGCCGTTAAGGGTCGACAGGATTTAATTGGAGTTGATGTTGGGACCGGGAGCGGTATAATAGCGATTGCTCTTGCCAAACTACTCCCCGGCAGCAAGTGGTATGCAGTGGATTTGTCCCCGGAAGCTTTGGCTGTAGCCGAGGCCAATGCCGTCCAAATGGGAGTTGGACAACAAATTCGTTTCATAACCGGAGATTTGCTGGGACCGATATTTGATATAAGTGAAAGAATTGACATAATCGTATCAAATCCACCCTATATACCATCCGCTACCATTAACACACTCCAACCCGAGGTACGCAAAGAACCATTGTTGGCTTTAGATGGCGGTCCGGACGGCCTTGGTGTTTATCGTAAATTTATTCCCCAAGCGAGTAAGTTATTGGCGCCTGATGGGGTCATTGCCGTAGAACATGGTTTTGACCAACGAATTAAATTGGAAGAGTTATTTAACGAATCGGGATTTACCCCTCAGTCAAAATCAGATTTGGCGGGTTTGGACCGAATTATGATCGGGCGAAACCTTATGATTGAATAAGTAGGAATAGATCTCATGCATGAGTTGGCTTTAACAGAGAAATTGTTAAAACTGGTCTTGACCGAGGCTGAAAGCCATCAAGCCCGAAAAATTACTAATGTTAAAATTTGTATCGGAGAGCTAACCGGTATAATTGAGGATTGTGTCGCTTATTATTTTATGCTATCGGCCCGGAATACAATAGCCGCCGGGACTAAGTTGGAATTTGTCAATTGCAAGGCTAAGCTTTTTTGTCCCAATTGTAAACAAGAATTTGAAAAAAACCCTCGAGATTTCAATTGTCCGACTTGCGGGGGGTTAAGCAGGTTGACCGAGACTGGCCGGGAATGTTTTGTAGAAAGCATTGAGGTAGAATGATGGAGATCGATATCGGCCAGGACTTATTTGTTCATGAAGCCGAATTGGCTGCGGCAAACCGTAAACTATTCAAAGAAATGGGAATAATCGCCCTTAATCTGCTAGCTTCCCCTGGAGCTGGTAAAACCAGTTTGATTCGGAGTACGGTCCCACTTCTTAAACATAGGGTAGCAGTGATTGAGGGCGACCCAGCTTCGAGTATCGATACCGACCTCTTAAATTCTTTGGGAATTCCCGCATTTCAGATAAATACCGAGGGTGGCTGCCATTTGGAAGCGCCTATGGTCTCAAAGGCTTTGGCTAGTTTTAAACCGGAGCGTAATACCTTATTAATCATTGAAAACGTTGGCAACTTAATTTGTACTGCCAGTTTTCCATTGGGGGAATCGATTCGAGTAGTGATGGTCGGCGTCAGTGAGGGAGACGACAAACCCTTTAAATACCCTGATATTTTTCAGGGTGCAGACGCAGTGATTCTTAATAAAATAGATTTGCAACCCTTTGTCGATTTTGATCCGGAACGGTTCAGACAAGGGATTGAAGCGCTCCGACCGGGTCTTCCGATCTTTGAAATATCTTGTCGGACTAAATGCGGTTTGACGGCGTGGGCCGAATGGTTGGATCAAACTATCGATGCGCTTAAGGAAGAAGGCTAAGTCAACCATGGAACGTTGGCGGTTGATAATTACCGGTTTAGTTCAAGGGGTGGGTTTCCGTCCCTTTTTGTATAATCTGGCCCAAAAACATGGTCTTAGGGGTTGGGTTAGGAATAATTCAGCCGGAGTTGAGGTTGAGGTTGAGGGCGGTCATGAAAGTTTACGACAGTTTTTGAGTGAGATCAAGGAAGGAACCCCACCAGCCGCTTACATTGAAGCCATCAATTCTTTGGTACTTCCGGCTTTACAAACAGAATCCGAATTTAAAATTATTTCCAGCGAAGTTGGAGGAATCTCCGGTTCACCCCTTCCCGATCAAGGGATCTGTGGTCTCTGCCTTGCCGAATTTGCTAGTCAAGAAGACCGGCGTCACCGTCATCCTTTTATCAGTTGTACCAGCTGCGGTCCTCGTTTTAGCATTATCGAAGACCAGCCCTTTGACAGGGATCGAACTACAATGGCAGGTTATCAGCTTTGTGATCAATGCCGGTCCGAATATACCGATTATAGGGACCGTCGTTTTCATGCTCAGACCATCGCCTGCTCTCAATGCGGACCTGTTCTTTGGCTAACCGACCCGGAAGGTGAAATGTTATCCGAAGACCCTGAGCAGGGGGCCCGGCGGATACTTAAGTCCGGTGGTATAATCGGAATCAAAGGAATTGGCGGTTTTCACCTGGCGGTGGATGCTTTTTCCGATACTGCAATTAAAAGGTTGAGGGAACTTAAGGAACGGGACCAGAGGCCGTTTGCGGTCCTTTTCCGTGATTTGGAAGTTATAAAAAAACATTGTCTTGTTTCTTACGACGAAGAACGATTACTCCTCGATCCGGTCCGGCCAATTGTATTACTTAGGCAAAGAAATGATAGTAATTTGGCCCGGGAAGTCAATCCGGGTTTAAGGGAGATTGGGGCTTTTCTACCTTATACCGGAATCCAACTGCTTCTTTTTGACCGGGAATTAACAGCTTTAGTCATGACTAGCGGAAACCGTTCCGGTGAGCCGTTGACCATTGATAATACTACGGCTTTTTATACCCTGGGACGGATGGTTGAAGGTTTTTTAGTCCATAACCGGAAGATTAACTGGCGTCTCGACGACTCGGTGGTCCGGTTTCAAAAGGATAGAACAATTGGAATCCGGCGTTCACGGGGATATGTTCCGGCGCCGATAAAACTGGACCGAACTTTAGTCCCTTTAATAGCTTGCGGCGCCCAACAAAAAAATACTTTCGCCTTAACCAAAGCGGATTTGGTTTACTTAAGCGCCCATCAAGGGGATTTGGATAATTTTTCAGCTTACTTGAATTATCAGGAAACCATCGACCGATTTCAGCGTTTATTAAGGTGTAATCCCAAATATGCAGTCTGTGATCTTCATCCGGATTATAATTCTACAATTTATGCGTTGGGATTGGGTTTGGAAACAGTCAAAGTCCAGCATCATCTGGCCCATTTAGCGAGTGTAATCGCAAATCAACGGATTAAAGGGACTATTATCGGAGTTATTTTGGATGGTTCCGGTTACGGTACTGACGGTAAAATATGGGGCGGTGAGTTTTTTACCGGTTCGGAGCTATGTTGGACCAGGAGGGGCCATCTCAAGTATTATCCGCTTCCCGGTGGGGAGGCGGCAGTACGTGAACCTTGGCGAATGACAGCTTCATATTTAAATGATACCGATCTCGAATTCTTAGATGAATGGCTTGATTATAACGGCCTTAACCCGAAATGGCATTCCTTAAAAGCCGCTGTAGAACATGGAATTAATGCTCCGGAAACTTCTTCAATGGGAAGATTTTTCGATGCCGTTGCCGCTTTAACAGGGGACCTAACAAAGGTCACTTATGAAGGAGAAGCTGCGGTCAAGTTTGAACATCAAGCCGATATGGCTTATCCTGGAGCGTATCAATTTGAACTTAACACGGAAAGGGACGAACTTCGGATTGATCCCGGTGTAATTTTGAAACAAATTTGTCAGGACATTAGACATCTAAGTATTGGAGCGATCAGCGCCAAATTCCATCGGACAATTGCTGCTTTGATTGAGGCCGTTTGCCTTCGGTTAAGAATGGAAGTCAAAACCGATCAGGTGGTCCTAGCCGGTGGCGTTTTTCAAAATCGGCTCTTATTGGATCTAACGTGGGATTGTCTGGAGAGTAAAGGATTTAAGGTCTATGTGCCGGAGGTGGTTCCGATAAATGACGCCGGGATATCCTTAGGCCAAGCCTGGCTGGGTAGCTTAATGATTGAAAGGGGGATTAACGATGTGTTTAGCGGTACCCGGTGAAATTATCAAAATTGACGGTTCCAAAGGGGAAGTTTGTTTTTCCGGAGCAGTACGGAACGTAGATTTAAGTTTGGTTCCAGAAGCAAAGCTTGGGGACTATGTTTTGGTTCATGCCGGATGCGCTATCCAAATCGTTCCGTCTGACGAAGCCAGGGAAACTATTCAGCTATTTGAGGAGATATTTGAAGAAACCGATGAAGATTAACTTAAACGACTATTTGAATAGAGTCCGGGGTGAGTTCTCAAATCTCAAATGCACTTTAATGGAAGTTTGCGGGACCCATACTCATGCAATTAGGCGAGCCGGTATTCATCAAATGTTACCCTCGGGAGTCCGTTTATTGTCAGGGCCAGGATGTCCGGTTTGTGTCACCGGAAGCGGTTATATTGAGCAAGCGATTCGGTTGAGCCGGGAACCGAAGGTGATTATTACCACCTTTGGAGATCTATTACGAGTCCCCGGCAACACATCAAGTCTTGCTTTAGCCAAAGCGGAAGGTTCAAAAATCAGAATTGTCTATTCACCGCTGGATGTTTTATCCATCGCCGAGGAAAATCCCGGGGTGGAAGTGGTTTTTTTGGGGGTCGGTTTTGAGACAACAGCTCCGGTAATTGCTTTGGCGATAAAGCAAGCCCGGCAAAGAAAAATTAATAATTTTTCAATTTTACCCGCGTTTAAAGTTCTAAAACCCGCCTTAAAAAGCTTACTTAAAAGTCCCGAATTAAAAATAGAAGGCTTAATTGCCCCCGGCCATTTAAGTGTGATTACCGGAGCCGGGGAGTTCGAATTTTTAGTAGAACAATATAAGTTACCAACGGTAATTACCGGGTTTAAACCGGAGGAAATATGGTTGGGAATAGCGGCCTTATTGAAACAAATTAACAAAGGCCGGGCTAAATTGGAAAATAAATATGCCCAAGTTGTAACAGACCAGGGTAATAAAGTAGCCCGACAACTAATAAAAGAGGTTTTTAAACCTGAAGACACCGAATGGCGGGGCTTAGGGTTGGTCCGAAACTCCGGTCTTGGTTTAACGGATTCTTTTTTAGATTTTGACACCAGGAAACGGTTTGGTTTATCTGAAATCAGTTCAACTGAACCACCGGGTTGCCGTTGCGGAGAGGTTCTAATCGGGAAAACAATGCCGGAAGAATGTCCGCTATTTGGAAGAAAATGTATTCCCGAAAATCCGGTTGGACCTTGTATGGTTTCGGCCGAGGGTTCCTGTGCCGCTCATTACTATTACCGGAGTGAATCTAATGTCAACTAAAATCAGATTGGCTGAAGGTGGAGGCGGTGAAGCCACTGCCGGTTTAATTAAAGAAGTTTTTTGGTCTCAATTTAAGGACCTCGAATTGCAGAAAGGAAACGACGCCGCTATTATAGACTGGGGTTTTGGTAAACTGGCCATAACCACCGATTCATTTGTGGTTACTCCTTGGAAGTTTCCGGGAGGGGATATCGGCAGATTGGCGGTAGCGGGCACTGTCAATGATTTGACAATGATGGGGGCGGAACCGAAAGTTCTGACAGTTTCGTTTATTATCGAGGAAGGTTTCGAGACTGATTCGCTGAAACAAGTTGCCCGATCAATGGCGGAAACTGCAGCCGAAGCCGGTGTCTCTGTTGTAGCCGGCGATACCAAGGTGGTAGATAGAGGCGCTGCGGATTGCTTATTTATTAATACTACCGGTATCGGCCAATTGGAAGATGGAATTAATCTGGGCGGGGATAAGGCAAGGCCCGGCGATGAAGTTATTATCACCGGAACCGTTGGGGATCACGGCGCTACAGTCTTACTGGCAAGGGGTGAATTGGGAATCTCAGCCCAACTAGTCAGTGACGCTGCCCCATTAAACCGGATGCTTATCCCGTTAGTTCGGAATTTCAGGACCGGTGTCCATGTCATGCGCGATCCAACCCGTGGAGGATTGGCGGTAACTTTGAATGAAATTGCCAGACAATCGGAGGTCTCAATACGCTTAAATGAAACCCAAATCCCGGTACTGCCTGAAGTGATCGGAATAACCGATTTATTGGGTTTGGACCCTTTATACCTTGCTAATGAGGGAAAAGCAATTATTATTGCAGATCCGGAGGTAGCCCCTGCCATCATTGATCAGTTGAGACGGGAAAAATTAGGCGCAAACGCGGCGATTATCGGTACAGTCGGCTCTGAAAACCCCGGTTTGGTCAGCGTCCGAAATCAAAACGGCGGTGAACGGGTTTTACCCATGGGCAGCGGTGAATTATTACCAAGAATATGTTAAACGGACAACTTATTTTTTAAAGGAAGATGGTTTTAGATAAAGAATATGAAAATAGTATATCGGCTAGGAGTGAGATAATAAATGAAACTAAAATTTATTTTTTTAATACTGATAGTCTCAATCTTTTCTTGTGTGGCATTAGGCAGCTCTGTTAATGAATACTTAGTTTTTTCCCAAAAATCAGGAGACCAGATTGTAATTTACACTTACCGCCCGGATGATTCGGCATTAAAACAAGTGGTTAGTGGGAAAAATCTTTCTCTTTTTCTTCAAGGCAAATATTTTTTATATTTTAACGACCAAAAATTATTCCAGTATAATGTAGTGACCGGTGACTCCAGGGAGTTAGCCGCTTTTAAAGAGAAACAACTTTACTTGGAAGTTATTCAGGATGGCCCTGAACAGGCATTGGTGGTCGCTAAAGATAAGTATGAACTTAACTGGTATATTCTTGAATTATCCGACGGAAGCGTGCGCCGGGTAATGCATCCTCCGGCCCGAACCGGCGGTTATCAAACTCCCAAACTGACGAGTCCGGATAATAAAGTAACGGCGGTGATTAAGACCCCCGCTTTCTCCCAAAACCCCACTTTATTAATTGAAGAAATGGTGAATGGTAAACCTAAAACCGTATGGTCCTTGCCTGAGGGGATGACGATTATCCCTGATTGGCCTGTTTGGGCACCCGATTCAAAACAAATCGTGTTTTATGGTAAAGAAACTAAAAGTTTTGAAGGTTTTTATTCTTTATACCTCTTCGATATGGCCAAAAAAGAATTGGTATTAATTGAAAAACAAGTCTTGGCTAAATATTTATTTAGCGATATCAGCATGAAATCTTTCATTCCGGCCTGGTCGGGCGATGGGAAATACCTTATTTTCCAGTCCCAACCCAACGGATTACCGAACCGAAGCTTAATCATGAAATATAACGTTTCCACCGGAGAGAAGCAAGTATTAACCGATAGCTCAGGAAGTAATGATTATCCCACTTGGTCACTGAGTGAACGTTACATTTCTTTTTTGTCAAACCGTGAAAGTACTGGTCGGCAATTGTATTTGATGGATCCGGAAGGGGAAAACTTGAAACGGATTTCGCCACCGGAGGGAAATACCGATTGGGCCAGTTGGTACAGGCCGGATTAAGGGGATATAAAGCTGATGCTTATTTTATACAGTGTTATCGATAAAAGGCAGATCTATAGATGACCTGCCTTTTATCGTCTAGCCCTTTTGAATTATAATTCTTTCAAACAATCTCTTTATCTAAAGCTTCTTCAAATATTTTAAGACATCGAATATATTCATTTTTTCTAAATACAAAAGAGCCAATATTATTGATCCACTTGACTTTTGACCCAAATGAATCTAAAATATTTTCCCTTGCATCAAGACCAATTCTTTTCCAATAAATTGAATCCCCATTCGAAAATACTTCTGCTAAAATAATAGTACAACTGAAATCACAATCATCTGGGCACATTAATATTGGAAATATTTTTGAAACGTTTTCTTCTAATTTAGCACTCTCCCATACAAATTTACGTTCATTTTCTTCATCCAACCAACTTAGAAGGGTTGGAACTAGGCCCAAATAATTCTTTCCCGGGTCTGCTTTCTCTAATAACTCATCTAATTCCTTATCATTAATAAAAAAATGTAAATGCATAACATCGTAATATCTTGATTTTATTATTTTTGCGGAAATAGAATCAAATTTTCTTTCCATTTTATCTCCCTGGATTCGTCCCAGCAAGAAATACTATTTAAAAAAGAGTATATCCATATAACATTTTCCAAATCAATTCAAGCATAAAAACAGCTAAAGATACTCTACAAAATATTCTAATTATCGTAATTATAAAACCCTGAATTACTCTAACATCCTTATAATAATCATCATTTTCTATTAAAACAAGTGATAAAATTGATGTAGAAATACTTATTATGATATAAAAAAAATTAGATTTGTTTGCGTATAAGCTCATCATGTTTAGGCTAGTTATGTTTAAAATTATTGAACTCAGATACAAAATGAAATTTGGGAAATATAACTTTCTCAAAGAAATTAATGAAATATAAAAGGGGACGATAATACAAAAACTAAAGATGATAATACAAATGAAAACCCACTGAATAATTTCATTAGCAAATAATTGCTCAAATTGATTTTTATTTACTAGTTTTATAAGAATTGAAGAAAATATTATTAAGATATTTATTACTGAGAAGACATGAACAGCTCGTTTGTCTAAATTATTATTTAAATATATCATAATAAAATCCTTTTTTTATATTTCGCATAACGTCCACGGATTTGCGACGTCAGTGGCCATTTCAAATCCACGAATTGTCAGCCTTGATAATGAACGAGTTTCTTTTAAATGGCACGATTACAAAGATAAAGGGTTGGAACCTACAGTTTTTTCACTAAATCTAACAGATTATCGATGTGTTTTTGTTTGATGCCAAGCCCCATCAGTTTATTCGAATATTCCTGTGAGTTGCTTTTTTCGCCGTTACGCTTGTACGCTTCGGCAAGTAGGGCCAGGCGATAACCGGCATAATAGAGATCATTTGACTCGATGGAAGGCGCATCGATCTCCTCCAGGATTATTATCGCCCTGTCAAGATTGTCTGTCATCATCAATGCTGCATTCTCAATTGCAATTTGATAATGGGTATTGTTTAGGCTGTAAGCTTTTTGCATGAACTGCCTACGAGTTTCCCCCTCTGACTCTTTGGCGGCATGAAAGAGTAAAAAAGGCTCCTGAGGGTACTTATCCGCAATCGCCGCATAGGCTGTTGCAAATTCATCCTGACTATGTATTGATGAAACGATTTCACCAAATTCCCGCAATATGGGAGAGAGTTCAAGAGCTTCATATTTTAATTGCGGTTTCGCTTTGATATCGTCGGGATAAAAATATACAGGACCGAGTGCACCAAAGCAACCTTTGTTTCGTGCAAGGTAGGCGCCACTGTCAGCGTGGACTACCATTTTGACGGTCCAGGCATTGCAGATAGCTTCTTCCAGTGCGGCTCGTGTCGAATCAACTCCCGGGACCTCGGTTGATCGCATAAGCTTTATAACATTGTCCAGTGACAATGAATTTGTTTTGTGTAACGCAAATTCTTCAAGCATCTTCTGTCTGCTATTGTTATAGGGACTCTTTGAGATAAAAATATCTTCGTATTCTTTTGATATTTCCTGATTTTGGCACTGATTTGTCGCCAAGAACACTTTTTTATCACGGGTAACTTCCCGCCAGATCATTCTCTCATTATCTACTGCCATCTCAAATGAGACTGCTTTTCCCTGGCTCCGGTCGGTAACAATAAGTGCGGATGGTATCAAACGTACATGATTATTTAAAAATGTTCGAACATCCTTTAAGGAGCTGCACTCTTCCATGATCATCCGATTATAGTAATCCGGATGGATCCCCTTTTTGCTGCCCGGGGTTACGAGGGAGTTGTCGCTGATGGACAGTGCCTTTTCGTTTGGATGGTGTGCAGCAGAAGTTCCGAGTACAAAAACCGGTTTGATGTCAATAAATGAGTGATATCCTT
>JAEYRN010000079.1 GCA_023435565.1 Bacillota bacterium
GGAACAGTACCGGGACTTGGGACCTTGTCGATGCCGGATTAAATTGCAGTAATACCAATGATGGTACTAATCCTACTATTATCGAATACAATGGGGCTCTCTACTGCGCCTGGGAAGAAAAGACAAAAACGTATCTCCAAATTCATGTAAAGAAATACGATGGTTTAAATTGGACATATGTAAAGAATGACGAGACTAATGGTTGGAATTATAATATCGATCTCCCTGCAGCGGCTCCGACATTTTGTATTTTTAACCGTTCGCTTTATGTTTCGTGGGGAGAAACAGCAAAAGTATCCACAGGAACAGGAACCGTAAATAAAAAACAAATTCGGATAGCTAAATACGATAGTGATACTGATACAAAAATTTTTTTCGATGGTAATATTTCTACCGGTTTGAATAAAGATAATACGCAAAGTGCAGAAAATCCTAGGCTTGCCATTTTAAGTGGAGACCTATGTGTCGCCTGGCAGGAACCGAATGTAACAGGTTTTGGTCAACTTTTGGTAAAGAAGACCCCATTACCGGCTATCACCACCTCCTTAACCATACCCGTCGGCACATATAGCACAACCAACCCTTTTAATATAACCGTTAACTTTAGTAAATCAGTAACAGTTACCGGTACTCCATATATTCCAATCACACTGGATACCGGTGGGACGGTAAATGCTGCTTATGTAAGCGGCTCTGGGACAAGCGCTTTAGTATTCCGATATACGGTAGCGTCTGGTCATCTGGATACCGACGGAATTAATCTTGGACCTAATCCGATTATTGTTCTCGGCAGCGGCGGTTCAATAAAGAATCAGGCCGCCAATCTTGATGCCGATCTCAACTTGAATGATGTGCCCGATACGTCAAGAGTTTTGGTGGATGGAGTTGCTCCCTATGTAAGTTCCATCACCCGGCAGAACCCGACCGATGCGATATCTCACTCCGGGAACGTCACCTTCCGGGTAACCTTCACCGAGAATGTTACCGAAGTATCTCCTGGTGATTTTACTTTAACCGCTACCGGCACCGCCGCCGGAAATATCACCTCTCTTTCTGTAAATAGTGGCGCTGTTATTGATGTTACTGTAAGTTCAATCAGCGGAAACGGGACCTTAAGTTTGGATCTGAAAAACAGCGGAACCGGAATTGCGGATATGGCCGGCAACGTCATCAATGGAGGTTTCAATAGCGGGGAAACCTATATAATTGAGAGAACGGCGGCCACGCCGGTCTTTAACCCTCCGGGCGGGACCTATAATACTCCGTGGGTCTCCATTACCTGCGCCACCGACGGGGCCGCGATTTACTACACCACCGACGGCAGCGATCCAATCGAATCATCGGCGTTATATAACGGCGCCCCGATCCTGATCACAGGGTCAGCCACTTTAAAGGCCCGGGCTTTCTTGACCGGCTGGAGTCCCAGTAGTATTGCCAGCCAGTACTATCAGATCAACGGGACCATCATCGGTTGCCGGCCGGGGAATAACGATCCGCAAACCTCGCCGAACCGGCTCTTAACCGCCCAGAACTTCGAGGGAGATCTCTCAGTGCAATATAATTCAGCCACCCTACAGCTGGGCAAGGGTAAGACCGGTAGGCTAACGGATCTTTGGCTCTACTACCCCAATCTGATCGGATACGGTACCGGCCAAATCAAGCCCGGATCCAATATCGTCCAGGCCAAACTGGTGCTGACCCTCAAAGACGGCAGCGGCAATACCAACAAGCCTTATGGTTTTAAAATATACCGGATTCCCGATCCCGATACAGTCAAAAAAGGTGCCCCATATTTTGGCAGCGACGGCATCCGGAACGGACTCGACTTCAAATACCGTGATCACCGGCCCGGCATGAATATCCCCTGGTCCGACAGCGCGGCCAATATCAGCGGAATACTCGTTGAAACCGGCGTCAATCGAAATTTAGAGGATAGTTTTGAATTGGTCCCAGCTGTCTGTGAGGCCAAAGGCTATAATACCATTTTTCTGGATGTCAGCGCTTCTATCCAAAATTGGGCTAAGGTTAACGAAGCGGAACCAAATCAGGGCTGGTTTTTGACTATTGATACTACTGCCACTCAATGGGCCAACGGCGATCAACTAGTCTTTTACGGCGGCAGCGCCGATAATACCAGCCAGCGGCCCTACCTGGAAATTACCTATTTGGACGGCAGTCTCACCCAACCGAATGTAGTCGGCGGGCTCTCTGCTAGTCAAACAAGTACGCAAGTCGCTTTACATTGGACTAATAGCGGTATCAACCCGGTGCGGGTAGTCCGTAAGGAAGGCATGGTTCCCGGCAGTCCCCAGGACGGGGTCCTGGTGGCGGAAACCAATACCAACGCCACCGGCCTGACTGATACCGGTTTAACCAATGGCGTCATCTATTATTACGCGGTCTTCCGTTCTGATAATCTCCGGAATTACAGTCGGCGCGCATGGGTCAAGGCAACCCCGGGCAGCGGCGCAATTACCGCGCCGACCGGATTGACCGGCCAACTCGCAGGCAATCAACTTACCTTAAACTGGAGTAATGGTTCCAATGCTGACTGGCTGATCATCGAAAAAGGAATTTCAGCAACCGGACCTTGGGACAAACTGGTTTACCTGGCCACGGATCAGATCCAGTATACCCTGGACCTGACTAATCCGAACTTCCAATTTACTCCCAATAGCGATTACTATTTCCGAATAGAAGCGGTTAACAGCAATAATAGTTCGGCGGTTTCCAATATCTATCATTACGGGATGATTCCTGATTTCCTGCCAGCCCCGACTGATCTGACCTGGCAGATCATCTCCGCCGGGCGGGTCAACTTGAGCTGGAGTGCAGTTACGGGTGTTGAAGGCTACAAGGTGACTGTCTGTGACGCCAATCAAAAAGAGTTCTGGTCGTACAGTCTAGCGGCTAATGCAACTATCTATATGGTGACGGGCTTAAATCCGGGAACAAAGTATCTAATAAAGGTGGCGGTAATTAGAGGCAGTGAGGCAGCGGTGGCCTGGACTGAACCGATCACCACCACCGCCGACTTCAAGGGAGGGTTGTTATGATGAAGAAGAATGTAGGAGTCAGGCGACGGGAGTCAGGAGTGGCGGTGAGAGCGGGAAAGATTATTTACGGTTTAATAATAGCCGCGCATTTGGGTATAACTTTGGCGGGTTGCGGCGGCAGCAGCGGGGGCGGTAAAAAATCACCGTCCTCAACTCCCGGAGTAATTAATAATACAATCGGGGTCGGGGTGATTATGCAGAGCCGTTCCACCATGACATTTAGCAGCTTTAACGGCCACCCGACCGGTACCGCCTGGAAAAAGATCGATTTGGCACCGGGGACCGGCGGCGTTCGGGAAGTTCCACTGGCGCGGCAAACATATCGGGCGGCGGCCCTTGACTTGACGGATAAACTCGCTCTTATTCTGCTGGTCTGGGAAAAAGTAGCGGGTGCCGGGCATTATCAAGTATTTTACCAGGGAAATAAGGTCTGGGATTCCGCGACGGTCGACATTACTAAAGACCCGGCCTTTGAAACGAATAACCCCCAAGCTTACCTGGATTCGGACGATAATGGGGAATTAAGCGGTATTATTACCGGGACTGGGCAATATTCGTTTCAAATTAAAGCTTTGAGCGGCAATGCCGTAATCGCGCAAGCATCGGTCACCGCTTCTCTGGGAATACATCTCCAATCCCTGCCGGCCAATATCGGATTCAGCAATCCTAATCTTACTTGGGACCCGGTAACCAGTGTCAATGAATACCGGATTAACTTCAAACTGGCGGGTGAGGATACGGTAACAAAGGCTACAGTTGAGAGCGGTACCGTTAGTTATAATGTAAGTCTGACATTGGGAGCTTCCACCGGCGGCCGCTATTACGATGTCTATTTTGACGCGCGGTACCTGGAGGGCGGGAATCCGGTGGAGATTAGCCGGGGGATCGGCCCAATTATTGAACTGTGATTGCAGATCGAAAAATAATTTCTGTTTAAAAGTTTTAAACATTTTTGTTAATAATTATTCTACCGGCCTTTTAATCAAAAAGTTCAGGAGTTCTTTAGGGAACCCTGTACTTTTTTTGCCAAGGTACAGTACCCATTTATTTCCGCCATACGTCATCTAACACATCTCCCCATGGCACATGGTGCGTATCATTCGGTTCTTCAAATTCCAGTATGACTTTGATTTCTTCCAGAGAAAAATGATAAGATTTATAACGGTTTATCAATAATCTGATTCGTTTCAAAAAACAATATGCTTAAATAAGAGTTAATTTTTACAGTTATGGAAGGAATTTTGACCATCAAAAAATAATTATGTCACTTGGAAACAAATCAGGCAAATTTTCGTAATAAAATATCAGTCAGGCAATTATGATAATTCGATAATTACCACCATTTACATATAAGTTGAAATAAATTTCTAATATAGAATCAGCCCAAGCTGAAGAGATTAATGAATTTATTTCAACTTATTACAGTTGTAATAGGATGAAGTAAATACTGATTTGATACCATTTGCGTTCGGCAATAAGAATGCAAGTCTTGGGTAAGCAATTTACTTCATCCTATATGGAGAAAGGCTTCAGGAAAACATGGCGATCATCATCAAATTTATATTAAAGAACATTAGGGAGAAAAAGTTTCGGACCTTTCTGATTCTTTTTTCGATCACCCTTTCCACCGCTTTGTTCTTTGCTTCGGTATCCCTTTCCGGGACTCTTGAAAAGACATTTATGGAGAGAGTCAAAAAATATATCGGTACTGCTGATTTAGTGATTCACGCGAACCAGCATTCTCCCGATTGGGCTTTTTTGGTTGACAATGCCCAAAAGTTCTCCGATTATCTGGAATACGCGGTGGGTTCCGTGGAAATACGAGGTTCATATAAGAACAAATCTGAGTCGATAGATATTGATATTAAAGGTTTTAAACTTGAAGAGCTAAGTTTATTGAACTCTTACGCCCTAAAACAAGAATGGAATTTACAGCCGTTTATTGGTAAAAAGATTATTCTCAGCGAAAAAACAGCACAGCAAAACGGTTTAAAAATTGGTGACCATATTGAGATAGAGCTTAGGGGAGAAAAACAACGTTTTCGGATTGTTGGTATTGCTGAACCTTATGGTTTATTTCAAGAGGATGGATTGTCTAATACAGCGGTTGCACCTTTGTCAACCATGGCTAGAATATCCGAAATCCCCGGTAAAATTACCCTAGCTTTTCTTAAAGTAAAAGATCCTTCCCGTATTGAAGAAACCATCAAATTATTGAGCAAGGAATACCGGAGGTATACTGTAAGAGAGCCGTTTTCCAAAGAGGAGGTTAAACGGCATACCGAATCGGTTACTACCCCCTTTTTAATCATGGTATTCCTAGTATTATTTATGAGTGTTTTTATTATCTATTCTTCCTTCAAAGTTATTACCAAAGAAAGATTGCCGGTAATTGGAACATTTCGTAGTATAGGTGCTACCCGAAAGACAACCGATATTGTGTTATTCGCTGAAAGTTTTTTATATGGTTTTATTGGCGGTATTTTTGGTTGTATATTAGGGCTTGGAATTTTAAAACTGATGTCGGTCTTAATGACCCCGGATTGGTTGTCCGGCGTAAAAAGTTCGGTTCAATTCAGCCTCTGGCATTTAATGGCCGCGTTTGGGCTTGCTTTAGTTTTACCTTTTATAAGTTCATTTTTTCCGATAGTCAAAATTTCCAAAGTTCCGGTCAAGGATATTATTTTAAATACAATGGAGAAACCGAGAAAGAAAAAGACTTACAAGTGGTTGATGGGGCTTTTTTGTTTGGGGATAGCCACTATTCCCCCTTTTTTCGCACCGAAAGAGATGGCGTTATTGATTGATGTTATTGCAATGTTAGCAGCGATCTCAGCGGCGGTACTTTTGGTTCCCTATATTACATCCGGATTTTTAAAAGTATTTGAAAAAGTCTATAGTGTTTTACTAGGAAACGAAGGTATTTTAGCAGCCAAAAATTTACGAGATAATAAAAGTATTCTTAATAACATATCTTTGTTGGCCATTGGCATTTCTAGTTTATTAATGATTAACACGATAAACTTTAGCGTAATTAAAGAAGTGGCTAACTTTTTTAAGGATGGGACTTTTGATGTCTGGATGTGGTATTATCAAGCAGATCGCAGATTTGAGGCTGTTCTTCGCGGAATGGAAGGAATCAAGGGAGTATATGGAGTTTATGCAGCAAACCAGGTTGAAGCCGACGGCCATAAAGATAAGATCAACTTAATTCATGGGATTAATATTCACCGCCATCTGGATTATTGGAATCTTAATATAGAGGGCAATCGGGAAAAAGTATTACAGGATTTGGATAAAGATCGCAATATATTAATCGCATATATCCTAAAAGATAAGCTTGGTGTAGAACAAGGAGATTCTCTAGTACTTAATTTGGCGCGCGGTAAAAGGACTTACAAAGTGATTGGATTTTTTAATTCGATGATGTGGGGTGGTAACTATGCCCTGGTTTCCAGTCGCTTTCTCAAACTGGATATGAAATTGCAAACTTATGGCACCTTATTTATTAAGACATCTCAAGATCCTGATCTGGTGGTTAAAGATGTTCAAAAAAAATTTAAAAAGAGCAGACCTTGGGTACGAACAATGAGCCAGTTGACTGCCGATGACCTAAAAGCGAACCAACAAATGTTCATTATTTTGCAAGGCTTTTCAGTTATGACTCTAATAATTGGGGTTTTCGGCATCTTTAATAATTTAGTAATCAGTTTCATTGAACGGAAGCGTTCGTTGGCCATGATGCGTTCGGTGGGAATGAGTAGAAAACAAACGCTGAAAATGATTTTAATTGAATCTTTAACTGGTGGAATAATCGGTGGGAGTGTCGGTGTTTTCACGGGAACATTATTAATTTCACTAGTACCGTTTCTATTACGGGCAATAGACCAAGTTGTCCCAATTCATTACTCGCTAAAGGAATACTTAATCTCTTTCGGCGCCGGTATAATAATAACGGTAGCTGCTTCCGTTAGCCCCGGTTTAAAATCTTCGAAACTAAATATTATTGAAGCAATCAAGTATGAATAGAGGTGAAACTACAAATGATTAGACCGGCGGTGGAAGCGGTAAATGTTTGGAAAAGCTTCCTACTTGGCGAAATTGAAGTTGAAGTCTTAAAGAATATTAATATTACCATCAAGTCAGGCGAGTTTGTTTCAATCATGGGACCTTCCGGTTCGGGTAAAAGTACCCTGTTATATCTAATCGGAGGTTTGGATAAACCTACTTCGGGCAATATCAAGATTAATGGCAAAGAGTTATCGAATATGCAAGATGAAGAGGAAAGTTTACTCCGACGTAGGGATTTGGGTTTTGTATTTCAGTTTTACAACCTAATTCCAAATTTAAACGTGGCTGAGAATGTAATGTTACCAGTCCTGTTGGATGGTAAAAAGCTTAAGAATGAAGAAAGAAAATTGGACCAAATTCTCGAAGATGTTGGTCTTACAGACCGGAGGTATCATACTCCAAGGGAACTATCAGGCGGACAACAACAACGGGTGGCAATTGCCAGGGCTTTGATTAATGAACCTGATATTATCTTAGCGGATGAGCCAATCGGGAATCTCGATAGTAAAACAGGGACTGAGATCATGAAATTATTAAAACGAATCAATCAAGAACGCGGCAAAACTATTATTCAAGTTACGCATTCAGAGGAAGCCGCAGCGTATGGGGATAGGATTATCCATGTTCGGGATGGAAAGGTATGGGATGACAATGAAAATTAATCTAAGGCTTGTTTTTATTTTATTTATGATTTGCCTATTGGTTACAAGCACTGGTTGTAAAAGGGAAAAGAAGGCCGCTGCATCGGAAACAAAAGTAGAAGAGCCGAAAATAGTTGAGGCCTTTGGAGTCGTTATTGCCAGAGACTACAAAGATATAAACTTGGATTTTTTAGCCCAGATTGTTAAGTTACCGGTAAAAGACGGCCAAAACGTGAGTATGGGTGAACCTTTAATCTATTTGAATATCAACGATTATCAAACTATGATTAAGAATAAAGAAAACGAATTAAATCAAGCCCGTTTTGAATTGATGAAATTGAAGAAGAACCTGAAAGATGCACGTGATGCTTATGAAAAATCTCGTAGACAATTGGCAGACAAAGAAGCATTGTTTAACGAAGGTATTCTTTCAAAAAAAGAATTGGATGATTTCAAGGATTTCGTCAAGGAAAAAGAAAAAGTTATTACCGATATCAATCTTTCTTTAGAACAAGGTTCCGGAGTGAATGGAATAGAGGTTCAATCGGAGCGGGTATCGGTTTTAGAATATGATTTAATTCGGATGAAAAATAAATTAAACCAAAGCTTTTTAAAGGGCAATGTAATTGTATCTGACTATCCCAAAGCAGTAGTATATGGAATTTCTTGCGCGGCCGGGTATACCGTCGGTGTAGGAGAGAACCAACAAAAACTGTTAAGTATTATGGATCTGGATAGTTTATATGTATTGGCCGATGTTGCCGAAGAATTTATCAAAGATGTCAAAATCGGCAAAGTAGCGACAATTATACCGGTAGCCGATAATTCCCGTAAATATTATGGTAAAATAACCAGGATCGCCGATATGGCATTCCAAAAGAATGGCGAAACTAATGTTACTGTGGAAATATCCATTGATGAACAGGATGGATTTTTAAGGCCTAATTTCAACGTAGATGTGGAGATTGAAAAGTAGATATAGAAAGTAGGAGAATTAGTCCGTTTTTTGGCGGAACTTATGGAGCAGGAATCGGATTATCACCAGATGGATAAATAAACCCGCCAGAATACTGAACCAGTATATTTGATGGTTGCGCCCGATTTCCAAATAGGCTTTGGAAATCCAGTAGGTAGGAATAAATCCGGCCAATAGTTGCCAGGGCATTGGGATAAAGAGGATGACCAAAGGCGCAAAGTATAAAATACCGGTAGCTTTTGCCAGGGCTAGACCTTCAATCTTATTAGCCGCAAACGTTCCGAGAAACAATGCCACCATCGGGGCTTCCAATGAAGCCATGATTATAACCGGGAGTATCGACAAATAATTGGTTTTCGTTAAACCTGCAACCATTAGTCCGATGATGGTAAAAACGATATTGATCGCCACAGGCAATCCGGTGCGGTATAGTAAAAACCTGGATTTTGACAGCGGTGTTACCGCGATAAAATTGAGAATCTGTTCGTCCCGTTCATCCAAGAGCAGGAACCCGATGATCATCCCAAAAAAGGATGGTATCGACAGTACTATAAAACTCATCAGAAGCGGGTAGTAGGGTTCCAGGCTGAACTGGTAGTTTTGGATTAAAAATTTGTTCAAATAAATAGTTATAAATCGGATTAGCAAAGCCATTATTATGGAACCGAAAGGTATATATACCAGTAAGGAATCACGGGTGATATTTTTTAAGTCACCGATTAAAAGCGCTTTGATCCGTTTCATGATTTACCTCCGGACCTTCTAATGACATATCGGTAAAAACAACGGCGTGCCCACAAATAAGCGACGACGCTCCATAGTAGGAGAGAAACCGTGGCATAGGTTGTCTATGTCTTGTTCAAGTCCGACGAGAGAGAGTAATTGTTTTGGTTCGGTAATCATTTCCGAATAAAAAGAAGCAAAATAATTAAGGTTTTCCAAAGCCGTTAATTTTGAGTAAAAGTTGGGAAATTCAAAAGCGACCCCGATTTTTTCATAGAAATCGGTACCGGTATTATTAACTTCTTTTCCGCCAACCCGAACATTACCCCGGTAATTCCTGAGAATCCCGATAAGAATCTTTTGGGTGGTACTTTTTCCAGCACCGGAAGGTCCAAGGAAACCAAAGATTTCTCCCCGGTTTATTTTAAAATCCAACTCTTTAATAGTATCTTCATTATTTCCCGGATAAGAAAAGCACAAGTTTTTTACTTCAATCATATTTGTCTCCTAGCGCTGGGGTTAAGTATTTAGCAAATCATTAAATTCATTTATGAAAGCGTAAGTGAAGAAAGCTTCCTGATAATTTAAACCTGTTTTATATTCTATTTCGATATTTTAAACAATTTACCTATAAGATAATCGATTTTATTGGAAAAATTTAAGAGGGTAGGGACCGGGAATAGTTCCGTCTTATAATCGGCACACTATAGAAAACAATTAAATGAGGAGTTGAAATTGTCTTGGATAGATTATCATTGATTTTGGTGATCATTGGCGCTCTAAATTGGTTGTTAGTCGGTTTATTTCGTTATGACTTGGTCGCTAATATGTTTGGAGGCCAGGCGGCGCCGTTCAGCCGGATTATTTATTCCCTGGTTGGGTTGGCAGGGCTTTACTGCATTAGTTTTCTCTTTAGGGAACGGGAAAAGACACGAAATAATTGATTCTGTTCGGGGGTATTTAACCCCCGTTTTTTTATGTCATAAATTGGCCAATTATAATGTCGAACTATTGGAAAAAAACCACTTATAGTGGTATAATAATGTAAACAACTTAATTGCAAATCCGGCTCAATTCGGAGGAGCAAAACTAAAGCTCTTCAGGCGCTATAGAGGCTACGAACGTCTGGTTGCTAAAAAGTTGTTGTTCTTTTTGGGACCCTGCGTTGATGCCGGGTTTTTGTTTTTGGTTGAGAGTAATCTTTACATCTTGGAGGTTAAGATGGAAAAAGTAGCTGTGGAGAAATTGACCACGGAAATGGTGCTTGCCCGTTCAATTTATTTACCTGATGGGCGAATTTTAATCAGAAAAAATGTCGGGGTATCTTCGTCAATAATCGCCAAGTTAAAGGAATTACGTTTCCCTGCAGCTTACGTAAAAAACGCCGCTAGTGATGAAATTAAGGAACCTGTTTCTGACCTTACCCGTTCCGATGTTATCCAAAGCGTGGCCAGATTGGATTCGGCGTTTAGGAGCGGAAAAGGTATAAATTTTTTAGCCTGTAAGGCGCCACTTCAACAGATGATCTTCGAAATAATGGAAAACCGAAATATACTCATAAACCTTAATGAAATACGACCATTAAATGATTCCATATACAATCACATGGTCCAGGTCTGTATTATAGCAATAAGGGTTGGAATTCAAATGGGATACGACCAGTTGAGGTTGTTGGAGTTAGGGTTGGGAGTACTTTTTCATGATATAGGGATGACCCGGATTGCGGCGGATATCTTAAATCGAATCGGTGGTCTTACCAGTGATGAAATCGCCCAGATTAAAACCCATCCTAAAACAGGGTATGATTTAATTAAACAAAGCCGGGACCTTCCCGAAGTAGTTGGGCAAATCGCCTTTCAACATCATGAAAGATATAACGGAGATGGTTATCCGCTAAAATTAGTCGGTTTTCATATCCATGAATATGCCCGAATAGCTGCTGTAGCCGACGTATTTGACGCGATGACTTCCGAAAAACTATACCGACCAGCCAAAACAATCGGTGATACTTTAGATTATATTAAAAGTCAAAAAGGAGCGGAGTTTGACCCGGTAGTTGCTGATGCTCTAGTGGCGGCTGTTGCCGGAGCATAAACCTGATACAAGTCGGGTTTGACGGATTCCGGTAGTTTTTTTAAAAAATATATTGACGTATTTTGAATTATTAGTATAATAAACTTTATGATTAAACCCCGATAAGCGCAAAAACGGGCAAGGCAAATGGATAAAGGAGTGGAATTGGTGAATCATTTTGTGATGGATGCCTTTCATGGGTACCGTTCACGATTGGACGACATGATGTTGATTTATGAAGCTTTAGAAGAAATACCGCAAAAACTGGGGATGAAAGCGGTGATGCCCCCGTTTATTTTACCATATTATAATGGCGTTGTTCCTGAGGATTGTGGTATAAGTGCTTTTGTTTTCTTAGCAGGCGGACATTTTACAATTCATACTTTTTCTTTTAGGGAGGCTTATTTTGTAGATTTGCTTTCACCGGAAGCATTTAATCCAAACCAGGTTGAAAAATTGATTAAGGATGCCTTTCCAGCAGAACGGATTACTTCCTATTCTTTGGAAAGGGAACGCCGGGAAACTAATCCGGCAAAAATAGCAATCAATGAAGAATTGGATTTTGGGCCTCATCTCTTTTTAGATCTTAAAAATTATAACGGTCCCAAAACTATCGATGAATTATTCGGTTTTTTTGATACCATGCCTTTCAGTATTGGAATGACACCGATTATTCGTCCGGTTGTTGTGAAAAATCCGATTGGTAATGAAAAAGTCACTTCAATCCTGACTATGATAGCTGAAAGCCATATTAGCTTGCATTATTTTGAAGAATCCGGGCGAGTTTTTTTCGACCTCTTTTCCTGTAAGTTTTTTGATTATAGTAAAGTTAGCGATAAGCTGAAACAGGTTTTAAAGAGTGAGATAACAAATGAAACATTGATTTCACGCGGTAGCAAATATCAGCACTTTAAAAACGATACCGCTGCACCGGCGGTTGATACTAGGGCGTGGCTTAAGAATGTATATAAGTAATTAACGAGTAAGGGACTTTAGAGATAAAGTCCTTTTTCTTTTAAAAATTATTTTTTTTAGTAAATATTTTTGTAGACACCCTAAATGTTGGGTTATATAATATTAATGTGTACAATATGTAGTGTTTGGAGGTATAATATTGAATTGTCCTTTTTGTGGTGGTTTGGATAGTAAGGTAATAGATTCTCGCGCCTCAGAGGAGGGCAATTCGATCCGTCGCCGCCGGGAATGTCTATTTTGCCAAAAGCGTTTTACTACTTATGAACGGATCGAAGAAGCACCCTTGATGGTAATAAAAAAAGACGGTCGTAGAGAACCCTTTGATCGAGCAAAAGTGTTAAACGGATTGGTAAAAGCCTGTGAAAAAAGGCCGGTTGCTTATGCGACTCTTGAAAAACTAGTCAATACAGTCGAACGTGAATTGCGAAACCGTATGGAACAAGAAGTGGCCAGTGCTGTGGTGGGAGAATTGATTATGGAAGGGCTTAAAGGCATTGATGAAGTTGCATATGTCCGGTTTGCGTCAGTTTACCGGCAGTTTAAGGACTTAGGCGATTTGATGCATGAACTGCAAAATTTACTTGGCAAATGAATCAAATTACACGGAGGAGAGTTATGGCAAAGAACCTAAAAGAGATCGAAAAGCTCAACGAATTAAATGATGGAGAAAACAAAGTAATCAACTTTATCAACCGGACCCGAGAGAAAGCTTTTCGTTCAATCCGCAAGCGCGATGGTAGAATTGTCGAGTTTGATATCGAAAAAATTGCCGGCGCTATTTTTAAGGCAGCTAAAGCGGTAGGAGGAGAGGATCGTCAACTAGCCGAGGAATTAGCGGAAATTGTGGTCCAATATTTGTACAAGCAGTTAGGTTTGAATATTCCCTCCGTTGAAGAGGTCCAAGATGCCGTCGAGAAAGTATTAATTGAGACCGGACACGCTAAAACGGCAAAAGCATATATTCTTTACCGGGATCGCCGCACCAGATTGCGTGATTCCAAGTCGGAACTGATGGACGTAGTGGAAGAGATATTGGTCGAAACCAACCGGGAGAACGCTAACATTAGCAATTCTCCCTCCGCCAAAATGCTTCAAATTGCCTCAGCTGCCAGTAAACGTTATTATCTAAGCCGTTTGATTCCGGAAGATATGGCTCAGGCCCATTCGGAAGGCGATTACCATATTCACGATCTGGATTTCTATGGGAAAACTTTAACTTGTGTTCAGATTCCCTTAAAACGTTTGTTAGAAAACGGTTTTAATAACGGTCACGGTTATATTCGGCCTCCGAAACGGCCTGCTTCGGCAACCGCATTAGCCGCAATTATCTTGCAAAGCTCACAAAACGATATGCATGGCGGACAGTCATTTGCAGCTTTTGATCGGGACATGGCGCAATTTATAGCAGGCGCATCCGAAGATGAGGCTTTTCAAGCGATGGAGGCTTTAATCTATAATTTAAATTCCATGCATAGCCGGGCTGGAGCCCAAGTACCATTTAGCAGTATCAATATCGGGTGTGATATATCGACGGAAGGACGGCTGGTAACCAAGTCCTTACTTTTAGCTTATGAAAAAGGATTGGGTCGGGGGGAAACTCCCATTTTCCCAAATATTATTTTTCGTTTAAAGAAAGGGATCAATTTTGATTCGGATGACCCAAATTATGATCTATTCAAACTGGCCATGCGTGTCTCGGCCCAGAGGTTAAATCCTACATTTTCATTTATGGACTCCTCTTTTAATCAAGAGTATGGAGCCGAGGTTGCTTACATGGGTTGCCGAACCAGAGTAATTGCCAATCGTCATGGAGCGGCAGTTTCCGACGGCCGGGGCAATCTTTCTTTTACCACCATTAATCTACCTCGTCTGGCCCTTAAAAGTGGCGGTGATTTGGAAACTTTTTATCAAGAATTAGAAAACCTTATGGTTTTAACTGCTAGACAGTTATACCATAGATTCCGGGTTCAATCCAAATTACGGGTCAAAGATATGCCGTTTTTAATGGGACAGGGGCTATATTTGGATTCGGAAAAAATGTCATCTCAAGAAACGATTGGCTCTGTAATCAAACATGGTACTATTTCGATCGGGTTTATTGGGTTGGCGGAGACTTTGACTTGTTTAACCGGCAATCATCATGGTCAGGATCCTGGCTCCCAACGCTTAGGTCTGGAGATTGTCGGTTTTATGAGAAAACTGGTGGATAAGTTTGCTGAAGAATATGACCTAAATTATACCTTACTGGCTACCCCGGCGGAAGGACTATCCGGCCGATTTATCCATATGGATCGTCGCCGGTTTGGGGTAAAATCCGGAATTACCGACAAAGAATTTTATACAAATAGTTTTCATGTTCCGGTAAATTTCGAAATTTCATCCTTTGAAAAAGTTGCTTTGGAAGGTCCGTATCATAAACTTACTAATGCCGGGCATATCAGTTACGTCGAATTAAAAGCGCCGCCGGTCAATAATCTGGAAGCTTATGAGGCTTTAGTTAAACATATGTCCCATTCCAATATGGGATATGCCGGAATTAATTTCCCGGTAGACGAATGTCCCAGTTGTTTTTATCGGGGAGTAATCGAAAAAGAATGTCCGTCTTGCGGGTCCGCTAATATTCGTCGGATTCGTCGGATTACCGGTTACCTTTCAACTGTGGACCGTTTTAATGATGCTAAACAGGCTGAGTTGAAGGAAAGGGTAATACATGGATGATTCGGTTGTTGCACGAATTGCGGGTGTAACAAACGAAAGCGTGGTTGATGGGCCGGGCCTCCGCAGCACAATTTTTTTTCAAGGTTGCCCTCACGCATGCCCCGGTTGTCATAATCCCGAGACTTGGCAGACAGATGGCGGTAAGGAAATTAAAATTGTTGATTTAATCGGGTTACTCAAATTAAATCCTTTGGTTACCGGTGTTACTTTTAGCGGCGGCGAGCCGTTTCAACAGGCTACGGCCGCAGTGGTGCTAGGAAAATATCTGCGGAAGTGGGGATTGAACCTATGGGTATATACCGGTTTTACCTGGGGATTTTTATTGGCAAATCTTAACCGGCCCGGGTATAAAGAGTTATTGGAATTAACCGATGTTTTGATTGACGGTCCGTTTATTAGGGAACAACAAAACCTTAGCTTGTTATTTCGAGGTTCCGACAACCAAAGATTGATCAAGGTTCGGGATAGCCTTGCCAAAGGAATGGTTATTACATGGCAGCCGCCCGGAATGGATGAATAATTATGGGTTGGGTTGAGACCAATCGTTCAGGATTGACATTTTATCAATGTCAGGAATTAAACAATCTCCAAGTTGTGCAGGGAGTTTCCGGTAGAAATTGCGGAAATTTAGCCTTACATACGGGAGATGATCCGAATCGGGTCATTGAGCGGCGAAAGAGGTTGCTTGGGGCTTTAGATTTAGATCTTAACCATTTGGTCTCCGGCGTTCAAGTCCATGGTAACAGAATAGCTCTGGTCGATAAAACAGCAGCAGGCTTGGGGGCTTTTAGTATTGAAGAAGCGGTTCCGGAGACCGACGCCTTAATTACTAAGGATACGGGGATTATTTTAGCTACTTTTACAGCGGATTGTCTCCCGATTTTTGTTTGTGATCCGGTTACACCTGCGGTTGCGGTCATCCATGCCGGGTGGCGTGGAACCATTAACGGGATAGCTACGGACACTTTAAAGCGGATGATTAATGAGTTCGGAACTAGCCCCGCCGATTGTCTGGTGGCGATTGGGCCTTCAATATGCGGAGCCTGCTTTCAGGTTGAGCGGCAGTTGGCAGAAAGGTTTGAAAAGATTTATCCTCAAACTGTGATCAAGGATAAATCGGGAAGTAGCGTTGATTTACAGGCTTATATCAAGTCCGATCTGAAAGCGTTTGGTATTAAAGCGGACCGAATTTATGATGCCAAGGCCTGTACAAGTTGTAACTCGGACCGATTCTTTTCTTATCGAGCCGAACAAGGAGTTACCGGTAGGATAATGGGAATTATCGGCTTAAGACATTAAATAAAAAGACATAGAGAACGGGTAGCTGAAAGTTACTTGAATATTGAATTTATGTCAAGTTAATGGAGCGGTATTTTGAAATCTGAATATTCTGGTAAAGAAAGGTCTAAGTTTTCCCGAAGCAGACGAAATTTATTAAAGCTTTTTGGTTATACGGTTATCTTGATTTTATTAATAGAAATCGGTCGAATAACTCTGGGGATTTGGGTTGTCAAGCCTGTAGTAGCTCAATGGGGTGTAATCGAAAAAGGTTGTTGGGTAGAAGCTCTTTTTCTTAGGGACGAAATTATAATCAAAAGTGAGTTCGAAGGAAATATCAATCAAAAAGCCGAAAATGGGTCTAGAATAGCAAAGGGAGCAGTAATTGCTTCCATTAATACCCGTTTTGGTTTAGCGATGGAACCGGATGATGCCGCGTTTCGTTTGGAAAGAAGATTACTTCTACTGCGTTCTGAGGATGGGGCCTTAGCTTCGGAGTTAAAACGGATCAACAATGAAATTAACTTTAGAAAAAACAGTTTATTAAAAACTTCGACGAAGACCTCTGAAATTAAAGAAGATTTAGGATCTTTGGAGCAGGAGAAAAGACAAATATTACGAAATATCAAAAGCGTAAGGGAACAAATTCTTAAAACGCAGGTAGCTATTAAAAACGAAATGAAAGGGTTTAAATCAGTTGTTGCTCCGGAAGTAGGATATTTATTTTTCCAGTATGATAATTGGGAAGGCAAATTAAGTCCGGACCATTTTTTTGAACTCTCCGAGGAGGAATTTCGGAATAATTATCATTTAAAGTCAACGGGCAATCGGGTGAAGCCAGGAGCGATAATCGCCAAGATTATAAGTCCATTTACCCAAACTATAGCGGTTATGATCGATACCTCAATAACCGGAACCCCAAAATTGGGTGATTCTTGGGGGATTAAAACCAGCGATGGTCTGCATAGTGTAATAATAAAAAATATTATACCTATGGATAATCGAAAAATGATTTTGGCCTTTGATGATTCAGGAATTTATCAACAACATATACCTACCCGGCGAAGTAAAATTTTCATAATCTACCGAAAAATAAACGGAATAACGGTTCCCACTCAAGCGCTTTATATAAACGGACGCCAGACCTTCGTGAAACTGCGGAAAGGGGATGGTTACAGCCTCCAGGAAGTTCAGGTGCTAGAAACCGATGGCGATAAGGCTGTTGTTGAAGGAATCGATTTTGGGACTACAATACTGTCACGATAGGAGGCCTGGACTTGAAAAAGATTTATATCCTGGATACCAGCGTTTTAGTTCATGACCCCAAAGCATTAACTGAATTTGAGGATAACGATATTATAATTCCTATTGCAGTGGTTGAAGAGATCGATGGCCACAAGAAAAGACAAGATGAGGTAGGTCGAAACGCAAGGTGGGTCTCAGCCTTTTTAGATAAATTAAGGTCCGTCGGACATTTGGACGCCGGTGTTTCTTTAGGTGAACAGAAAGGTAAGATTAGAGTCGAATTAAACCACCAGGAAGTTGAAAAACTTCCCCCAACTCTCGATCGGAATAAGGTGGACAATCGGATTATCGCTGTTGCCTATGCTTTAAAAAAAGATAATCAAATGCCGGTCATTTTGGTGACTAAAGATATCAATATGCGTATCAAAGCTGACGCATTGGGTATTCCAGCCGAAGATTACGAGACCGATAAAATTGAGATTGAAGAAGTATATACCGGTTGTCGGACTATTAAAGTCGAACCGGAAATAATCGATCGTTTTTTCAAAGCCGGAGAGGTGGTTCTGACAGAAGAGGTACTCTATTCGAACCAAATGATTATTCTGGAAGATAGTTTTGGCTCATCAAAATCAGCTCTAGCCAGACATCTTAACGGAGGGAAACTAGTACCGCTTCGTTATGGCAATCAAGATCCATTCGGCTTAAAAGCTAGAAATAAAGAACAAAAATTCGCATTGGATCTATTACTTGACGAAGAAGTCCGTTTAGTGACTCTAATAGGTAAAGCAGGAACCGGCAAGACACTTCTAGCATTAGCAGCCGGTCTACAGAAAGTGGTTGAGGAATCCAAATACCGGAGACTTGCGGTTTCTAGGCCGGTAATTCCAATGGGAAACGATATTGGTTTTCTACCGGGAGACATAAATGAAAAGTTACGCCCCTGGATGCAACCAATCTATGATAATTTAGAATTCCTATTTAACAATCGCGATAAAACTGAAAAAATAGACCAACTGGTAAACAGCATGAAAGATTTAAATATTTTGGAATTAGATGCTTTAACTTATATCCGGGGCCGGAGTATACCAAACCAATTTTTATTGGTGGACGAAGCCCAAAACTTGTCGCCCCATGAGATTAGGACTGTCATAACCAGGGTGGGCGAGGGGACCAAAATTGTTTTGACTGGCGATCCTTATCAAATTGATCATCCATATTTGGATTCGAACAGCAATGGTTTGACTTTTGTGGTAGAAAGGTTTAAAAATGAAAAGATCGCCGGACATATTACTTTATCTAAAGGAGAGCGTTCCGATTTGGCGGAATTAGGCGCTAAATTATTGGGATAATCATGAGTATCACCGCTAATTTACAAGATATTAAAAGCCGGATTGGCCAAAGCGCGTCCAGAGCAAACCGCAACCCTAACGAAATAAGGATAATTGCGGTTACGAAGTATGTTGACGTTAATCAAATCAATGAGGCAATCAATGCGGGTATTACTGAAATCGGTGAAAACCGCGTTCAGGACGGAATCGCCAAATTCCCCTATTTGTCCGGCAATGTAACAAAGCATATGATTGGAACTTTGCAAACTAACAAAGTAAAGCTCGCTTTGGAGCATTTTGACATGATTCATTCGGTTGACCGGGCCCATCTGGTGGACGAGTTAACAAGACAGGCTGCCAAACTGGGAAAAAGGATTGAGGTTTTGGTCCAATTGAACCTTACGGCCGAAAAAACCAAACATGGAGTATCATTGGATGAACTTCCGGGATTGATAAAACTAATCTTATCCTCCGAATATTTAATCCCGGCTGGATTAATGACCATGGGGCCGTTAACCGGAGATCCCGAAATGGTCAGACCGGTTTTTCGAAGTATGCGCGAAGTATTTAATGAAACTGTCCGCAACCTGAAGTTAGGACCAAGCTGGCGTTATTTGTCAATGGGTATGAGTCAGGATTATCAGGTGGCGGTAGAAGAAGGAGCAAATTTGCTCCGGATTGGAACCGCTATCTTTAAGTCGGAGTGAGGTGAGTCAGGTTGCCGAAATATGAAACTGAAGGGTCAAATCGAGGCATGTTCGAAAAATTTTTAAACCTCTTTGGTTTTGAAGCCGAAGAAATAATTGAGGATGAGGAAACAGCTACACAAGATAGTTATTATAACCATAATCCTCGTGAACGCGGTAAGTTGGTGAAGTTAAATAATAATACCAAACCCGTAAAAATGTTAATCATTGAACCGGAAAGTTTTGAAGAAGTCCAAGCTATCGTTGATCATTTAAAAAATAGACGAGTAGTCATCATTAATCTCGAAGAGACTGATAAGGTAGTTGCCCGTAGAATAGCGGACTTTGTCGGAGGAGCTATCTATGCTCTTGACGGAAGCATGCAACGGATCAACGGATCAATCTTCTTATTTACCCCAGCCCATATTGAAGTAGCGATGCCCTTACATACCGACTTTAAGGAGCGGGAAAAGGACCGGGAAAAGGACCGGGAAATCACGACAAGTACATCGGCTTTTTTTCGAAGTGAACGGGAAAGGTAGGGGAAGACGGTTTGTTTAAATTGGGAATGATAGGAGGCGGGGCCATGGGTTCGGCCCTGCTTGACGGAGTAATTCAAGCCGGTTTGCTCAAACCGGAAGCTCTCTATTTATTGGAAACGGACCAATCAAAACGGGAAGTCCTTCAAAAGCAATTAGGGATTAACCTTTGTGATAATATAACGGAACTAGTCCGGGAATGCGGAACAATAATTTTGGCGGTTAAACCCCAAATTATACCGGCTTTGCTCCGTGAATTGGGATCGCAAATTAATGGGGAACATTTAATAATTTCTATTGCTGCCGGTGTAAGTTTGGCATCCTTTGAAAAACAAATACCCCTAGGGAGATTTATAAGAGTAATGCCAAATACTCCGTCCCGGATTCGGCGAGGGGTAGCTGCATATGCCATCGGTAAAAATGTTACTTCTTCAGAAGCTGAACAGGTTGATGCTATCTTCGGGTGCGTGGGACAAACCATTGCGGTATCGGAACATTTGATGGATGCCGTAACTGCCTTAAGCGGCAGCGGTCCGGCCTATGTTTACTACTTTATTGAAGCTTTAACCGATTCGGGAGTTTTATTGGGACTAAGCAGAGAACAAGCTAATATTCTGGCTGTAGAAACGATTATCGGAGCGGCTGAAATGTTGAAACAGACCGGTGACCATCCGGCTAAACTCCGTAATGAGGTTACTTCACCCGGAGGAACCACAGCAGCGGCTTTATTTGAACTAGAAAAAGCCGGTGTTGCCGGAACAATTATGAACGCACTTCAAGCGGCAGCTCGCCGCTCCGCTGAATTAAATAAGTCGCAATGACGAAATAACGGTGATTAGATGACGAATAATCTGCAAAACTCAGACCCGGAACAAAAACTATTCTTAGCAAAAATAACGGATTTGGCGGAACGTGCCTTAAAATTACAAGAACCTCAATGGACCGATTTTTTGGAGCCTCCTGATCGCGAACAGGCCCAGGCTGTTTTAGGTTGGAATCCAAAAGTCAGATATAATTCTTTTGGCGGTTATAGTAAAGCTGAACGTAGAAGACTAGTAATTTATCCCGATTATTATATTGTAGAAACCATTCAGCCTGCTCTTGCTTTTTTGGAGATTTCGACTAAAAGTATGGAACCGTTAAGCCACCGTGATTATTTAGGGGCAGTTTTGAGTTTGGGATTAAAACGGGAAAAGTTTGGCGATTTGTTGGTTGCTTCAAACAGTTGTCAATTGGTTTTAGTTCCCGAAATGGTTGATTTTTTAAAAACCCATCTGAGTAAAGTCGGTAATCATTCGGTAGTATTGGTGGAAATCGATCCCGAACAACTAAATCCTCCCGAACAGCGGGAAAAGTTAATTAAGAATACAGTGGCTTCTCTAAGGTTGGATGCAATTGCCGGTTTGGGTTTTGGAGAATCCCGCACTAAAATGGTAAAGGAGATCCGTTCCGAACGGGTGAAAGTCAACTGGAAGGTAGAGAAGAATCCCGATGCTTCATTGGAACCGGGTGCGGTGATTTCGATCCGGGGACGCGGACGGGTCATTTTTAAAGAAATAACCGGTTCTTCAAAAAAAGGCCGGATTGGGATAGTTTTGGTAAGGATGATGTAAAAAAAGTTTTCGCGTTACGTCTATACAACATGCCAAGGAGGACTGATTTTAATGCTTACACCGGTTGATCTCGAAAACATATTTTTTCGGCGTGGTGTACGCGGTTACCGCGTTAATGAAGTTCAAGAGTTTATGGACCGAATGACTCAAGATTATGAACATCTATACCGGGAAAATCTTGATTTAAAAGAACAAATTGAAAACTTAAATAATAAATTAAGCCAATATTTGCTGGTGGAAGAAACATTACGTAACGCAATGTTGTTGGCACAAGAAACAGCGGAAGAGGTAAAAAACACCGCTAAAAAACAGGCAGAATTGATCATACAAGAGGCTGAGGATCAAGGGGAAAAAACCAGACTTCGAATTAAACAGGATACCGAGAATGAACTTAAGAACCTTGCTATTTTAAAAAATCAAGCAGAGTTTTTCAGATGTCAGTTTAAAAGCTTTTTAAACGGTTTACTGGAAGTTGCCGATAAACAATTGGACTTGAACGTTATTTGGGAACAAGTTGAAAAACGTAATCCGGAAGCAGCTAGGATTTTAAAAGAGAATGATGCGGAGTACCGAGGAGCTTCAAATAAAGAGTCGGAAGACAGAATTGGGGATTAAGATCAAAAATCATATTATCTTGTAAGAATCATCCCTACCATAATAGCTAAAAGAAAAACAAACCATTCATTAATTAGTCCCACCAAAAGTAAATGACGTCCATCCCGAATCCGGACCGAACCTAAGTATAATGAAAATACATAAAAAGTTGTCTCACTGCTTCCCTGAATTAGGGAAGCCATTAAACCAAGTGGTGTATCCGGTCCGTATTTTTTAAGCATTTCAGCGGTAAACCCTAAAGACGCGCTCCCGGATAAAGGTTTTAAGAGGCCGAGGGGGACCAATTCCGAAGGGATGCCTATTATTTTTAGTAATGGATCCAACAGATTAACCAAAAAACCTAAAGCCCCCGAAGACCTAAATAACCCTATGGCAACAAAGATGGCTAACAGATAAGGACTTAATTTGACGGTAGTCTTTATTCCTTCCATTGCTCCTTGAATAAAAACCTCATACAAACGGACTTTTTTTACTATCCCAGCGAGTAAAATCATGATAATTATTACTGGGACCGCCCAATGGGAAACGGTTATCAAGAGATTCATGAAATACACTCCCTCAGATAAAATTGATAAGAGTTATACGTCGTGGGCAGTTTATTTAGTATGTTCTTTACTTTTTACCATCCACCATAGAGGTTTTAGTTTAATTACCAAATAATTAAGTGTTAAACTGAAACTAGTTCCCAAAAAAGTAATGATTAGTAATGGTATTAAAATAAGCGCCGGATTTTTAGAACCGGCCTGGGAACGGATTGCAATTAACGTGGAAGGAATGACACATAATCCCCCGAATATTAAAATTATGAAAGTGCAAATAGAATTTGAGGCTTGTTCCGGTTGAGGATTTTTGGATTGTAACCTTTCCATGGTTTTTAATCCCAATGGAGTAGCAACATTTCCCAGCCCAAGCAGATTGGCTGCGATTGTTAGTGAAATCATCCCTAACGCCGATTGGTCCTGTTTCAAGTCGGGAAATAATAATGATAACAATGGCCGGAACAATCTCGCAATCCCAGCTGTAATTCCGGAAGCTTCGGCGATTTTTAACATCCCGGACCAAAAAGCAATCATCCCTGCCAAGCCAAAAGTAAATTCAATCGCTTGGCGGGAGCTATTAAAAATAATCGGAGTAATTTGGTCGGTTTTTCCCGAGGCGGCGGCGGCCCCAATTCCAAGACCTAGGAGTAGCATCCAAATGGTATTGATCATAGCGGATCTCCTTTCGGTTAGGCATGAGTCATTGTTTTTAAAAGGCTTTTACTCATACCTTATGCCTCGTGCCTTGTGCCTATATCTATACATACGCTGAATGGGTGAAAATCAGGATGGAGAGTTTTTCCCAACAGGTAAAAGATGAAATTGTCCGGCAGGAATTATCCGGGCGTTTGCATTGTCTTAAAGCGGAACTGGCTGCAATTGTCCATATGGCGGGGAGTCTGCATTTGGCCGGAAGAGAAAAAGTATCGCTCTCTGTGACTACCGAATCCGCCGGAATGGCCCGCCGGATTGTAAAGTTATTTAAAGCTACCTATCAATTGGAGGCAGAGATTCAGGCAGAAGAAGTTGGGAAGCTAGGTAAGCTGCGCCGTTATACAATTATTATTCCATCGCAGCAAAAATTAGGTGAACTTTTAGCGGAACTTGGGATGTTTTCTAAGGAAAAACTATTGGAGAACGACATTAAACCTCAACTGGTTAAAGAACGCTGTTGTCAAACTTCTTTCTTAAGAGGTGCATTTTTAGCTGCCGGGTCGATAACCGACCCTCAGAAAAAGACCTATCATTTGGAGATGGTGGCCCAAAATGAAGAGTTTGTTAATGGGATGATTTATTTATTAAATCTCCTAGGAGTTAAAGCCAAAATTGGCCAGCGCAAAGAGAAATTCTTGATCTACTTAAAGGATAGCGAAGCTATTGTCCGATTTCTTTCGTTGATTAACGCTAATACAGGTGTGATTAAACTGGAAGAAGTAAAGGTAATTAAAGGTCTTCGTGGCGAGGTCAACCGTTTGGTAAACTGTGAAACCGCAAACCTGGAGAAATCTCTTTTTGCAGCTTGGGAACAGGTTGAAATCATACGGAAACTGCGTATGAGTTCTGTCTGGGCCGGATTGCCCGATAGTCTTAAGACCACTGCCGAACTTAGATTGGAACATCCGGAATCAAGTCTGAAAGAGTTGGGCGAATTTCATCAACCACCGCTTAGTAAATCTGCGGTTAACCATCGGCTGCGTTCGATAAGGGATTTGGCCGAGGCGAATAGTAATCAGGAGTCGGGAGTCAGGAGTCAACATAAAACCTAGAATGGTTTTATATTGGGTTGCAAAAAACGTATGTGTAAAATTTATCGTCTTTTATCTTCTGCATTCTTTTTTTTCATAAACTGCAGAAGTTTATTTACTCTCCTGGCTCTGACTCCTCAACTCCCGACTTTTGTTTATTACTTTTTGGTAAAAAAGATAGGTTGGGAAGGAATTTTATTAGGAAAAGAGAATGATATTAATTGGTTAAGGGTATAAATTTAATAGTTTCCACTTAAATTTTTTTATAGTCTGGTGGGACATATTTTTTTACAATGGGACAAATATTAACCCGCTACATATGGACTAATAATGGATAAATTACTATCAATTCAACAAAAAATAGTACCGGAAATTTTCCCTTTAATTCTAATCCGATATCAAATACTTAGGTCGGTTCATTTTATGCAGCCAATCGGCCGTAGGGCTTTAGCGGATCAATTAAGGGTCCAGGAACGGAAAATCAGAAACGAAGTGGATTTTTTAAAAGAGCAGCAACTGCTTTCTTCCACTGTGGCAGGGATGGAGATTACCCAAGCAGGTCAGATTATTTTAAGTGAGATGGCCGATTATATACGGGAAATCCAGGGTTTAACCATTTTGGAAAAGGAAATTGCCGCCGCTTTCCCGGTTAAAAAAGTGATGATTGTTCCGGGGGATGTTGACCAGGATGAGATGGTCAAGAAAGATTTGGCCCGTTTGACCGCGGAATACTTAAACCGGCAGTTAAGCGACGGATCAGTCTTAGCCGTTACCGGAGGTACCACTTTAGCAGAAGTAGCTTCGGTTTTGGCCACTTCAGCCACAAAAAGAAATATCATGATTGTCCCGGCGCGAGGCGGTTTGGGAGAAGAAGTCGAAATACAGGCCAATACGGTCGCTGCAAATATAGCTAAGGGATTAGGGGCAAATTATCGTCTGTTACATGTTCCCGATGATTTGGGTGAGAAATCCATTCAATCAATTACTGAAGAACCGAAGATCAAAGAAATTTTAGAATTACTTCGCCAAGCCAGTATGGTTTTACACGGAGTGGGACTAGCAGAGGAAATGGCGAGGCGGCGCGGAATGGCCCCTGAACAAATTGTTACTATAGTGGAACGCGGTGCTGTTGGAGAAGCATTCGGATATTATTTCGCAGTTGATGGCAGTGTGGTTCATTCCACTTCCAGCGTAGGGCTACAATTATCGGAACTTAAGTTGATTGACCAAGTAGTGGCTGTTGCCGGTGGTAGAAGCAAGGCTGCGGCTGTTCATGCCGTTTTGTCAAATTCCCCCCGAGATATTTTAATCATTGACGAGGGGGCGGCTACCGGTTTGTTAGAAATGTAATTAAGGTTTTAAAGGTGAATTTTCACCATATCAAATAAAAAACGGAGGAATGTAAAAATGCCAGTAAAAGTCGGAATTAACGGTTTTGGCCGGATTGGTCGCTTGGTTTTCAGCGCTTTGTATGACAAAGGAATATTAGGAAAAGAAGTCGATGTAGTGGCGGTCGTCGACATTAGTACTGATGCCAGTTATTTTGCTTATCAATTACGTTATGATTCTGTCCATGGCAAATTTAAAGGCAACGTTAGCACTGAAAAGAGCGATCCCAGCCTGGCCGAGGATGATGTATTAATCGTAGACGGTCATAAGATCAAATGCGTCATGGCTACCAAAGACCCCAGCCAACTTCCTTGGAAAGCGCTTGGCGTTGATTATGTAATTGAATCTACCGGATTATTCACCGATTCCGAAAAAGCCAAAGGCCACCTGGCTGCCGGAGCTAAAAAAGTAATCATCTCCGCTCCCGGAAAAGGCGAAGTTAAAACCATCGTTATGGGAGTAAATGAAAACGAATATGATTCCAAGAGTCACGATATCGTTTCCAATGCGTCCTGTACCACCAACTGTCTGGCTCCGTTAGTACATGTCCTCTTAAAAGAGGGTATTGGTATTGAGACCGGTTTGATGACTACTATTCACTCTTACACCGCGACCCAAAAAACCGTTGACGGGCCTTCCAAAAAAGATTGGCGAGGCGGCCGGGCAGCGGCTCTGAATATTATTCCTTCCACTACCGGCGCTGCTAAGGCTGTTGGCGAAGTATTACCGGCAACCAAAGGAAAATTAACCGGTATGTCCTTCCGGGTTCCTACCGCTGACGTTTCCGTAGTTGATTTGACCTTCCGTTCCGTAAAAGAAACTTCTATCGAAGAGATTGATTCTTTATTAAAGAAAGCTGCCGATACATACATGAAAGACATTTTAGGCTTTAGCAAAGAGGAATTGGTTTCGACCGACTTTATTCACGACAACCGTTCATCAATTTACGATTCCTTAGCAACTTTACAGAATAATTTAAAAGGCGAAAAACGCTTCTTCAAGATTGTTTCCTGGTACGATAACGAGTGGGGTTATTCTAACCGT
The DNA here is from genome assembly GCA_023435565.1 of Bacillota bacterium. Classification (GTDB taxonomy): domain Bacteria; phylum Bacillota; class UBA4882; order UBA8346; family UBA8346; genus JAAYHS01. The sequence goes on from JAEYRN010000079.1 coordinate 27,255, forward strand.
GTTATCGACCTACTTACCTTTATCGCTAAAAAAGACGGAAGCCTATAAAAAATTGATAGGAGCGATTTATTCGCTCCTATCAGCATCTAAAAACTTGTTGTTACATATTATTTGATTTGGCATGTATTTGAAGGAGGGTTAAGTATGAATAAAATGTCAATTGACGATATTCAAGTAAAGGGTAAACGGGTATTGGTTCGAGTTGATTTTAACGTACCGGTGGACGATAACGGTCAAATTACCGATGACCGAAGGATTAAAGCCGCAGTCCCAACCATTAAAACCTTAGCCGACCGTGGCGCCAAAGTAATACTAGTATCTCATTTCGGTCGTCCCAAAGGCGGACCGGATAATAAGTACCGGATGGATGTTATGGGCAAAAGACTTTCCGAGGTAATGGGTAAACCGGTAGTTAAGGTGAATGATTCCATCGGCGACGAACCCCAAAAAGCCATTGACACTTTACCTGAGGGCGGGGTTGTTCTTTTAGAAAACGTTCGTTTTTATAAGGAAGAAGAAGCTAACGACGAAGCATTTGCTAGGAAATTGGCTGATTTGGCCGATGTCTACGTGAATGACGCATTCGGGACCGCTCATCGGGCTCATGCTTCCACAGCCGGAGTGGCAAAATTCCTTAAACCGGCGGTTTCAGGATATTTAATGCAGAAAGAAATCGATATCATGGGTAAAGCGCTTTCAAACCCGGAGCGTCCCTTCGTTGCCATCTTGGGAGGAGCCAAAGTAGCGGATAAATTAGGAGTTATCCAAAACCTACTAGAAAAAGTGGATACTTTAATCATCGGCGGCGGTATGGCATATACTTTCCTAAAAGCACAAGGGATGGAAATTGGTCAATCGTTGCTTGACGCTGAGAAAATTGAATTTGCCAATGAAATGATGGCCAAGGCCAAGTCCCGTGGAATTAAACTGCTTTTACCGGTGGACGTGGTTATTACCGATGATTTTAAGAAACCGACCATGTCGAAGACTGTTACAACCAATCAAATCTCTTCCGAGCTACAAGGAGTAGATATCGGACCGGAAACAATCAAAATTTTCGCTAAAGAAATTGAAAATGCGAAAACTGTAATTTGGAATGGTCCAATGGGCGTTTTTGAATTACCTCAATTTGCAGTTGGAACCAAAGCGGTAGCTGAAGCTTTGACCCGTTCAAAGGGAACAACTATCGTCGGCGGTGGTGATTCCGCAGCGGCAGTTGAGCAAATGGGTTATGCCGATAAAGTTACCCATGTATCTACCGGTGGTGGCGCTTCCCTAGAGTTCATGGAAGGGATCGAACTTCCGGGTGTAGCGGCATTGACGGATAAATAAGTAAGCTAAGGAGGTAACAATGCGTAAACCGATTATTGCCGGAAACTGGAAGATGTATAAAACAATTCCGGAAGGCCGGAGTTTAGTAAAAGGTGTTATGGATAAATTAGCTGGTTTTACCGATGCGGAAGTGGTTTTTTGTCCGCCATTTACCGCTTTAAGCGCAGTCAAGGACCTAACCCAAGGGACATCTTTCCGATTGGGAGCTCAGGATCTATACTGGAAGGAACAAGGAGCTTTTACCGGTGAGATTTCGTCATTAATGCTTAAAGATATCGGTTGTGACTATGTAATAATCGGCCACTCCGAACGAAGGGAACATTTTGGAGAGACTGATCAAACCGTTAATATGAAAGCAAAAGCCGCCTTGGCCGCCGGGATTAAACCAATCATTTGCGTTGGTGAGTCCTTAGCTCAACGTGAAGCCGGGGAGACTCAAAGCCTGATTAAACGCCAGACCGAATTAGCCTTACAGGGAGTGGAAGTAGGAGCAATTCCCGAGATTGTAATAGCATATGAACCAATCTGGGCTATTGGTACCGGAAAATCTTCCAATGGAACAGATGCAAATGAAGTTATCGGTTTAATTCGGAGAACCGTAGCTGAAATTTTCGGTAATGAACCAGCACAGCAGATGCGAATTCAATACGGCGGAAGCGTTAAACCTGAAAACATCAAAGAATTTATGGATCAGCCGGAGATCGACGGGGCTTTAGTTGGTGGGGCCAGTTTAGAAGTTGATTCATTCATTAAGATTATTAAATACTAGACTGTTCATTGTTCGCTGATAATTGATTATTGATTGCGCGGAGGCAAATATGACTTATCGACCTGGAGCTTTAATAATTCTCGACGGATGGGGCTACAATCCAAAAGAAGAGTTTAATGCCATCAAAGAAGCAGATACTCCATTTATGGATAGTTTATTTAAAGATTATCCTCACGGGACCTTACTATGTTCCGGTGAAGCAGTCGGCCTTCCCGAGGGGCAGATGGGCACGTCCGAAGTTGGACATCTAAACATTGGGGCCGGGCGAGTCGTTTACCAAAGCCTGGTTAGGATCTCCAAAGCCTTACGTGATGGAGAGTTTAAGTGTAACCCGGTTTTTATCGATCTAATCCAGCACGCGCTTAAAGAAAATCGGCCTTTACATGTTATGGGTCTGGTATCTCCCGGCGGAGTACATAGCCATACCGAACATCTTTTTGGAATTATCCGGATCGCGAAAGAAGTTGGAATTAAGCAAGTATATATTCATGCTTTTCTAGACGGTAGGGATACTCCTCCGTCCAGTGCTAAAGAGTATTTGGAGGAATTGGAAGACTATTGCCGCAGAACCGGATTGGGTAGGGTAGCTACTATTAGTGGGCGGTATTATGCAATGGACCGCGATAAACGTTGGGAACGGGTTGAAAAAGCTTATGCGGTCATGGTTTACGGTGAAGGAGAGGAAGCCGACTCAGCACTTCAAGGGATTGAAAACTCTTATGCCCGTAATATTACTGATGAATTTGTCTTACCGACGGTAATTAAGGAGGATGGCAAACCGGTTGCTTTAATTGAACCGGGAGATCCGGTCCTATTCTTCAACTTCCGGCCTGACCGGGCCCGTGAAATAACAAGAACATTTGTTGACCCGACATTTACCGGATTTGAACGCCGGACCGGATACTTGAATACATTCTTCGCAGCAATGACCCAGTATGATGAAACTCTTGATATACCTCTACTTTTTCCACCCGAAGAACGTATGAAAAATATTTTATCCGAGGTATTGGCGAATAACGGAAAAAGACAGCTGCGGATTGCTGAAACCGAAAAATATGCTCATGTTACTTTCTTTTTCAACGGTGGTGAGGAAAAGCCGTATCCTTTCGAAGAACGGATTTTGATTCCCTCCCCCAAAGTGGCTACATATGATCTGAAGCCGGAAATGAGCGCTTATGAAGTTACCGATGCCCTAATCAAAGAAATTGAAGAGGACAAATTTGATGTAATCATTATGAATTATGCTAATTGTGATATGGTGGGACATACCGGTATACCTGAAGCTGCCCGGAAAGCGGTGGAGGCGGTCGACCGGTGTTTGGCCCGTTTGATACCGTCTATCTTGGCCAAAGGCGGTGCGGTTATTTTAACTGCGGATCATGGTAACGCTGAAATGATGCGTGATTATCAAACTGGTGAACCGTACACTGCCCATACTACTTTCCCTGTTCCAGTTATGGTCATTGGCCATAAGGAACAGATCCGGGTAAAGGATGGAAAATTAGCAGATTTGGCTCCAACTCTTCTGGAGTTAATCGGAATCCCCAAACCGGTGGAGATGACTGGTACAAGTTTGATTAACCGCGGAGAATGAGAAAATTTATGGTGACTACCGAGTTGCTAATGTGTAAATTTCTTTGAATGGTTAAATAGATAAATAAAATAATAATGAAAAACAAGGGAGGATTTATAAGAATGACAACAATTGTTGATGTCTACGGACGCGAAATACTTGATTCCCGAGGTAATCCCACAGTTGAGGTAGAAGTGGAACTAGCCGACGGTAGTGTTGGCAGAGCTGCTGTTCCTTCAGGCGCATCAACCGGAGCTTTTGAAGCCGTTGAGCTTCGTGACGGCGACAAAGGGCGTTACCTGGGCCGCGGTGTTCAAAAAGCTGTTGATAATGTAAATGACGCCATCGCCTCCGAAGTGATCGGTCTTGACGCTTTGGATCAGGTGACAGTGGATAAAGTGATGATTGACTTGGATGGTACGCCCAACAAAGCAAAACTTGGGGCCAATGCGATCCTAGGAGTATCATTGGCGGTAGCAAAAGCAGCCGCTACCAGTTTAAATTTACCATTATACCGTTATCTCGGCGGTGTAAATGCCAAAGAGTTGCCTGTCCCGATGATGAATATTTTGAACGGCGGTAAACACGCCGATAATAGCGTAGATTTGCAGGAATTCATGGTAATGCCGGTTGGCGCGGAAAGCTTCTCGGAATGTCTTCGTTGGGGAGCCGAGATTTTTCATGCTTTGAAGAAAGTATTGAAAGATAAAGGGTACGGTACGGCAGTAGGTGATGAAGGTGGTTATGCGCCTAACTTAAAGAGTAATCAGGAAGCATTGGATGTTATAATGTCCGCCATTAACCAGGCCGGATTTAAACCGGGTGAACAGATTATGATTGCTATGGACCCGGCCTCCACAGAACTATGGGATGAAGCCAAAAAGAAAGGTGAGGAAGGTAAATATTACTTCTGGAAGTCCGATATCCTGAAGACCCCTTCCGAAATGGCTGATTTTTGGACTGATCTGTGCAATAATTACCCAATCATATCTATTGAAGATGGTATGGCTGAAGAAGATTGGGACGGTTGGAAAATGTTAACCGATCGGCTTGGTAAGAAAGTCCAGTTGGTCGGGGACGATCTCTTTGTAACTAACACCGAACGGCTTAATAAGGGTATTGGTTTGGGAGTAGCCAATTCGATTTTGATTAAGGTAAACCAAATCGGTTCACTAACTGAAACGTTGGATGCCATTGAAATGGCGAAACGGGCTGGTTATACCGCCATTATCTCCCATCGTTCCGGTGAGACCGAGGATTCAACTATTGCGGACATTGCCGTTGCTACCAATGCGGGTCAGATTAAAACCGGGGCTCCGTCTCGTACCGACCGGGTTGCCAAATACAATCAATTACTTCGGATTGAGGACCTTTTAGCTGAGGAAGCCATTTACCCCGGTAAAAAAGCATTTTATAATGTCTACCGATAAATAGTTTACATCAACTAATACTTGTAGTTCCTTCCCCAATATGCTAAAATATCTTGGAGACTTTGGTGGAGGTGTAAACTTGTTAAAATTAACTCTACAGATATTATTATTGATTGATTCCATACTTCTTGTGACGATTGTTGTTTTACAACCGAGTAAGGGAGAAGGATTGGGAGCAATCGGTTCCGGCGGACAGATGTTCTTCGCTAAAAACAAAGGCCTTGAAAAATTATTGGATAAAGCCACTATGTGGATGGGAATTCTGTTCGGAGTATTATTGATTTTAACGGAAATTTATGAAAAGTTTGTTTAAAGGGCTGACAAGCCCTTTTTTTCTTCTATGTTAAATTGAAATAATTGCATTTATTTGGTAACCGAAAATCAAAATAATCATTTAACTTATTTCATTTTTTTTACGATATTAGTATAAAGAATAAATAGTTAAAGATTAGAAGGATATCACCGGAATATGTCGAAAAATTTATGGTAGTCATGCAACATGGGGAGGGGAAAAGTTTGAAGATCTTTTCCGGAATTAAACCTAAATTATTAATTTTTTTCATTGTTATACATATATTAATAGCCATCAGTAATGTAATAATGGGTAACCTTATTCAGGGTCCATTACGTATATTTATAATTATTGTACAAATATCATTATTCATTCTACTTGGTAATATTGTAATCAATAAAACACTGATCTCCCCGATACGAAGATTTATGGTTCTTTCAAAGCGGTTGGAAGAGGAAGATTTCAGTCAGGATATTACGATTAAAACCAATGATGAATTAGAACTTTTGGCAAAAATCGTTAATCAGATGCTTCGCCGTCTTAGGGTTATTTTGCAGGAAAACTTGAGTTCCGCTGAGATTCTTGCTTTAGCTGCCTCGGAGATGTCAAGCATGGCCCAACATGCCAATCAGGCAACTCAAGATATTACCAATACCATGGATTATATGGCACATGCTACTGAAGAGCAATATGAAAACGTTCAACTTTCAGTGTTAGCGACGCAGCAAATGGCTGAGACCGCTCAACAGGTTGCAGGAGAAGCTCAAAAATCGGCCACTTTTTCTTCACAAGCTGCCGAACGGGCTAGAATCGGTGAAGATATCATTCAAGAGGTCCATAACAAGATTATTCAGTTAAAAGAAACAGTGGACGAATCAGCTTCCGTTGTTAAAAGACTAGGAACCCGTTCCATGGAGATTGGGAAAATCGTCGACGTTATGCGCGGTATTTCCCGGCAAACAAACTTACTGGCATTAAACGCCGCTATTGAGGCAGCTAGAGCCGGTGAACATGGTCGGGGTTTTTCCGTAGTTGCTGATGAAGTACGGGCCCTTGCTGAACAGTCAACCAATTCAGCGATTCAGATCGTTTCAATGATTAATGAGATCCAAAAAGAAACGAACGCTGCTGTTGAAGCTATGGAAGTCGGTACCAAGATGGTTGATGAAGGAACTGTCCTTGCCATTTCTGCGAAAGAATCTTTCTCGTCTATTACTCAGTCCGTTACTCAAACAGTGAATACGATTCATGAAATTGCAGCCGCTGCTCAAGAGCAGGCAGCCAGTAGTGAAGAGATGACCGGTACCATGCATTCGGTGGCCGAGATCTCCAAACAAAACGTGAAGGGTACACATCAAATCGCCTCTTCTACTGACCAACAACGGCTCAATATGGAGAACTTGGCTGTGTCAGCCGCTCAATTGGTGGAGATGGCGGACAACCTTACCGCATTAGTTGGACGGTTTAAGCTTAACCCCAATTTCCAAAGATGTTGGCGGGTATTGGATTGTAACTATGTGAATTGCCCGGCTTATCAAAGCAAGGAAGAAAAATGTTGGTTAATCCCCGATACTTTGTGTGGCGAAGGCAATCCTAACGGTTCGGTGATGAACAAACGTCAAATGTGCCATCAATGTGAAGTCTTTAAAATCAATACCAAAGTGGAATCTTAACATAACTTATATAGAACAGCCGGATCGATTGATCCGGTTTTTTTTTATGATAAACTGGAATAAGGGTCAAAACATGGGACAGATTAGTAATTATCGAAGCAATTATTTAGCTCATTAGAGTGAGTTTAGTTCCCTTATTTGGATGAGGTGGAATGATGAATCGGGATGAAGCTTGGGAGTTAGTACAAAAACAAGTATCGAACCGTAATTTGCGCAACCATATGCTGGCAGCGGAAATGGTCATGCGAAAGCTAGCGGAACATTTTGGAGAAGACAAGGAAAAGTGGGGGCTAGCCGGGTTACTACATGATTTGGACTACGATGAAACCGCAAACAATCCTTCGCGGCATAGCTTACTGGCTGCCGAAGAACTTCAGAAGTTAAATTTTGACTCGGAGATTGTTTATGCAGTTAAAGTACATAACCATGTTCATGGCCTACCGCGTCTGAGTCGGATGGATCGGGCGCTTTATGTTTGCGATCCGCTTACCGGTTTGATTGTAGCGGCCGCTTTAATTTTACCCGCAAAGAAGTTAGCAGCGGTTACACCGGATTTTGTTTTAAATAGGTTTACCGAAAAAGGTTTTGCCAGAGGGGCAAACCGGGAACAGATCAAGCGGTGTGAAACTGAATTAGGCTTAAGTCTGTCAGAGTTTATCACCATCGGATTGTCAGCCATGCAACAAGATGCGGCCTTAATCGGGTTATAGAAGATGAATCAGGATATAATTAAAGAATTATGCAAATTTGGTTTTAGTACATATGAAGCTAAAGCTTATATTGGACTAGTAACCAAAAATCCGGTCACTGGATATGAACTAGCTAAGAATTCCGGGGTTCCTACCGCTAAAATTTATGAAACTATTGAGAAATTGAAGGAACGTCATTTAGTAATTACCATCACCGGTGACCCCATTAAATACCTCCCGGTTCCTCCGAATGAGGTTTTTCAAGCTTTACGGAATAAATATAATGATTCCCTAAAATGGCTCACCACTTCTTTTAAAGAACTGTTCTCGAATCAAAGCGGAGAGTATATCTTTAATATAAAGGGTTATCAAGATATCATTCAAAAGGCAAAATTATTGATCCAAGAATCTACTACCGAATTGACTGTTTTTTTATGGGACGAGGAGTACCGGGGGATAATGACTGAGCTTAAGCAGGCTGCCGATAGGCAAGTGAAGACTTATGGCGTAATTTGTGGTAAGGAACGCCCCGATTTTGGTGATTTTTACCACCATGGGTATGAAGCCCAGGTTTTGGAGGAACACCGGGGCCGAATGTTTGTAATTGTAACCGATGAGGCAAACGCATTATTAGGAGTAACGGACCATCCGTCAGGTATGGCTTGGACCACTAATTACGGTTTGATAAGAATAGCTAAGGAATATGTGAAACACGAAATCTATCAAAGCAAAATTATGGAGTTCTATGGGAAAAAGTTTGCCGAAGATTTTGGTTTTAAACTGGAACGATTAAGATTTTAGTATTTAAATGGCATAATAATGTTATTATTTTGTAAATTTGATTGCAAAGCATTTTTACCATGACTATAATATAAATGGTAGTAAAACATTGACTACCTGGGTAGTTATTATATTTATAAACTAAATATTGTTTGGGGGTCTTTTTGTGGTTATTCTGGTTTTAAACAGCGGTAGTTCATCACTTAAGTACAAGCTTTACCATATGCGAACCGAAGAGGTGGTTGCAGTCGGATTAGTAGAGCGTATCGGTAACACAAACGGGAATGCGGTGATTAGCCATCAACTTAATGACGCCGATAAAATCCGACTGGAACAAAAAGTCAATGATCATAGTGAAGCGCTTCAAGCAGTATTACAATTCTTAACAGCACCGGAATGGGGGATTTTAAAATCCTTAGATGAGATTAAAGCTGTTGGGCACCGGGTCCTTCATGGCGGTGAAATATTCTCTAAAGCTATCATAGTTGGAGAGAAAGAATTAAAACAGATTGAGAGTTTAAGAGAACTAGGGCCGCTTCATATGCCGGCCAATATCATGGGAATAGTAGCTTGTAAAAAATTGATGCCCAATACTCCTCAAATAGCCGTTTTTGATACCGCTTTTCACCAAACTATGCCACGATCCTCATTTTTATATGCATTACCTTATGAATATTACGAAAAATATCAAGTCAGGCGTTATGGTTTTCATGGGACCTCACACCGTTATGTATCGAAACGGGCAGCTGAAATTCTCAAAAAGGATTTGTCCAAATTAAAAATGGTCACCTTACACTTGGGGAATGGTAGCAGTGCTGCAGCAATTAAGGATGGTAAATGCTTTGATACTTCGATGGGTTTTACACCTTTGGAAGGTTTTGTGATGGGGACTCGATGCGGTGATATTGATCCGGCAATTGTATCATTTCTTCAAAATACGTTAAGTTTGAACCCAAATGAAGTTGATAATTTGATGAATAAAAAGAGCGGTTTTTTGGGGATGACCGGGCTTAGCGATATGCGGGATATCCAGAAAGCAAGGCGAGAAGGAAACGAGCGGGCCCAGGACGCTTATAACATTTTTATCCAACGTTTGGTGAAATATGTCGGGTCCTATTACGCAGAATTGGGTGGATTAGATGTGTTGGTCTTTACTGCCGGAATTGGGGAAAATGATCATTTGATTCGAGAAGATGTTTGTAAACAACTTTCCCATCTCGGCGTTGTTTTTGACTTGAAGAAGAACGACGGCCTCCGAGGCAAAGAAGCAATTATTAGTAAACCCCGATCCAAAGTGAAGGTGATGGTTGTACCGACTAATGAGGAGTTGTTGATTGCCAGGGACTCTTATGAATTGGTAAAGTGAATCAATAGTTTGTACTATTTTAACTTAACCGCTATTAAGCGGTTTTTCTTTTTTGAAGGAAACAATAGTTTTAAGAAGAATCTTTTACTGATTTCCGAAAAAGGAGAAAAATCATGCTATATCTAGTAGTCTTTTTAAGCGGTGCGGTTTTAATGTCTCTCGAAATGGTCGGGAGTCGGATTTTAGCGCCTACTTTCGGTAGTTCCATATACACTTGGGGCGCATTGATTATGGTGGTAATGGCTGCCCTTACCCTTGGTTATTATTTGGGGGGCCGTTATGCGGATAAGTTTCCTAGTCTCTTAATGATGGCCACGATTTTGGCCGTGGCCGGGATTTGGGTTGGAATGTTACCTTTTTGGTCAACGCCAGTCAGTTATTACTGCGCTGAGCTTGGTCCCAGATTAGGATCATTAATGGCGGCAATGGTGTTTTTCTTTGTCCCAAGTTTGCTTTTAGCTACGATATCTCCTTTTACCATTAAAATGGTTAGCTCTAGTATTACTAATATTGGAAACACTGCCGGACGATTATCCGCAATTTCCAGTGCGGGGAGTATTCTGGGAACATTATTAACTTCATTTTTTTTGATTCCAATTATGGGTGTACGTAACATCATTACTACTTTGGGATTTTTTTTGTTAACTCTCGCTTTAATGATAATTGCTTATAACGACCGAGGTATAACAGGACAGTCCTTAGTTGGAAAAACATTTTCAAAGGGTTTACACAGGTTACTAATTATCTTAATCGTCACCGGTATGATCTTGATTGTTATATTTTATATCATATTACCCCGAAGGTCTTCTTTTTACTATAATCAATCACAAATAGTATATGAGCGGGATTCGTTGTACCATCATATTATGGTAGCTGAAAGCGGGTCTATCCGGAATTTACACTTTGATAATTCTTATCAAAGCGCAATGGACCTTGAAGAACCATTAAAGATGGTATTTGATTATACATCATATCTTCATTTGGGAGTGATAGCCCATCCTAAACCGGAACGGGTCCTTTTTATCGGTTTAGGCGGCGGTTCGGCTCCTAAAAAATTTTTGCACGATTATCCTTCGATAAAAAGTATTGACGCCGTTGAGATTGATCCTGAAGTTGCCGATATTGCCGGTCGCTTTTTTGGACTTCCCAATGATCCTAGACTAAAGGTATTAGTTCAGGATGGTCGATTAGTAATTAATCAAAAGGCTCAAGAAATCGCTATTGGGAAGGCCGGCTCTTATGATATGGTGATTATCGATGCATACTCCGAAAGCACCATCCCTTATCATTTGACTACCGTAGAATTTTTGGAAGCAACCCGAAAAGTATTGTCCCCTGATGGTGTGGTAATCTCAAATATTGTTGGCGCAATATCCGGATCCCGAAGCCGTCTCTTGTATTCATTGACCCGTACTTTTAAAAATGTTTTTCCCCAAACCTATTTATTTCCGGTTGATTTTTGGTCCGGTGATAATGATCAGGTTGAAAGAAATGTAATTTTAGTTGCGACTTTAAATAATGAATATTGGAATGAAAGAGTATGGCAAGAGCGGGCTCGTGAATTCCAGGAAGAAGGAATAATAAAAGAAAATGTAGCGGTTTTTGCGAAGGCATTGGTTAGAAATTCACAAACTATGGAGATGATCCGAAAATATAAGGTCCCGATTCTATCCGACGACTATGCACCGGTGGATACTTTACAACATCCGCTATTATAAATCTATATTAAGGCTGTCTCAAAAGATACTTTCTTGACAGGATTAACTCGATTTACAGGATTTTTATTAATTAAATTATTTTTAACAGGTCTTTTCTAATCCGGTTAATCTGAGTAAATCATGTCTAATGATATTTTTGTTGCTTTTGAGACAGCTCCTTTTTTTTTTAAAGTTTCCTTTATGGGAGTATCATTTGAACCATCTAATACATATGCATAAATTGGATTAATAAAAAAGAAGGTGCAAAATGATGTCGAATGAATTTATACCGGATAGTAACTCGGTCGCAATACTACAGGCGCTCTTAAACGAGATGCAATTTTGGAATCAGCGTTTGGATGAACACGCTAGATTAATCCGGAGCGGGGTTGACCTTACCGAGGATCAGATTATCAGAGAAGCAGATGTCTTTGTCACAATCTACGACATGCTGATGGTGCGCTTGAACGACCCGGGTTTACAGGTTAGTCTGGGTTCTGTTCCGGAATTAGTCCAGGAGAGCAAAAGGCTGGCTATCGACTTAGGCCAGTTTAAAACACGGTTGGGGGAGATGATTGGAGATTGTCGGACCAAAGCAATCCTACCGGCGGAACTTTTAGAACATATCCGGCGTGAGCTTGATTATTTTATTGGAAAGTTAAATGCGGTTACCGGCGGCCCTCGACCGACATGGGCTGAACTAGGACTAGGACAATCCAATATGCGCACCGAAATAGTACCACGAATGCTTTTGGAAAAACTCAGCGGTCGTCAATTACTCCAATCAGCCCAGGAAGAACTCTTGTTTTGGTTGCATATTACAGCCGATCACGGACAATTTCTCGGAACTAAATTCAAACCGATTGAACAGGCATATTTTACTCAGGAGTCGCTGAAATTCTCAACCCAATTCAGCCGATTATACAATCAGATATTTGATGTTCGTGAGGACCACCGAAAACTGGTTTCATTGATTAAGACTAGCATGGAATTAAATTGTGACTGGATTAATTTCTTGACTGAAGTGAATAATCTGATTGCTACTTGTCAGATTCCTTCCCGTCAGACCAATTTTTGGCCGGCGCTGGGGGTGCATATCATGGCTGAACAAGTCTACTTTCAATCGGTACTGCAAGCTTTGTTATCAAGATTGTCCCAAGAGATGCGTTAAAGGGTTTGTAATGTTAGTTAAAAACCTGCCGAACTTAAGCAGGTTTTTATTTGTTTGTTTCTCTTCGATTTCTAAACATTGACAAAACTCAAATCCATGCTATAATATTATAGCGACTTTCTAAGGAGTGAAAACCATGGCTGAACGGGAGCGTAAACGAATTGCGGAAAACCGGCGCGCCCGGCATGATTATTTTATCGAAGATACTTTTGAAGCGGGTATTGCCTTAACCGGTACTGAAGTTAAGTCGCTTAGACAGGGTAAGGGGAACCTTCAGGACAGTTACGCCCAGATCAATGGTAATGGGAGCGAGATTTTTCTTTTAAACTGTCATATTAGTCCTTATGATTTTGGAAACCGGTTCAATCATGAGCCGCTCCGGACCAGAAAACTATTGATGCATAAGGATGAAATCCGCCGGTTATTCAGCAAAACCCGGGAAAAGGGTCTAACCCTTGTCCCGCTCCAAATGTACTTTAACGAACGCGGCCGGGTAAAGGTGGAACTGGCCTTGGCCCGTGGTAAAAAACTTTATGACAAACGGGAAGACATTGCCGAACGCGACGCCAAAAGAAATATCGATAAGGCACTGAAGCAACGAATGAGGTAGAATGGAGTATAATATTTAGAAGACAGAAGACAAATTTCACCCTTCACTCTTCACCCTTCAAACTTTATCTGGGGGCGACCGGTTTCGACGGGGAGTGCGGTGGCATAGGTAGCGGGTCGAGGTGCTGTGGCCTCGTTAAACTGCAGCAAGCACTTTAAGTGCCAATAACAATTACGCTTTAGCTGCTTAATTAAGTAGCCGTCCAAACCGAACTTAACCCGGGAGGTCGGGGCGGGCGTCAAATAAACCGGGACGCTCATCAGCCAATTCGCGGAGGCTGATGCTAAGATTATCGCGATAGCCGAGTTTCAGTTCGTCCGTAGACGGTAACAAGGCGAAATTTAAACTGCGGTCTGCACCCGGAGAAGCCTTTGTGGCTGCCTTTTCGGACGGGGGTTCGACTCCCCCCGCCTCCACCAAATAAAAATTCAAAGCCTGTGGAAGTTTTCCGCGGGCTTTTTGCTTTGAATTTTTATAGTGAGAAGTTTAAAAAAAATAATTTAGTAAATTTCAATATACCAAAACCCCTTATCAATAATTAATTTGTGAGTATTTTTACGGATGTTTTTACGGATACCGGAAATTTTTATTCTTAGCTATAATGGGGGCGAAGTATAATCATTAAAAAGGAGAATGAAGTAAATGAAAAAAATTATATTTGTTGTAGGAACCACTTTATTAATGTTTATCTTTAACGGTTTAGGCTTGGCTGCAGAGAAAGTTAAATATCCGGCTCCCGAAGTCTTGGTTCTTGGAGAAACCACTAATGATCAAGTGATCGAGTTATTTGGCAAACCGAAGAACAAACCGGTGTCCGAAGAGACCAAGGATGGTATTCTTCTTCGTCTTTATTATATAGAATCAGGGAATATGTACAAGGGATTTTTACCCATGCGTCAGTTGGGTTTTTATTTTAAGGATAATGTACTGATAGGATATGATTGGTTCAGTAGTTTTAAGGATGATTCATCCGATTATGATGATACAAAAATTGACCTGATTAAAAAAGGCGAAACAACATGGGAACAAGTCATTGAACTGATGAATTGCAAGTATGGGATCTATACCTATCCAAAGACTGATGATCCTGATGATCGCGCTTTGGTGTATACATACAGCCATTATGAAGTTCTTGTCGGTTTTAAAACGAAAACAAATGTCTATACCAAGGTATTAATGGTTGTTTGTGATAAAGACGGCATTGTGAAAGATGTAGAAACTGCTTTGAACGGGGAAAAGAATTGGTAAATTGAATATAAGAAAAGTAGCTCACAATAATTATTTATAAAAGATTTTTATAAATTTTTACTAATTATTATTCAAGCCCTTGCTCATCAAGGGTTTTCTTCGTTTTTCTGTAAAAATCCGTTAAGTGGCGGTTAAGTGGCGACTGCTAAAATAGAAAGTGAAGAATTTGACAATATCCTTTTAAAAAGGGTTATTGAACTATTCAATATTTAAAAGGAGTGGTTCAAATGAAAAAGTTCACCTTATGCATATTAATCGCCACGCTGCTATTAGCCGCAGTTTTTTCCGGTTGCGGAGGAGGAGGCGGTCGTAAAGGGGGTAAAAGCTCGAATGCGGACTTGAGCGCATTGACTGTTAGCAGCGGAACTCTGGTCCCGCAATTTGATCCGGCGATAACCAGTTACACGGTGAGTGTGGCTAATAGTGTGGAATCGGTTACGATAACCGGGACCAAAGCGGATTCGAAAGCCAGTGTATCGGGCTCTGTAACTTTAAGCGTTTTAGTAGAGGGACAAGCCCAAACTGCGACGATAGCGGTTACGGCCCAAAACGGCGCCGTCAAAACTTATAAGGTGAAGGTAACGCGTGTCGGGTTAAGCACTAAAGCGATTACATCGTTCATTTTTATAAATCCCGAGGTTATTGGTGAAGTAAATGAGACCAACCATACCATAGCAGTATCCGTACCTTATGGGACTGATGTTAAAGCGCTGACGCCGGTGATTGGACATACCGGAGCAAGCATTAATCCGGCATCGGGGATACCACAAAACTTCTCAAGTCAGGTGACATATACGGTTAGAGCGCTAGATAATACGGAACAGAAGTACATAGTGACCGTTACAATCGAGCCGCACAGTGGGGGTGGCGGGACGGAGAAGTTCACTCATACAGTTGAAGGCGTATCATTCAGTATGCTACGCGTCCCCGGCGGCCTGACTTTTCCAACCGACTCCGCTGCAAATGCTTTTGATGACGCATCTACGGTTACTGTCGCTAACTCATATTGGATCGCGGAGACTGAGGTAACCTATGAGTTATGGTATTACGTTTATATCTGGGCAGTCGGACAGGGTTATAAATTCGACCACTTAACATACTACCCCAGGGAAGGGAGTAATGGCGCCAGAGTTGGACTTAATGGCAATCCACCTCTTGTTCCGACGGGCCCCCCAACTAATGAAAAGTTGGAGCCGGTAACCAGGGTCTGTTGGAGGGACGCTGTAGTCTGGTGTAATGCTTTGAGCGAGCATGCCGGATTGGATCCGGTTTATAAAAGTGGCGGTCAAGTAGTGAAGGATGCTACAAATCAGACAGTTTGTGACAATATATCCGATCCGGTGGCCGGCGATAAAGGATTTCGGTTACCGAGCATTAATGAATGGGAACTGGCGGCCCGTTATAAAGAGAATGACAATTCAAATGGAGCTATTGAGAAAGGCGGTCTTTATTGGACTCCCAGCACTTATGCCAGCGGCGCTACCGAATATGCCGCTAATAAAATGTGTGTCGTCAATCCCAATCAAAATCCTACCATAGCAGTAGCTGTATATGATACATCCTGTACAGCGCAGGTTATGAGTAAGAATGCCAATGTCTTGGGTCTTTATGACATGAGCGGGAATGTTTGGGAGTGGTGTTTTGATTGGTGTTCCAGTACTGAGCGGGTGGCGCGCGGCGGAGGTTTGTACTCTGCAGCCGATGATCTACGGTTGGGTTACGTGTATGCAAACGAACCGTCTACCTGGAGCAGTATGATTGGTTTCCGCGTTGTGAGAACCGACTAATAAGCATGGTGGTTATCGCCTATCCGGACGGGGAGGCGACAAAAGAGGAGGGGTCATAGCCCGAAATTTAGGCTCAGACCCCTATCCGGCCTGACGGCCACTGTTCACGTAATGATTATTTATTGCCATCGATCAATTTTTCGATTAACTCTATAATTCTCTCAGTTATTTTAAAGCACTCTTCAGTATCCTGTTTGCTGACAATAAGAGGATCAACTGCGGGGTATCTGGTTTCAACATAAAAAGTGTTTAGGAAAGCCATATCTTTTAAAAAATCCCCAAAGGATTTATCTTGAATGATTGCTTTTTTGCAAAGCTTCACCAAATTCTGTCCTTCTTGAAGTTCCCCCGTCATATGGATAAGATATCCTTTTAAATATTTTTCGACTGCCTGCTGGCAATGGAAACAAACGATTTCATTATCCGCATCATGCTCAAAAAAATCCTGGCGCTCTTTAAGTCCTTTTGCGCCATGATTAGCCATTCATTGTATTTTGTCGTATCGACCAATTAAACTCACCCCGGTTTTGTTGATAATACCGGCAAAAGTGGCTTTATCGTCCTTATATTTCCGCCACTCTTCCGGTGTATAAATCACTAAATCAACATCATAATCC
Organism: Bacillota bacterium; assembly: GCA_023435565.1. Classification (GTDB taxonomy): domain Bacteria; phylum Bacillota; class UBA4882; order UBA8346; family UBA8346; genus JAAYHS01. The sequence continues at coordinate 44,289 of JAEYRN010000079.1, forward strand.
AAATTGACTAAAATATCCCGGACCTTTCTCCTTTTATCTTCAGTCTCCAAAATAAGGCAAAGATCAATATCGCTGCTTCGGGTAACTCTGCCCTTGGCGCAGGAACCGAAGAGAATAATATCTAAAGGGTAATACGTATTGAAGATCTGATTTTTTATCGCTTCAATCTCACTATCGTAAGGACACATTTACAACACACAGGCTTTCTTCATTATTCTCAAATTTAAGCCGTTTTGATCAAATTTTATAAAAAGCACTCCTTAACTTATTATACACGGCGCGGTGATGTTTGAGTAGGTATAATTATCAGTCGCTCTTATACAGAAGACTCCTCCCGTTTTGTCCGATTCATACGGTTGTTCCGAAAATTGAATGGCTTAAAATCCTATACCAATTATCGATTAAAGAAAACACTACCAACCAAGTTTTATTGATTTTAGGCTAAAGAATCCGTTAAGTAATGGTTAAGTGGCAACTGGTAAAATAAAGATAGACCGATTAGACGAAAGAGTTTTCGGTAAATGTAAAAATATAGCCGGTATGGGAGGATAAGATAAAACCAATGAATTTCCCCGGGAGTTATGATTGTAATAATAAATTAACAGACGGCGGTATATTTTTTCCGGGGCAGTCGATCATTTATAAGGTTGGCGGTATTAGCTTCAAGATGAAATACGTTCCGGGCGGGCTATATTTTCCAACCGACGCCCAAGCTAATAGTTTCCGCGACGACACCACCGCCACCGTTAAAAATTCCTATTGGATTGCAACGACGACTGTGACTTACCGGTTATGGTCCGTTGTTTTTGCCTGGGCGGTTTACCATGGGTATGTTTTTGCCAATCCTGGCAATCGCGGAGGATATACCGATGACCGGTGGAATACCTTGAAGACTTTTGATAACGGCCATGACACCGATCCGGTAACCGTTATCAATTGGTGTGATGCTGTTGTATGGTGCAATGCCCTGACGGAGTATTATTATGAAAAAACCGGCATTGATTTGGGTTGAGTTTACCGGGATTTAAAGGGGACGCTTATTAGGAGTTCAAAGAATAACCGCGATATTATTGATCAACTAACCGATATTCCAAACAACGCCGAAGGATTCCGGCTGCCCACCAGTATGGAATGGGAACTGGCGGCCCGTTATCAAAACGATGCCAAATGGACTCCGGGCAATCACGTGAGTGGGGATATCAGCGGTTATTGTTATCCGAGGAATGGAGACGGTTCCACTGTGTATATGAATTACGTTTGGTTCTTGGAGAATTGTAATGTTTCCAGAGAAGGCATTTTTTCTACTCGTCCGGTGGGCCAAAAATTCCCTAATTCATTGGGACTTTACGATATGAGCGGTAATGTCTGGGAATGGTCTTTTACTATTGATGGCAATTGGTTCCGGATGATCCGCGGTGGTAGCTGGTTTGACGATCTGGATTGTTTGCGGTTGGGTTTTGTAAGCAGTGAAAATCCGGCGGATACCGATTGTAATCTGGGATTTCGTATTGTAAGGAGTAGATGAAGAATTCATTAGACTCAGTGGATATTGGGTACAATCTGGCATATTGACATTGATGGAATGATAAATACGGATCAATGGTGGTTTTAAGTCTTGATAAATATGCCGAATTAACGGATGATATTGAGTTAAAGCTCGATGAAGCCGATAGTAAAGCGGATTTGACCATTTTTTACCGTCTATTATGTGGTTATAAATGAGGTAATGGAAGTTCGTACCCCTATCCGGCCTGACGGCCACCTTTCCTCGCCCGGGGAAAGGAAACAGGGGAGGGAACAGCTCAATGTCATCAAGCTATGCTTCAAAAAAATAGGAGATGATAAGCAAGAAAATTTGAACAAAATACTGTAAACCCCTTGACAAATATAGATTCACCCAATAATCGATTTGGATACCTTTTTAGGTAT
>JAEYRN010000102.1 GCA_023435565.1 Bacillota bacterium
TATTACGACTAAGACTGGAAAGAAATTATCAAAAATGATTAAAAGTCAACTCGAACAGTGGATTGCTGGTTTGCCTAATTATATCAAGGTTTATCTGCTGATTTCTTGCTGCGAAAGTTGAGTTATAGAGCAAAGCTAAAAAAAGTTATAATAACCATTCAGTTTACTTCTAGTCTAATTCAACTCACCCTCTTTTGTCTCCCTCTCTTTTCGGAAAAAGAGGGAGAGAACCTTTTGTCAGGCAAGCTATTTTAGGTGTCGAAGGATTGTGGTTACTCTCTCTTTCGGTAAAGAGAGAGCAAGAGTGAGTTGGATTTAGAAAGTAAGCAAATTATAACCAATACCTATACCATTTTCTCCAGTTCTTCTTCTAATACTTTAAGTACCTCAGCCTCAGGGACCTTTTTGATGATTTCACCCTTCCGGAAAATCAGGGCCTCCCCTTTTCCCCCGGCCACTCCCAAATCTGCTTCTCTGGCTTCACCGGGGCCATTTACGGCGCATCCCATGACAGCGATCTTGATCGGCTTGTCAATTTTTGCCGCCATCGCTTCAACAGCTTGGGCCAGCTTTTCCAAGTTAACCTGACAACGGCCGCAGGTAGGGCAAGAAACCACTGTAGCCCCAAAGGTACGCAATCCTAGGCTCTGGAGTATTTCCCTCCCAGTCTCAACTTCCCTGACGGGATCCCCAGTCAAAGAGACCCTTAAAGTGTCCCCGATTCCCTGCCATAACAAAATACCAAGGCCCACCGCGGAACGGACCGAACCTTTAAACCAAGTCCCGGCTTCGGTGATACCGATATGCAAGGGATACCGGCATTGTCCGGCTAATAGTTGATAAGCCGCAATCGTGGCCGGTACCGAAGAAGCTTTTAAGGAAATCACAATATCTTCAAAATCGGCCTCTTCCAATAACCGGATATGCCGAAGGGCGCTCGCCACCATTGCTTCGGGAGAAGGGCCGCCGTATTCGGCCAATAGATCCTTTTCTAAAGATCCGGCGTTAACCCCGATCCGAATCGGAATACCTCGTTCCTTGGCTTTGAGAGCTAACAGTTTCACCCGGGAACTTTCGCCGATGTTCCCCGGATTGATGCGAAGTTTCCCGATCCCGGCTTCGATGGCGGTCAAGGCCAACCGGTAGTCGAAATGGATATCGGCTACTAAAGGCACTGGGGAGTTCTTAACAAAAAAATCCAAATTAGCGGCGGCTTCCCGATCGGGAACAGCCAGCCGGACTATTTCACAGCCTGAACCGGAGAGCTTCATAATCTGGTTTAGGGTAGCGTCCCGGTCGCGGGTATCGGTATTGGTCATCGACTGGACAGTGATCGGGCTACTCCCGCCGATAGCCAGTCCGCCAACTAGGACTTTACGGGAATTCCTGCGCATTATCATGTTTATGACCTTTCGAGTTCTTAAAAGATTATACCATTGATTGCCGGATAAGTTAAGGCGGGTTTGGAGAATTTTTGGTAAAAAAAAAATCTCTTTGGAAAAATTAAGAAATCCTTGTCCTGTTCCGACTAAATTTGTGATAGAATAATAACCAGATAATTTAATGGGGTGATCTTATGAGCGATGAGGTACGGCGAACCAATGTATTACTTGAAGAGTTGATGTATCAATTCCGTACTTTTGGAGAAGATTTACAGCAATTGAATGCTAAGATGGACGCTCATATTGAAGAAAACCGTATGGAATTTCAGATGATTCAAACCAGAATGGATAGACAAGAAAGTAAATTGAGCCAGTTGCAAGAATCAAATGATAGAGAGCATAGGCAAATTATCCAAGCGGTGCATGACCTTGACGGCGAAGTCAAACGAATAGACTCCGAAGTAGTACAGATTAAACGTATAAAATAAGGAGAGAATATTATCTCATGTGGAATTTTCTAATTTCTAAGTGTGCAAGATTTGACGCTTATAATCAAAACGGCTTTGATTGGTAAATATAAATATTTCTTATTACTTAAACATTATCCCTATTTTCATCAATATACTTTACGATATAACCGGCAAAGTTTCTAAAATCTTGCAACCCCGTATCAAGGGCGGCAACCAACTTTTTAAGATCAATACTTGCATATTCATGAACAAGAATATTCCGAAACCCAGCCATCCCTTTTATTTTTTCTGCAAATTCAATAGGAATGGCTTCTATTGCAGCCAGTTTGATGAAGATTTCCGAATATCCTTCTATTGCTATACCTTCTCCGGCTAAAATGTGATTCCCAATATCAAGTAAAATTTGGATTGAAAGATGGAGACCCCTTTCAATTATCCAAATTTCATCAAGGTTCTCCGCTAATTCTTTTAAAGTAACGTCTTTATGTAACTCCAATTGTTGAAGATAACGGTCAAGTTCTTTCAATTTTTCCATAATTAAGACAACATCCATAGGCTTACCTCCCAAAAAGGCCTTTATTAATTCGTTGCTTTAAATATTTGTTTTGCACATCCCTAAAGGGTAGAAAATCCAAATAAGTTCGAATTGTATCTTCATGAAACTTGATTCTGACGTTCTCAGAATGACAAAACAGAAGTTCGCCCTTTTTAAGGACTTGATATCGTAGAAAGTTTGAGGCTTTATTCAGCGCCACCAAATCTATCGGGTAGCCAAGTATTCGCTCCAAGTCAAGGGCTAATTCGCATTCGAAACCATATGTTTTTCCCCTATCATCCACGGTTTCATTGAAAAAAACAGCGATATCGACATCACTCAATACTCCGGCGGTTCCGCTTGTTTGGGAACCAAATAGGTAAGCGAAGCCAATATATGGTAACGGAGATAAAATCTCGGTAATTTGCTTCTTTAAATTCTTTTTATCCAAAAGAATACGCCCTTTCAGTAAAACGTTGGCTTTATTATAACATATCGTTGCGAAGCAGCAAACGATTCGCCACGCGTTTTTTAAGAATTTTAGTTTTTCAATATAATAAGCAGCAACGCCAAACCGAAAAAGAAATAAGCAGTCAATAGTTTTACCTTGGCTAAATGGTCCCGAATCAGCTTGGTCATGATTCCGGTGGACAGACCGAAGTAAGCGCCGCTAAACACTACCAATAAGGGTAGAATAAAGATTACGTTGTATAATAGTAAATAACCGATAGCCTTTATTCGGGCAGGATTCATTTCTCGGACCATTATGATAATTGGAAAATACACTTGTCCGGTACAGGGCAATTCCAGTAGTCCAACCGCAGCGCCCAAAAATAAACCACTTAAATAGCTATTGGACTGTTTTTCGGTCCTGATTACCGCATGAATCTTTTGTTTTAAATTGTCCCCCAATCCTAATTTTAACCGTTCTCTCATACCGCTTTTTAGTGCAAGATAATCCCACAAATTCAACAATCCGAAAAGCACCGCGATAGCGAATACTAACCAATGCAGGGATTTCTCTAGATACTGCAATGCTTTTAGTCGGTTTAGGATTTCCATGACGCCGATCCCCGCTAAAAAGTATGCAATAAACACTCCCAGACTAAAAAGAAAACCGGAAATGAGCAACTGTTTCCCTTTCCTGCCGATGAACGCCAGGTATGAAGTTAGAAAGACCAGCGTGGTAAAAGCGCAAGGATTAATCCCGTCCGCCAAAGCTCCAATAATTAAAGCTGCCAGACTAATCTTTTGAAATTCTTCGGAAACTTTTGTCTCAGGTTCCTTCGTTTCTATCAAGTTAGCATGGGGAAAACCAGTACCTCCCTGCAGTTGGTATTTATCTATTAAGTCATCCAAATGTTCTTTTATTGCTGCGGCCCCTTCCAAGATATCCGGGCCAATAAATATTAACGGTGGGGTTTTATTTATTTTTCGACCGGCTTGGCTTTCCAGTTTCAATAATAACTCAAAGTTTGGGATGGAACCTATTTCAAGTTCTTTGATCTCCAAGTCCCGGCCATACTTTTGTTCCAAAAACGCTAGGACTCCCACCTTGACTTCTTGACAGGATTGGCAACTGTCAGAATAAAAAAAGAGCAGCTTAACTGGGCCCGTGGCGGAATAACTTGCCCTGGACAAGATAAAAAGTAAACTGATTAAAAGAAAAAGACTCTTAAGTGTTTTAAGCATCTTTTTTAACTATCAATCCTTTGATTTTAACCATTTTTACCGGTTCAGCCGGATCGTTGGTTTCGATAATAATTAACTTGGTAAAACTGCCGTTTTGACCATGGGAATTAAATTTTACTATGATTTCTCCTTGTTTACCGGCTTCTATCCGGTTGGCTGAAAACCGGACTGTGACGCAGTTGCAATCCGGTGTGACGGATATAATCTCCAAAAGCGCATTTCCGGTGTTTTTGATGATAAAGACATGTTCAACCGTTTGGCCTTCGATTATTTCGCCGAAATCGTGAATGTTAGCAGGGATGAATAGTTTGGGTGCGTTAGCAAAAGTAAAGGTGTTAATAAGAAACAATAAAGTAAAAAGAATAGAAAATAATAATAAATTTCGCTTCATTTATTATTCCTCGTTCGGATATATGATTAATTATAACTCAACTTAAAGTTAAATGTTTCATTACATTAATCTTATTATCTTAATCTTAATTCATAATTTTCTTTTGTTCCCAAATTATTCCTGCTAACTAGAACCCATTTTTAGAAATTCTTACAAAAAATATTGTAAAATAAAAGGAAATCACTGTAAAGATTAGAATATTATTTTCAAGATTGTATAAAAAATTTGTTTCCAGCAATCATTTTCATTCTTGTTTCTTAATCTATTACTAAAATTCGTAAGGAGCAATATATGTTTCTATTCGTAATATCTTTGTTCTTCCAAATCAGCTTATTCATATTTTTTTTATTTTTTGCATTTTATAATTATCGATATCAAATGGCCAGTTTCTTTAAACCTAAGCTTAAAAAAGCGCCTCTATTAAATAATCCTAAAGTTGCAATTGTTATCGTATGCCGTAATGAGAAATTAGTAATAAGCGACACAATATATGCCTGCGAACAATTAACTTATCAAAACAAAACTATTATTGTCGGGGATGACTCTAACGATATCGAAACAATAACTATTTTAAGAGATATTGCTAAAGATCATGGTTGTAACCGTTTAAATATCCAAGAAAATGAAGGCTTTTTCAATTATTTGGGTGTTGCTGAAGTTTATCAATCCGATCAATTTGTTTTATTTCACCGAGAAAAGAATATCGGCTTTAAGGCGGGTAATATTAAAGTAATAGAAAGTTATTTGAAGGCGAACGGCTTTGAATATATGTATCTGCTAGATGCGGACTGGCATCCCGAACCAAATGCGATTGAGAAATGTCTTGAAGTTATTGAAGCCAATCCAAATATTGCTTATGTTCAAACTAGAAGAAATAGTTATTACGGCCGAGGCGAGCATTTTCAAAGGTGCCTTGGGATAATGGAAGAGGCTTGCTATTACGTGGACATGGTTGGTAGACAGGTTTCCGGTGATATGATCTTATTTTCAGGATGTTGCGCTATGTTCCGACTCTCACATTTATATAAAGTCGGCGGATTTATGCCCGGGCATCTTACCGAGGATATCGACCTTTCCAACCGTTGTTATATCGCCGGATATAAAGGTGTATATTTAAATGATGTTGAAAATGTTGGTGAAGTCCCCCCAAACTATAAATCATATCGTAAACAACAAGACCGGTGGGCTAAAGGATCGGCCAGAGTATTAAAAGATTATTTTATTGATCTTATTAAAAGTAAAAAACTAAATCTAAGAACTAAACTAAGCATGATACGGCAAAACGCCTACTTTACAATTGCTGTAGGAACTGACCTTTCTATTATATTAGCCTTTATTTCTTTATTATTATATATTTTTAGCTTGGGTTTCGGAGTTATAACAGATCTCACTCACCTAATTAACAATGCTATTTACTTAATCTTACCATTTACCTATATAATTTTCTTCAGCAGTATTTTGCATTTAATCATTCTGGTATTTAAAAAAAAGGAATGGCTGAGCTTGTTATACATCCCTTTGGTTTGGTGGATTAATCTATCAATTATCCATACTTACTTTATCGCTAACTTGATCGGCCTAAAACATGTCAATAATTCCTGGTTTCTTACCCCTAAAACAAATCGTACCCATAAAAAATTTAATCTTAAAAGTGATTGGGGAATTAGGGTTTTAAATCTAATATCCCTGGTTATAATGGTAGTTATTTATTATATGGCATTCATTACTCAAAAAGGATTGGCTGCTTTAATTATCCCGTATGCTATCAGCTGGATTCCCGCGTTTACAATCGGAGCGATTAAGAGTTAATATTAATCTATTATTATTTTTTCAATAACGAATTCTTTTTTAATTTAAGTTTTCCTTTTTTATCCCATATCCCCCAATGTGCGCCCGCAACCGGTTCATATCTGGCTTTCCAACTTTCATCGAACGCTTCGAAATAATAATAGGGAACATTATTTTTCGAGGCCCAAGCGGTAAAAACATTAAAGAATAGTTGGGAGTTATCCAAGGAAGCAATCGCCGGTCCAGAATTCCCGCCGCCGCTAGGCCAACCAACTTCCGACAGAATAACTTCTTTGCCTTTAAACCTTGACTTTACTTGTTCATAAACCAGCTGAAGCCTAGGCAAAGCTTGGTAAATGTCACGCTTTTCCCAAAATGGGTGGCAATTGATCATAATAAGGTCGCAAGCCTCCGCTACCTTGGGATGGCGCATGATTTCATTATAAATATCAGCGGTGGCGACCGGTAGATTTGGGACCTCATGCTTCACATATTGCAAATACTTAATCAGTTGATCTTCACTTACTGTTCTATGCCATAATACTTCATTCCCTAGAATTAAAATATCCGCTTCTCCGGCTTTGGCAATTTGGATTAGGCTAGCAATCTGCTTATCGTTGGCTTTAGCATCTACATCCAACCATGCTCCGATTGCCGCCTTCAGACCCATTTGATGGGCTAATCGTCCTACTTGATCCATTCCATTAACACAGCTGAAGGTACGTATCCATTGGGTATAAGGGGCGATAATCTTCATCCTGGCGATTATCTGTTTCTCGCTAATCCGGTCATCGATGGCAGGATCTTGCCAGTCCATATATGGGCTGAAGTTTAGACCATATAGTTTTTTTGGAGGACTGCCGTTTGGATTGGCTAGCACTAGTGTGGTAAGAAACAATATTGAACACAAACACAAAAATAATAGTAATTTCTTCTCTCTCAATTATGCCACTACCCCTTTAAGATTAGATGTTAGGTATTCCCGACTTACTTTTCCGAGCTAATAAACTCCCACTGGGAAGGGGGAATTTCATTTTCCGACGGTTCTACATAATTTTCACTTAGCGATTTTTCGATCCAAGCCGCATATGTATTGTAATCCCCGCTATAGCCGGTTCTTTGATACACGATTCTGTTTCCTTTATCTATAACCGCAGTATAGGGAATCGCGGATTTATATTTTCCTCCCAGTTTATCGATTTCGGTGATAATCTTCTCATGTTCCCGGCTGGTAAGCCAGATTGGTTCAAAATAAATGGATGTGTCACCTAGGAACTGTCCAAAATCATATTTGTTTGCATCCCTGGAAAAGACGATCATTTTCAATCCATAGTCCCGGTATGCTTTTCCCAGTTGGTTAACTACGGATATTTCCTTAATACTATATGGGCAATATGCTCCAAAGATCTGCAACACAACCACGGAACCTTTGTATTGATTGACATAATTGGCGATTCTAGTTATGGAGATTTCTTTTATGGTTGCTTGAGAAAATGTTTTTACAGGAATTGATATCAGTAAGATAAGTAATATTAAGAAAGGCAATCTTTTGTTAAATAAGGTCATGGCTTTTCCTTGTTTTTTAGACATAATTCACCCCCCCTGCTTGAAACTAGTAAAAACGTCCAAGATAGGTTCTTTGACTTATACTAATCTAGGAGTCTTTTTGCTCAAACTTGTTTAAAAATGAAATTACAAATTTTGCAAAAACACTTCTTTCAATACAATATTTTAAATAAAATATTATAAGAATTAATAAAAAGGCATCTGATGCTTGAAAAGTAGGATCAATTACAAATTTATTTATCATCAAAATTATTGTTGCTAGGAAAAAAACTTTTGCTAAAATTGAAATTTTTAATTTCGCCTCAATAATAATACTTGATTCTTTTTCAGAATACTCCAACTGATAAATCGAATATAATTGTTTGCTTAAAACAGATCTTGTCGAGAGTAGAATCGTATGATTCTTTTGCTTTATCGTTATTGGAAAATAATGCATCGAATTGAAAGCTTTAACTTCTTTAAATAAACTATATAACTCAACTTTCGCAACTAAGATTAGGCAGATAAAGCTTGATATAATTGGGCAAACCGGCAAACCAATTACGGAGTTGACAATCAATGAATTTTTTGATTTTCTTGCTAGCAGCATTCGAAATGTCGGATAAAAGTTCTAAAAGAGAATTTAAAGCTACCGCCCAATCAAGCTCATTCAATTCATCAGCAAGTTGCGCGAACAGACCGCCTAAAGTACGTTGGTCGGTATTACAGCGCTGTTGCCAAGATAACAAAATATAGCGAGCAAAAACAATCGTCGTATGACTGATTAACAAATCGTAAGAACGGCCTTGAAATTCTTTTTGTAGTCTCAGTAGCGATTTAGTGCATTTGAAAAAAATTTCAATATCCCAACGGATGCCGTAAATACGAATGATCTCGGTTTCAGTTAAACTACAATCTGTGCTTAAAATAGCCAGCCACTCATTCTTTTTTGTACGATGCCTGACAAATACAATCAATACCGGAATGTCGGGGGTCATTTGCACCCGGACGGAACGCAGAATTCCTTTTTTGCCTGCCGTTACCGGTACGGCAATTTGATAAAGTTCTTTTAAGGATAATGAACGGTTTTTTAAAACGATAACGCTGATTAGAGTTTTTAACCATTCCGATAACATCAAGGCCTTGCTCAGTAATTTTTTGAATTAGCGGCGCAAAAGTAAACCAGCTATCCATCAGGGCGTAGGAAGCAGTTACCCCATGAGATAAAGCCCGCTTAATCATTTCCGGGATTAGTTCCGGCGCGGTCTTTAATGCTTCCAACCGTCTTTTATAACCGGAGGATCGTTTGTCAATGTTGTCGTCAATCCCGTTAATTTGAGCTTTTTGTGAACTAAGCAATGCAAAGTCTAACGGAATAAAGGTTTCACTGTCTGACCAGCCTAAAGTCAACATACGAAATCCTTTACAAAAACGGCCCTTAGCATGGTCAAAACAGCGGGCTAACAGTTCAACTGATTTACTGCGGTTTTTATCGTACATTGAGTCATCAATTACCAAGCAAGCGGTGGTTTTGACTAAAGAGTGCACTTTAGCTACGGTAGCCGCACTTAAAAAAGATAAAAACCGTCGCCAGGCATAACCACAGTGGTTTAAAAAGCGGTAAACCGCGTCTTTGCCTGGAAAAGAGTCTCTCTTATTGCTTTCAAGCAGTTGAAACCAATTTTTATGGTAAAAAACCAAGGTGAAGACGATTTGAAACAGATAAGAACAAGTAAATCCAAATTTCTTTTTAAAACCAGCTTTTCTTAGGCATTGTAAGATTTGTAGCTCGTTAAAAGCTGATTTAATTTCATTTGGTAGTTGATTACTAAGGTTATTTTGATCTATCATGTAGGAGACACCTCTTCTGTATGATTGGTAGTGTTTTAGCAAATCCACTATACCAAATGAAGGGGTGTTTTTATATCGGTTTGGACTATTTGTCAACAATTATTTAAAATTCAACTCAGCACTTTATTTCATAGCTCTTTATCGATATTTTCAAGGTGCGAAAGTTGAGTATATAAGAAATATTCTTTATTGCATAATAAATGATAAACTTTTTTCAATTGTCCCTCTTATCAATCTTTTCTTCGTGCTCATATAATTCAAATTCACCTTTTAATGTTATAATTTTAAACAGCCTTAAGATCAGATTAAATACAAAATATAAAATAATTCCAATCACAAAACCATAAATTAAGGAAGCTACTGAAAGATAAATAAGAAAAAATAAATTTACAATAGGTCCTTGAAATGTTTTTTCAATATAAGATCCAAAAATATTTTTTTCAATACGAATTAAAAAACTAGATTCACTTATTGGACTTAAAATAAGTATTAATAATCCTAAAACAAAACCAATAGTAAAAGTTATTAGAAGTACAACCTTCAGTAAAGAGCTAAATTTTATTTTTTTAATAACTAATTTTTGCATAGTTCTATCCCCACTCTTATAGATTAAAATAGTTTACATCCATACTTATTTTTCATTGCCTCAAGAATTTTACTCTCTACATAATCTTGTAGATGTTCTGGCAGTTCTTTAATCTCACTATAAAATTCAGCCATGTTTTCTCCTACGGCATCTAAATCAATTCTAATTGAAATATCATATTCAAATCCTTCAATACCGATAATAGGAATAGTATCTCCTTTAATATGTATAATAACTGTATTATCTTTTGAATCATATTCAATAAATTTTATTTTTATATTTGCATCAACAGAAACAGGATCAGAATATAAACCTAGTTGGTCAATTAAATTAACAGGGTTATTACCAACATAACGATATAAATTAGTATCCCCACCTACTAGTTTAATCGGATCTTTACATGTCCATCTACCCATTTTAGGATCATAATCTCTTACACCGAATCGAACCAATCCTGTATCCTTGTCATGAATTCCTCCTGCAAAGCCAAATGGTTGAAATCCTGGATTTGAATCCAACATGACATTACCAAATTCATCGTATTCCAACTGTTGAGCAACCTGACCATTAGATGTATTAATTATAATACGCGGACTCCCAAGATGATCGCTGATAATCCTATATGAAACACCATCCTTAACCATATAATCCGGTACATTCATTTTGCTTCCATATACAAACCTTGCTATTATAATTCCACTACCATCCAACTCCGCCACCGGATTCAATCCATCCTGATACAAGAAAGCCTGCATTAACATACCTTTAATCTTCTTCCCAATCCTCCGGTTTTGTCCATCAATCACATACTCAAGTCTAGTCTCATCCGGCAAAGTAACCGCTCTCAAATTCCCCAACACATTATAAAACCTTAGTTGATTCGGTATTTGGGGCAAACTTCGCCTTATCCCTTTTAGTCCTAAAAAGTACTAGTAATTTTTTGTTTTATAGGAGTTATAAAAAGCAAAAATCAACAAAATTATGACTCCAATAGGATATGAGATAGTCAAGAATAATTCTCTATCTATTAACTGGTAAGATAACTGAAATGGAACTATAAGAATTGAACGTATGTTATTACTTACTAATCCTGTCATACAATTTAAACTTATTTTTGAGATTCCTATCAAACCAAAAATTAGTAAACACCATTTACCTTTCCATATTCTTAAATAAATCAGTATAAGATAAATAGTAAGAAATAAGACACTTAACCATGTTATAAAAAATAATGGTAAATATATATAACCAGTCAATTTTGTTCCAAAACTAAATAACAATAAATACAAAATTGATGATAAGAAAGCTAAGGCTAAAAATATCACTAATGAAAATCTTGAAAATTCCAATTTATCTCCTCCTATTTGCATTCCTGTCGTTTTTGTTCGCCTTTTGCTTTTTGGCCTTGATTCTCTAGCCCAAATGGATCTCCCACAATACCTCCGCCAATTGGTATAACATTTGAGTTTTGATCTTGATTTTCTAACCCAAACGGATCCCCCACAATACCTCCGCCAACCGGTATATTAAGTCACGGTAGGATGAGCGGATTGCTCCGCTACCCCCGCACAGATCCCGGCGTGCGGTATTATCGCACCGGGCTCTTCATTCGGATACTCGCTTCCGTAATCAGGATTCAAAACACAAATTGAGTTG
>JAEYRN010000106.1 GCA_023435565.1 Bacillota bacterium
ATACCAAATGAAGGGGTGTTTTTATATGATTTTCGCTAATTTGTCAATTACTGTTCATTTTTATGCCTGATAATTACTGTTTATTGGGTTTGTTCCAACTTTCGCTCTGCGAAAGTTGAGTTAATAATATAAGGAATTTAAATCGGAACCCTTACTTAAATTTGATAAAGACGAAAAAGTCTAAATAGTGAAATTCCGCCTCATCGGTGATTGGGCTTTTTTCACCGGAAATATTGTTGAAAACATAAAAGATTTTTAATCGATTGTTTTCATCTAAACAAGTCAAATTTTCCGGCATGGTCTCTGTATTTTCATGGATAAACGGAGTAATTAGGCCATCGATCTTCCGGTGATAGATCTCCTCGCCCTTCACCGTTACAGTGAGAATATCGGTCTCAGTTTGGTAAGATATTATAATATTTTCTCCGCCAGTAGTCTTGATAACATCGGAATGTGGGATATTAAGGAAATAATCATACCCTTCAACTTTAACCAACTGATTATTTGGAAATTGATAATTAAAAAAAGATTTGTAATTACGGAGGTTTAGATCGTTTTTACTGATTTTAAATCCAAAGATTTTGAATGTTTGATTAAGCTTAAAACCTGTCGGCAAATATTTAAGATCTTTTAAACTATGGAATCTTTCAAAATAACCCAGAATTGAAATAATTTCCGCTTTAGCCGTTTTCGGTAACTGGCGAGTCGGTTTGACAATAGTATTTCCTTGAATCATGTCATATTTGGCTAAAATAGTGGTGAAACGTTTGTTCTGACTGAATTTTGAGATGGAATACGAACTCCAGGGGCCGGTTACGGAGAGTATGGCAACCATAGCTAATGAAGTCGGTAGAATTATATTCCGTATCTTTTTGGCAAAGAGATAGTAAATTAATATTCCGGAAACCCAAATTCCGGCGATTAGAACAAAATAGCGGTTTTCGGTAATACCATAGCTATGAATTCTGATTCCCATTGAAACGAACATCATCGCAAGTAACGGAAGCATAAATTTGGGATAGAGCGACAAGAATCTGTCGACCCATTTGACGGTAGGCCGGAATGGGTAAATAAAGAAAATCACTATACTGCTGATTAATGAATACCAGAGGACCAGATGAGAGACGATCCCTTCGGGCCAGGTTCTGGTGATAATAATTTTGGCGAAATAAGCGTATAGAATCGCCGAATAAGCGATGAGCAACGGGACTACTATATAAAATAAGAGAATTTTAAGGACTTTTGGAAAACTGACGACTTGAAATTCCTTTTTTAACTCCGGCACATCCGCTAGAAAATAGGCGGGGGAGAATATTCCGGCAACGATTAACCAAATATCGAAATAAACTCTGTCTATTTTGATTAAGAAAAGTTTGCTTATGGTGAAGAGTATAGCTGCTAAACCAAGGTATAGAACAACAGCGTAAAAGTAGGTGATGGCGAAGTTTGTTAGGAGTTGGACGCAATAAAGTTCGAAGTTTTGCCGTTTGTAGAAATACGGAATAAGAATGAAAACAAGGTAAAAAGCAAGAGTGAAGGCTGTATACCTGGTTAACGGTACCATAGTCAAATTCTTCAATAAGAAAAAATAATACAGAATTAATCCGATACCTATTCCTAAATAAAGCGCTATTTTATGCAAATTACGCATCGAAAATATTCGTTCGAAAAACAATTTCAAGCTTAACATCAATGGGACTCCCAAAGCTAATACCATTGATACTCTGACCAGGATATCACGAAGAGTTTCATAGTCTGTGGAGCGGTCCGTATGGTGGTGTAAGATAATATGAATAAATACTACGGCAGAGGTTAAGAAAAGGGCTTCCGGAAAACGTTTGAGGCTGAAAAGAAGTTTGACGGCTAAATCTTTAATGGCAGGAAGCAATTTCTGAATCATCCTGAAACCTCCTCGTTGATATCAACTAAAATAAAATACCGATATAACTGAAGCGTTCATTAAACATAACGTTAGATCCGTGAAAATATCGCTAATTATCAATATTTTTTTCTTTAAATTATTTCAATGAAAATTAAAAAAATCCTTGAATTGGAATAGATTAACTGAAAATTCTTTTTTGTCGGGAAACATATTTAAAAATCTGCTTGACTCTCCCGTTACCGGAGACATTATCTTTAATACAGAAGGATTGATCCAATAATTCTTATATCATTTTAGGAGGTTAATCAAATGTTAAAACTTGGGACAGTCTTGGCGGTATTCCTTTTATTGGTCACCATCAACAGTACCTACTTCTTTTTAGGAGTCTCAAAAGTGAAGCCCATCGAGTGGCTTGTTTTTAATGCTTGCGCTCCTTCAAGCATCGCTTATCTTATCGGATTTGTCATCTTTTTACTTACTAAGAATCGAATCTTACTTAATGTCAGTGTTCTTCCATTGTTTTTCTTCGGAGGACTCGGACTTCTTCTGTTCCCCTGGAGCGGTTATAATCTGATTGCTCAATTCAGTCATATTATAATGGTTTTGAACATGGTATGGGGAATTTACACTACATTTGGTACGGGTGACTATAAAGCCGCCGCGCTTGGTTTGCTTATTGGTATTGGGATATTCAGTCCGTTCATTAATTATCAGCAAACTTACGCCAACACTCACCCTGAAGCCTGCCAAAGGATACTGGGTGTCAACATTGAGGATTTTCAGAAAAAAATGATGATCGAACCGAAATAACAGTGGATAGAATAATTTAAAATTTAATATGTACAATTTACAATTTTAAAGTCAATATTGGTGGCTGTATTGTGGAAAAATCCCCGCTGTTTTTATGATAAAATAAAATTACGTAAAAAAAAAAACGGGGAGAATGAAATGAACTACCAAATCGGGGAATTTTCCTTAATATCAAGACTTAGTATTAAAACCCTACGCTATTATCATGAGTGTGGATTATTGGACCCGGCTTTTATCGATGATGAATCAGGGTACCGGTATTACGATCAAAGTTGTCTGGAACGGGTTAAAATTATCAATGAATTAAAGGAGCTTGACTTCCCGTTAAAAGATATTAAGGAGATTCTGGTGAATTGTAAGGATGATTCGGAATTGATTAGCTATGCTATAAAAAAGTCTAAGGAAATAAGTGAAAAGATTGCCCATTATAACTTGATGCAAAGGAAGTTGGAAGCCTTTATTCAACAAACTAGGCAGGTTGAGGAGGTAAATATCAGGATGAATACGGAAATAATTATCAAAGAGATTCCAGATATTCTTGTCGCTTCGATAAGGTTTAAAGGTAAATATCAGGATGTAACCCCCGTATATAGAAGTTTATTTAAAAACTATGGTAGATATTGCATTGGGGCGCCGTTCTCTTTATATTATGATCAAGATTATAAAGAAGATGATGCTGATGTGGAGGCTTGTGTTCCGGTTAAAATTGCGGTTGAGATTGCCGGGATCAAATGCCGCAAATTGTCAGGTGGTAAAGCTGTGACCATAATTCACAATGGGCCATATGAAACTCTAGGCCAGTCTTATCAGTTGATTTTCGACCATATTAAAGAGAATAACCGACAAATAAGGCTCCCCCATAGAGAAGTCTACCTTAAGGGTCCGGGGATGATCTTGGCGCGTAGTCCTAAAAAATTTGTCACTGAAATCCAAATGATAGTTGAAAAATGATTTACTCCAATTATGGTTTGATTAAGACACACGGAATATAGGTTCCGTGTTTTTTTCTTTTATTCGAAACAAACATTGTATTTTTATTTTCAGTAAGGACCTTGGGTCTAAATAGGGGTTCCTGAATAAATCTTGTTTTTCAATTAAAGTGCAACTTCAAATTCAAAAACGGTAGATTTTCGAAACCCGAACAGCACCTTGAAAAATTGCGATAAAAGAACCCGGAGTTTACG
>JAEYRN010000003.1 GCA_023435565.1 Bacillota bacterium
AGTAATAATATCAAATAAATTTGGATATTCCTTGCTTTCTTTTAATTTTATTTCTTTTATATTCCCCATAAAAACGTAGCCTCCTATATGTTGTGAAAGGGGAAGGATGTTTGATTCGGGTCATTAATGCCGACTCACCCGGACTGACGTCCACCCTCTCTATTCGGAAGAAATGCCGAAAGCGACTCAATAGAGAGGGTTGTAAGCAAGTCAAGATTGGAAACTGAAATGTATTGTATGAATCCAAGGCCGCTCGCCCCTCTATACTGAAACAACATTTTAATCGACATCAAAGTAGAGAGGGGCCAGGTAAAAGTATCATAAAGCCCAATACTACGCGGGGTGAGTCGCCTTTAGACCGTCGGAAGCCTCGCTTATTTCTAGATCCCTTAGCTCAATCTAAAAATTTCTCTAGTGGAATTCAAAAATTTCTCTGGTGATATTTCAAAATTCCTTGGCTTAATTCGAAAATTTCACTAGAGAAATTAAAGAGTTTCTCTAGTGAAATTTATAAATCCCCTTGGTTAAATTTTTATCATACCTCCGAACACAGAGGAAAATAATTACGTTACTTTTTATAACTATTAAGCAAATTAATAATCTCCGGATCATTAATCATATCTGCAGCAGTTTCATTATCGGGATCTCTTGCCAACGGATCGGCCCCATACTTTAAAAGAAGTTCAGTCATTTCATATCTAGTTCTAAGGAGTCGCCCCTTCCACCCGCCATTTTCCTTCCTCCCGGACTACGACGATCGGGCCGGGTCTCCCCAAATCTTTACCGTTTACTTGTCTTTGGAAATAATACTTCTTATACTCCGGTTTATCTTCCTTAAGTTTGACAAAATAATAGCTACGGCCTCTCTCCGCCAACAAACGCCAAATCGACTCCTTTTTAGCCCTGCTCCAATCGTCCTTGGTCAGTAACTGTTGCCATAGTTCCCGATTTTTTTGGACACTGCCGATATGGTAAAACCATCGGGCTAAGGTCAATGGATCCAAATTGTCGGGAATGGACTGAATATTATCCGGCAGATCCTTCGCGGAAAAAACAACCAATTTCTCATGCCCCGGGGCCTTCCGTTGTAACCCATGAGGCATTATCCGGCCAAACAGGAACTGATCCGTAAATATAATTAATAATACTAAAACTCCTAATCCGGCCGCGGTTAAATAGATTAAGTTCCGCCTCTTTATTGAACGATCTGGATCAATAAAGGAACCTGGTCGAATTAGATTGAATAATTCATACCGGTTTCTAACCCCCACCTTATTAAATATGCTATAAATATGGGACTTAACCGTCGCCAAAGTTATTAAAAGTTTCTCAGCGATTTTACCATTATCCAGCCCCTTAAGGACTAGAACGGCAATTTCCGCTTCCCGGTCGGAAAGATTATATTTTTTGATTAAGTCTTTATTTAAGGCCACTTGTAATCACAACCTTCCGTTTATGACATTCAACAACAAAAAATGAAAAATAACATAATACCGTCATCAAAAAAAGCAAATATCTCCCCATAATATCACCTTTTCACTATAACTATCCCGTGTCAATCCTGTTAATCCCGTCTAAATAATTTGTTCCTTTGACAGGATTCACACGGATTTAACGGATTTCTTTCATGAGTTGTCCGAGTTATCCGCCGACCTTAATACACAGGCTCAATCTTTTTGTAAATACGACATTTGTCATGTTTGTTACATTTATTATCATACTATAGCAATTAAAATTCAATCCTACCGGAGTATAGATCGGGTCAAACTTTGGTATGAAAAAAGCTTCTTGGAATCTTTTGAAATACCAAAAAGCTTTCGATTTTATGTTTATTCCAATATATTAGTCTGTAAATAATGCAACCATTACCGATTTATGACCTTCTCCCAATCCTCCAACCATCCATCCAGCTTCGCCTCGACTTGGTCCGAAGGTAAATTAATTATTTGTTTGGCTTGGGCCGCAACTCTAAAACTGTCCGGTAATTTTGCATCTTTTGTTACCGGATACCATAACATGCTCTCCGGGATTAAACTTTGAAATTGGGGAGAAAGGAAATATTCCTCCAATTGTTGGGCTTCTTTTAAATTAGCGGTGTCTTTGACAATACCCATTCCCATGATATGGGCGTAGGCTGAGTTGTCCAGTACCAGAGATTGATATCGTTCGGTTTTGTCGGAAAGCAAATGACAAACCGGCATAGTTCCGTAAGACAGGACAATCGGCGCTTCTCCGATGGTATACATATAGTAAGCTTCATCCCATCCCCAGGTGATTGTCGACAAATTCTTTTTCAGTTGACGCCAATAATCAAGATATCCATTCTCTCCATAAAGGGCGATAGTTGTTAATAAAAAGACCTTTCCCGGAGTTGAGGTCTGCGGGTGATCGATAATAATTTTCTCTTGATAATACGGGTCCAATAAATCATGGTGGCTCTTGGGTATACGCTCCAACCGTTCCCTTTCGTAATTAAAAACAACATAATTATAATTAAAAGGGATTATCCGATACTGGGGATCGAAAAATAATTCCGGTCGGATCTTCGAGACCGCTTGCGGCTTATAAGGCAGAAAAAGGTCCCTTTGGTCTGCTTTAGTAAAATTATCCAAACCGATTACTACGTCAGGTTTGGGTTCTATACGATTTTGAATCAATCCATCGCAGAACGTATCGGTATCAAAGAAGAAACTAAATTCAACTTCAATCCGATATGTTGTTAAAAAATAGTCCTTAATAGTCTCAATCAAACCAACCGGAAAACCGTTGTATGTATAAACAACAAGTCTTTTTGACGCTTCATCTACGTTCGCGCTTTCCTTTTGCTTCCTACTCTTTTCATTCTTCTTACCATCCTCATCCTTCCCGCTTTCCTGATTCCGGAGGCTTGGGTCAAAAAACACCCCTTTCTGGAAGAGGTTATGAGTATAATCAGTATTCCCCCGAACGATCGGCATTTCCCCTTTAGCAAAGAAGTCGGCATCATTATCGAAAATATCCGAATCATTTATGAATACCTTCGAATTTTCAAGCGCGAAAAGGGCAAGTCCATCATAAGCGCTGCGATTATTATAAATACGGCATTCTTCGAAGCGTACTTTTTTACAGTTGGAGACATTTATCAGATCCAAATCGCGGTTATCATAAAACTCCGATTTTTTAAAAATGATCTCCTCAGAGTCCCTGAGGTCCATAATCCCGGATGTGCATTCTTTAATTACCGAGTCAATCATGGTCAATCCTTGGGTACGCTCCAGATCCAACCCAATAGTTCCGCAGCCGTATAAAATTGATTTGTTAATGGATACTCCTTGACAGCCAATGAAACGAAAGACGCCTCCTTCGCATCCTTCCGCTTGCGGAGTATGACCGGCTTCAATATTTTCGATCGATATGTTTTTCGTTCCCGCAAAGTTGATCACATACGCAAATCGAGGTTCCACTACAATATGGGAGGGTTCCGTCCCCATACCTTTCAGGGATAAGTTTTCAATATTACGGATGACCAATTCTTTTCCATTATAAACTTGGTTCCAATCCAGAACCGGATTTTCAATTTCTTGATCCGCAAATTCCGTCAAATTATATACCCCCGGCTGCAGCTGGATCTCCCGGTTCGAACCAATGGCCGCCAGTAACTCCGCCGTATTGGCTACCGGGACCACCTCCATTTTGGGTCCGCCCGCCGCCGCTAGGCTGAAAGCGCATAAAACTACCAGTAAAGTAAGGAATAAAATAAAATACGGGCGCTTCACCTTCCGAGCAGACCCGTTCCATTTTGTTTTTTTCATGATTAATTAACCTCCAAATGTAATTATGTCCAATTTATAATCTCGTTTTATACCATCCAGAGACCAGACAACCACAGGACATTCACCATTTTCTATTGTATCAATTCCCTTGCTCAGAATAACTCTGCGTTCTTTTTGCCCCATGTTGTTTAAGATATCCGGCAATTTCATCATGTCCGCCATCAATAGCATTGTCTAAAGCTGTTCCAAATTTTGGCGAAACAAGATTTACATTTGCTCCTGCATTTATAAGTATTTTAACCACATCAATATTTCCAAGATAGGCAGCGGTCATCAGAGAACTCATTTTGGAGGAATCTTGACGTGCCTGATTGACATCGGCTCCATTTAAAATAAGATACTCAACGATTTCTATGTAATTGCCTTGTGAAGCTATATAAAGAGGGAAACCTCCATCATGGGAGTTAATTTTTTCATCCCCCGAACGCGGAGTATTGACTTTAGCTCCAGCCTCAACAAGCGCCTTCACAATAGCTATGGAATTACTCATAACAGCCTCCATTAGTACTGTTGTTCCATCGCTCAGTTCACAGAGTCCGTTGCTTGATCTTGCAGCGTTGGGATTAGCGCCATAGGCAAGTAATAATTTTACCATCTCTATTGAGTTAACAGCGATTGCAGCAGATAAAGGTGGACTACCATCACTTAGGCTGGTTTTCCCATTATTAGAACGGGGTTTATTAGGATCAACTCCTGCTTTAAGAAGCATTGAAGCAATGGTAATGTTATTATTAAAAGCAGCTATTGAAATCACTGGTGTCCCATTATTTCCTTCT
>JAEYRN010000032.1 GCA_023435565.1 Bacillota bacterium
AACGAAGGAATGTAAGGGCATTGACCCGGTGTGATATGGGAGAGTCACCTCAAGGAAAGCTTTTTATAAAAAATTACGTCTGATTGAGATAATTAAAGTATTCTTTACTTTTCTGTGGGAGAGACACTGATTCATTAAAATTGTTGCTAACAAATAAAGCTCGTGGATCAACCATTTGATAATTGAGCCTAAGTTTGATTAAAACATCATTTAAAAAAAATCAAAAAATGCAAATAAAAAAACCCGGTGTCCCGGGTTTTTTTATTTTACATATCCATTCCGCCCATACCGCCGGGCATTCCACCGCCAGGCATCATCGGTTTTTCTTTTTCCGGAATCTCGGTTACCAAACATTCGGTTGTTAAGAGCATTCCGGCAATACTGGCCGCATTTTGCAATGCGCTTCTGGTAACCTTTGCCGGGTCGACAATACCGGCCGGCACCATATCGACATACTCACCGGTCAAAGCATTAAACCCTTTACCCATTGGCAAGGAAGTAACTTTCTCAACAATGACCGAACCTTCGACGCCTGCATTATTGGCAATCTGCCTTAAGGGCTCAGCCAATGCTTTTCTTACAATACTAATTCCAGTGGAAACATCTCCACTTTCACTAAGTTTATCCAATGATGGAGCGATCTGAAGTAATGCCACACCGCCGCCCGGAACCACTCCTTCTTCAACTGCAGCTCTGGTTGCGGATAACGCATCTTCAATCCGATGCTTTTTCTCTTTCATCTCAGTTTCGGTAGCAGCGCCCACTTGAATAACAGCTACCCCACCGGAGAGTTTCGCCAGGCGTTCTTGAAGTTTTTCCCGATCATAATCGGAACTTGTATCCTCAATCTGGACTTTAATCTGATTAATTCTATTCTTAATCTCTTGGTTACTGCCTTTACCGTCAACGATTGTGGTTTCATCCTTGTTAACTTTTACCTGACGCGCTTGGCCCAACATATCAATGGTGGTATTTTCTAAGGTCATACCAACTTTTTCGGAAATTACTTGGCCTCCGGTAACAATGGCAATGTCACTAAGCATAGCCTCACGGCGATCCCCAAATCCTGGTGCTTTTACTGCTACGATATTCAAAACTCCCCTTAATTTGTTAACCACCAAGGTCGCCAAAGCTTCGCCTTCTACATCCTCGGCGATTATCAACAATGGTTTACCCCGTTGCATTACCTTCTCTAAAATAGGAAGTAAATCTTTGATCATCGAGATTTTTTTATCGGTAAGTAAAATGAAAGGCTCATCCAAAACAGCTTCCATTCGTTCAGAGTCAGTAATCATGTAAGGAGAAACATAACCACGGTCGAATTGCATTCCTTCGACCACTTCCAAATTGGTACCCATGGTTTGGGATTCTTCAACAGTAATGACGCCGTCTTTCCCGACTTTTTCCATAGCCTCGGCGATAAGGCCTCCAATTTCATCGTCAGCAGCTGAGATAGCAGCAACATGAGTGATATCTTCCTTACTATCCACAGACTTACTTGCTTTCTTTAACTCCTCAACTACTACTTGCACCGCTTTTTCAATACCTTTTTTTAGGATCATCGGATTGGCCCCGGCAGCAACGTTTTTTAAACCTTCTCTAACCATTGCCTGGGCTAAAAGGGTAGCGGTAGTAGTTCCGTCACCGGCAATATCGTTGGTCTTGGTAGCTACCTCTTTAGCCAATTGGGCTCCCATATTTTGAAACGGATCCTCAAGTTCGATTTCTTTAGCAATGGTAACACCGTCATTGGTAATGGTTGGTGAACCATATTTTTTGTCTAATACAACATTACGTCCTTTAGGTCCCAAAGTAACTTTGACCGCATCGGCCAAAATATTCACGCCACGTTCTAAAGCGTGCCGAGCTTCTTCACCAAATAAAATTTGTTTGGCAGACATCAATTTCACCTCTTTTTTACTCTATTTTACTTGTTTACTATGGCTAGAACATCACTTTCTTTTAATACCATATATTCCTCGCCATCCAATTTAACTTCAGTTCCTGCATATTTTGCAAATAAAACCTTATCGCCAACTTTCACATCAAGAGCAACCTTTTGCCCATTTTCCAACATTTTTCCCGTTCCTACCGCTTTTACCTCTCCCATTTGGGGTTTCTCTTTGGCGGTATCGGGGATTAAAATCCCGCTCTTGGTACGTTCTTCGCTTTCAAGAACTTTGATCACAATTCTTTCTCCTAATGGGGTAATATTCATTAAATTCCCTCCTCTCGATATTTTTAAACTTATTAGCACTCATTAAAAGTGAGTGCTAACCAATTATGATTTTATAAAACTATAACCAGTTTAGCAAGAGCTTTAATTCCCGTTCTAATGCTATTTTATCTAAATAAGGTTAATTTATGCAATATTTCTATACTTATCGCCCGCATTGTACTTATTCCAATCTTGGAGAAAAATACTGTCTCCCCGGACCAAAAAAATCCGAGCCTAAGTATTTAAATGAGGTTAACCTAATCTTGATTATTATTTTTTTTCATTAAATTATTTAGATTGCGCAAGACTCCCAAGGAGATGGTCACAAATTCAACTGCCAATGTTTTTAAAACCGATGCTCGCTTCAATGGCCATTCCTTTTGATTCTAATGAATATACCTATGAAATAAAATGGGACGGTTACCGTTTACTGGCTTTAATTGACTCTAATACCAGATTGCAAAGTAGAAACCTAAAAGATATCACCGCTATTTTCCCGGAACTCAGTAAAATGCACCATTCCCTAAAACAATCCGGCATTATTTTAGATGGTGAATTAATTGCTCTTCGTAATGGAAAACCAAGTTTTCTTGAACTTCAAAAAAGAGGCCAACTCCGCAATGAAAACCAAATACGAAGCGCGATTAAAACCATTCCTGTAATTTATGTAGCATTTGATCTTCTTTATCTTAATTACCAACCGATTTTTGGGGAACCTATTGAAAAACGCCGACTCCTTTTGACGGAAAATATTTCTCCCACCAATGAATTAATTTTAGCCGATACGATCGAAGGGAGCGGTGTTGCTTATTTTAATTCCATATCTAAAATGGGTTTGGAAGGAGTCATCGCCAAAAAGAAGGGAAGCATTTATTCTCCTGGTAAACGGGTTAAAACTTGGCTAAAATTTAAAAGAAAAAAGACTGGTAAATTTATTATTTGTGGCTTTGTAATTAATTCTACCTCTCGTGGTGAACTAAGCTCATTAATTTTAGGCGCTTATATGGATGGATGCCTTACTTATTTCGGCATGGTTGGTACAGGGTTTACCCGAAAAGAATTAGAAATAATTTTAACAGAACTCAAAAAGATGGTCGTTAAAGCTTCACCTTTTACCAGATTAATCTCTACTCCACCTAAAAATGTTTATTGGACCAGACCAATTGTTGTCTGTGAAGTGGAATATTTGGAACTGACTGACGATGGTAGCCTAAGACATCCAAATTTTAAGAGTTTCAGGCCGGAAATTAAACCGGAAGAATGTATATATGGAGATTAAACAATGTCACCAATAATTAATATAAACGAGCATCAAGTTCCGGTTAAAAACTTGGATAAAGTCTTTTGGCCTGATGACGGTTTCACCAAAGCCGATATCATTAATTACTATGCATCAATCTGGCCTTATCTAGCTCCCCATCTTAATGGGAGGCCTGTTTCACTGGTTCGTTATCCCGAAGGAATTAATGGGACTTTTTTTTATCAAAAAAACATCCTCAATCCTCCTTCATGGGTAAATATTGTTCCCATTCAAGCCGATGATAGAATCGTTAATTATGCCCTAATCGACAACTTGGAGACTCTTATCTGGTCGATAAACCTTGGATGCATCGAAGTTCACCCTTGGCTATCTTCGGTTCCTAATCTTGATCATCCCACTTATCTTATTTTCGATCTCGATCCAATGGAACCGGCTGTTTTTAGTGATTCAGTTAAAATTGCACAATTTATTAGGATAATTTTGCATGAGCTTAAATTAGAAGCTTTCCCGAAAATATCCGGAGCTACTGGGATTCACATCTTTCTTCCCTTAGTTAGGCGTTATTCCTATAAACAAACCAGCAATTTCGTCAAGCGAATCGGTGAAATAATCATTAATACTTTTCCAAATTTAGCCACCAATGAACGTAAAGTCTCTCTAAGGGACGGCAAGGTTTACATCGATCACTTGCAAAATTTAAAAGGGAAAACTATTGCTTCCGTCTATAGCATACGACCATTTTCCGGGGCTCCGGTTTCGGTTCCGGTAACTTGGGATGAATTAACCGACATTCACCCCGGAATGTTCAATATTAGAAATGCTCCAGAACGGATTAAAATAACAGTAGATTATTTTAATACCATACTTCATTTAAACCAAGAATTACCCAATTCCTTATTAGACTAATACTTCTACTGATAGATATTTTGGCCTGCCGTTTCAGCCCATCTAGTTTTAAGTTCCAAGTCGGCTATTACCGGTAAATGATCAGATAAATAATTATCGCAAACTTCGATATTTTTTAAAATAAAGTCGGAGGTGGTAAAAACCATATCAACCTCAGGCCCAATCAATTGATCTTTTCTTCTAATGGTCCCCAATTGAGTAGTTGAATTTAATTTGACCCAATTTTTCTTTATATTGGTTACCACGGGACCGTTTGGCTGCTCATTAAAATCACCTGTGATTATTAATGGTTTACCCAATCGTAAACTAAATTGGATAATTTTTCTAATTTGAAGTAAACGATCAACGTCCGCTAGTCCCAAATGAGTTGTTAGAAAATTAATCCTGATACCCCCTGCTTGAACTTGTATGGTAATAAAATTACGGGGTTCAAGACTACCTGGTAATATTGAAGTCCAAGTTTTAATAATGGGAAAACTACTTAAAACCAAATTACCAAAAAGAGCGTTATCGGTTCTACAAAGGGTGGCTGAAAACATTGAAAACATTTCCAATCTTTTTTTAAAAAACGCTTCCATGTCCTGATAATGGGTTTTGCGAGACCAAAAACAGCTGGCTTCTTGTATCCCTACGAAATCAGGTTTGATCTCCCGAATAAAATCAGCTATTTGCTTCAGATTATATTCTCCATACCAATTAATACCATTATGAATATTGAAAGTAAGGACCCTAAAAAAAAGTCTCCAATCATCTAATTCAATGCATTTTAACACTATGTAACCCCCGAGGAGTAATATAGTCATGAATATACCAAACATACTATTATTTAGATAAATCAGTCACCTCGTCAAATAGTCAAAAAATCTGAATAATAAACATGATTATTACGAAAAATATCCTCCTGTAAGAGCTGTTTAATATTTTGTTTTGGTCTATATTCATTTACATAGGGTGAGTAAATTTATATTCAAGTTCATTCTTTTATCCACCCGGCTCGTCCTGAAGGTGATAATGAGTTTTTTATTCGTAATCACGCACAGCGAAGCTAATCACATACTCGTGATCGGGTTGGACAAGCATTAGCATGGAATACCCAAATTTTGTATAACCTACTTTCTAGGTAGGTAAATTATGACACAATAATTGTATAGATCTATTTTAAACCGGCAATATTATAAAAGTTAATTGCGCACCTTTAGGAAGGGGGATAGGAATGACCCGAGAGGAATTGGCGGGAAAAACAAAACTTAAACTGGTTGAAATCGCCAAGTCATTAGGAGTAAAAGGAGTCTCCAAACTTACTCGGGATGATCTAATTGAGCATATCTTGCTTTTGGACCCGCCATTTTCTGCCAGTCCCATCCAAGAAAACGAGATATCTCAACATTTAAAAAATACCCTAGTAGAGACGGAGCCGTTTTATGTTCAACCTCCATTACCGGAACATTTGACTGGAGTTGCTGTAGCCGAGCACAGGGAGACACAAATCCCTCAAGATTATAATGATACTAAAATCGTGCTGATGGTTCGTGACCCCTATTGGTTATACTCATACTGGAATGTGAGTCAAGAAACCAAAGACCATCTATCTAACAATTTCGGAAAATGGGAAAATATACCTTTGATGTTGCGTGTTTATGATACTACCGATGTCAATTTTGACGGTTCAAACAGCAACTATTACTTTGACATCTACTTAAATCATCAAACAAATAACTGGTATATTCATGTTGGAGGTCCAAACCGCGATTTTTGCGTAGATTTAGGTTTTATCCAAGCAAATGGTAATTTCTATACCATTGTTAGATCCAATATAGTAACCACTCCACGCGATAATGTATCTGATGTGGTCGATGAAGAATGGATGGTTATTGAGGAAGATTTTCGACGGTTATATCGTTTAGCCGGCGGTGAGTTGGGGAACAGTTCGGCAGAGTTAGTCGAAGCATTAATTAAACGGTTAGAAAGGGAGATCGGATCCGGAGTTGTAAGCAGTCTGGCAAGCCCTATAAAATACCAGCCTAAAGAAAGAAAATTCTGGTTAGTCTTAAATACTGAATTAATAGTTTATGGGGCCACCGAACCCGATGCCCAAGTTTCCATCCAAAACGAGCCAATTAAGCTCCGACCGGATGGTACATTCACAATCCGTTATGCATTACCTGATGGCACTCTAACCATACCGGTAAATGCTCTATCGGCTGATGGGGTTGACACGATTACCATTACCCCAATAGTCTCCAAACAGACCACTTAGAGAGTCCAATCATCGCAAGTAGAGCCACGTCATAAAGTTTCATATTTACTTGGATTGTCGTGGTCGACTACATAAGGAGTTGATTTGATGGAAAAAGGTTATCTGGCCCTGGTCTTACATGCCCATTTACCATTTGTACGACATCCGGAATTTCCGGATTTTTTAGAGGAAAATTGGTTTTATGAAGCCATTACTGAAACTTATATCCCGTTATTAAAGGTTTTTCAACAATTAACTGATGATGGTATTAAGTTTCGAATAACCGTCAATCTTTCACCCCCGCTTCTTTCAATGTTTAAAGATTCATTATTACAGCAACGATACTTAAAAAAGATTGAAAACTTAATTGAACTTGCGGAAAAAGAAGTGGAGCGCACCAAGTGGATACCGGAATTTAATGACTTAGCTAAAATGTATTTGGATCATTTCCGTTTTTGCCATTATTACTTTGCGGAAAAGAATCGTTGTGATTTAACCAATGCTTTCCGTCAATTGGAAGACTCCGGTAATATTGAAATTATTACCTGTGCGGCTACCCATGGCTATCTGCCGTTAATGCTTAATTCTACTGCAATTCGGGCTCAAATTAAATTGTCCGTTCAATATCATTATCAAACATTTAACCGTTTCCCACGGGGTATTTGGTTACCCGAATGCGGATATCAACCCGGAGTTGATGAAATATTACGAAGTGAAGGCCTAAGATACTTTTTTAGTGATGCTCATGGAATACTTCATGCTTCACCGCGTCCAAAATATGGAGTTTTTGCGCCTGTATACTGCCCATCAGGAGTAGCAGCGTTTGGAAGAGATCTGGAATCTTCAAAACAAGTATGGAGCGCAAACGAAGGCTACCCTGGTGATTACGATTACCGAGAATTTTACCGGGATATCGGCTTTGATTTGGAATATGACTATATCCGGCCCCACCTTCCATCAAGCGGCTTAAGAAATTTCACCGGGATTAAGTACTATCGAATTACCGGCAAGACTATGGATAAACAACCATACAACATTTGGGCCGGTAAAGAAAAAGCAGCCCTTCATGCCGGTAATTTTATGTTCAACCGCGAAAACCAAATTGAATATTTGGCATCTGTTTTAGATCGAAAACCAATCATAGTATCCCCTTATGACGCAGAGCTTTTTGGACACTGGTGGTTTGAAGGCCCACTATGGATTGACTATTTGGTCCGGAAAATCACTTACGATCAAAAAACTATTAAGTTAATTACTCCCGGGGATTATTTGGAAGTTTATCCTAGAAATCAAGTGTCAACTCCCTCAATGTCTAGTTGGGGTTATAAAGGATATAACGAAGTCTGGTTAGAAGGTAGTAATGATTGGATTTACCGTCACCTTCACAAAGTTGCCGATCGGATGGTAGAGTTAGCACAATACTTCCCTAGGGCGGAAGGAACACTAAAACGGGCTTTAAATCAAGCTGCACGGGAAGTTTTGCTCTTACAAAGTAGTGATTGGGCATTCATTATGAAAACCGGAACTATGGTAGAATATGCAGTTAAAAGAACTAAAACCCATATTAATAGGTTTAACAGTTTATATGATCAGATTAAGTATAACCGAATTGACTGTGGGTATCTAGCCCAACTGGAAGATAAAGATAACATTTTTCCAGAGCTTAGTTATCAAATATATAATCCTAATTATGCCTCATATGAACCTTTGCCCGAAGTAGCGGCGGCACAAGTTTAAAAAAAGCAATCAGAAGTTTAGAGTCAGGAATTCTTAAATCTCCTGGCTCTTGACTACTGACTCCTTGCTACTACTAAAAAACTCCCTCTCTTCAAACCTACTTAATAAATATGTAAACCCGTAAGCTAAACAAGTACCAAAAGCTAAAACTCCCGAATCATTTATTAAAAAAGCCGCAAGCCCTGAAATAAGAATACCATTCCAAACATACCGATCACTGAAAGCCACCATTTTTTCTTTAGAGAAAAACCTTAAAAAGCAGCTAATCCCTAAAGCAAGTAAAATTGTTCTAGTCCACGGACTGAATACAAGCAACTTCAAGTTCATCATTGCTTTCCGATAAAAAATTTGCCATGTTTGGGATAAATTATGATCAATTAGTAATTGAAAAAAACGACCTAAATGAGTTTGTAAATCTGGCTCTCTTAAACTGTCCCACCACCCTACAATTGCGACAGTTAGGATGATACCACCAAAAATAACCCAAACCTTTTGATTGTACCAATCCAAATTATATAATTTTAATGTAAAAAATGAAAACCCTACTATCGCCGCTAATGTCCCTCCGAAATTTATCCCCAACTGAGGCCATCCCAAAACCAAAACAGATACTCCCAAAATCACCAATGCAGGCCATTTACGGTTATAAAATTTGTTAATTAAATCAGCTAACACCAGAGATACCGCTAAAAAAACCCCCATATACTCATTCCCAATACCATAATATCTTGAACCTCCAATTGCACTATATCCAAGAGCTGAAAAACGAATTAAATTCCAACCGGTAATCTGGTCTAAAATAAGACCCCCCCATAATGCAGCAGACAAAAGAAAATAACGTTGATTGGTAGTTCTAAGCTTTATAAACAAGAAAACCAATAATATACTCGTTAAAAGCATACCGCCTTCATGCCAAAAAACAATGGGTAACAAAGGTAAAATTAATATCGCCAGAGGCATAACCACTACTGTAAAAAGTATAAACCCATTCCCAAGTTTCTTTTTTAAAACAATACCAAGAGTCGCAGCTACCCAGCCCATTGATATAACCCATAAGTACCAATCAAGTAAAGACCTTTGTGAATTATTTATTTTGTTTATTTTATAGTTCAATTTTGAAAGTTTTTGAAGGGGATTTTCAGTATTGACTGAACGTACTGGTCTACCGGGAAAAGTTCCATTTACTTGTAGCCCAGCCATGTTTATTATTGTGGGTAATAAATCAATATTGGCTACTAACCCATCCCAGTTGGTGGTTCCCGATGTCAATAAACCTTTGGAATACCCAGCCCCCCTGATCACAACCGGGGCTAGCATACTCCGATTGTTTATTCCTACCTTTGATAAGGACGGGCTTAACACTAACATCCTGTAATCATCCTTGGAGAATTTTTGGATTAACTGTCCTAAAAAGTAATCCAAACACTCCCATGTTTCTTGCTTTAATCTTGAGTATTGTTCCGGTAACATTTCTTCACGAAATTGGTCCAATCGGGCAAAATCCCCATACTCAACCAAAACTAAATTACCTGGCTTTAGCAGTTTACCAATTTCGGTTAATACTTGCGCGGGATTAAAACGATATCGGTAAGGAAAAGTGTTTTCAACTCCATTTATTTCAGCGCCCACAAAACCGCTATCAATAATACCATCGTAATCCATCATCGTATAACCACCGGGGCGACTAGCCCCGATAATTGTATCTTGATCCCCGATAAGAAAGGTTTTCCAACCATTAGAACGAAAAATTTCTCCTAATGCCCCGGGCTGAACCAATTGGTCCTCACCCTCGACCTGACTTTTAATCCATCCTATTTCAGGGACAACTAATCTGGATCTTTTAATCTTAATACCGGTACTCCAGGCCCAAAAAGAACTAGCTTTACTAGGCGCTAATAATTCGTCCGATTTAAAAGCACCACCCTTGGTTGGAGGTGCAACACTTCGGTTACCGCTTCCTATGGATAAAAAACCACTTTCAGTGTTACTATAACCAGACCCTGTTCGAACATTCATTAGTCCACAGGCTGATTCTAGCAGCAAATCCCGAATCGACGAAAGTTCACATTCAAACAATTCGACACTTTCCACCTTATCAATGGAGAGAATAATAATAGGTTGAGTATTAGAATGAGGATTGTCTACAGGCATAGCCTGGCAATAATTTCCAATTATAAGCCAACCACAAATAGATACCAGAATAATTTTCACGGCCAATCTATTCTTCATTTACTCACCTACTTCTATCAAAATAATTCCTAAACTAATAAAATACTTCCTCTAAACAAAGACCCTGGGCTGGAGCTGTTGGTCCTGCCATAGTACGATCTTTCTCCTCTAAGATACCTTTAAAACGCTCAACCGTTAATTTTCCAGTACCCACAAGGATTAAACTGCCAACAATGTTTCTAACCATATGATAAAGAAATCCGTCGGCATTGATGATAATTTTTATAAGAGGCCCAGTTTGGTTCAAACGACAATAACGAACCGTACGAATAGTATTTACAATTGATGAGCCGGCAGCCTGAAAACTTTTAAAGTCATGTTGTCCCACTAAAAAACCGGCGGCTTTTTGAAGCTTATTTATATCCAATTGATGACGGTAATAATAAACAATATTTCGATTGAAAAGCGGTCGAAGATTATCGTTATAAATCGAATAGGAATATGTCTTATTTTTTGCCGAATAACGGGCATGAAATTCTAAATCTGTTTCCTCAGTAGTTAACACCAAAATATCTTCCGGTAAAAGGCTATTAAGCGCTTTTTGCAGTTTAGCAACTGCTATGGAATTAACTATCCTAAAATTAATTACCTGTCCCCGGGCATGGACTCCTGCATCGGTCCTACCAGCCCCAATAATAGTAATTTTACTATTCAATATCAGAGAAAGCTTCTCTTCTAATATCCCTTGAATGGTAGGACCGTTTAATTGCCGCTGAAATCCGGCGTAATTGGTCCCTTCGTAGGCTAATATCATTTTAATATTTCGGGCGGAATTATCCAACCTAATCACCAAACTTCAACCAATTGCCAAATTATTAAAACAATTGATAGTCCGATTATTATGTAGTCCGGAAATCTTAATTTTATTTCTTCAACAGGTGTACGCCGTACCCCCGGCCGATATCCTCTTGCTTCCATAGCTATTGCCAAAGCCGCTGCCTTACGAATACTACCTAAAAAAATTGGTATAATAGTACTCTTAATCCAGCTTGAACTGTTTTTTAACCTAAAGCCGGGTTTAATACCCCTTATTCTTTGGGCCACCATAATATTTTCACTTTCGTAGAGTAATTCCGGAATAAACCTGACCACTAACCCCATCATCAACGGTATGTCTAAACCGCCCTTACCAAACCGTTCAAATGGTTTAAAAAATCGTGAAATACCCTCCACTAAAATCATAGGTTTTGTGACATAACTAAGCCAAGTAGCCACCAACAGTATAGCTGTTAATCGCAATCCAATTAATAAAGCACCGGGGAAATTGCTTTTGATCGTTATATACCAGTTGTTTTGAACAAATGGAACCAATAAATTAACAATGAAGGGAATTAACAATAACCACTTGAACTTAAAGAAAATCTCATACTCTAACCGCCAGGGTAATTTGGAAGATCGATATAATAAAATTGATAGTAAACAAGCCATCCCAAAATAAATACCTTGGCTAGCCATTAGTGTGGTGATTATAGCTATTACTATCAATACTTTACTGCGAGGATCCAGCCCATGCCAAAATGAATGCTCCGGAAAGTAAATACCAATCATGTTCATAGCTTTAGATCCTTTATTTCCTTCATTAAATCAATTGGTACTCCCTTATTTTTTAGCCCAACTATTTCTGGAATAGCTAATCCGATCTGATTTAATAAATCAATATTGTATTCATAATCAGTCTTATTAAAATCAGCCGTCAAACAACCCTGGCTAAGAAGAAGGTACCGATCTACCTGCCGATAAAGAAAATCTAAATCGTGGCTTACTATAATGACTATTTTTTTATCTAATCGAAAACCTTCAATAATCTGCGAAATCATTTCCAATCCATTATAGTCAAGTCCTACTGTTGGTTCATCCATAAGTAATATTTGGGGACTAAGAGCTAAAATACTGGCGATGGCGACTCTTCGCTGTTCACCACCACTTAAACGATAAGGCGATAGATTGGTTTCTTTATAATAACCGGTTTTATATAAAGAACGGGTGACTATTTCTTTAGTAGATTCCCACTTTAAACCTTGGTTTTCCAAAGCAAAAGCTACCTCTTGATAAACAGTCTCATTAAAAAACTGGACCTCCGGTTCCTGAATTACCAAACCAATTTCCGGTCCAGCAGTTTTTGGTGAGTCAAATGAAACACTCCCTGTAGTCGGGTCTATAACCCCGGCTATACACCTTAATAAACAACTTTTTCCCGAACCGCTAGGGCCGATAATACCAATAATCTCCCCTTGGTTGATCGTGAACGACACATTTTCAAGAGCTTTAGTTTGATAAGGATTCTTCTGATTATATATATAAGATAAAGATTGGACTTTAATCAAATTTAATCCTTTCCGGCCCAAAGATTGAACAGGAGATTCTATTGGGTAGTTCCCATTCCAAAATTTGCAAAGGGGCAGGCGTTAAACTATTCTCGGTTAAAAAAGTTT
Organism: Bacillota bacterium; assembly: GCA_023435565.1. Lineage (GTDB taxonomy): Bacteria > Bacillota > UBA4882 > UBA8346 > UBA8346 > JAAYHS01. Next base: position 13,020 of record JAEYRN010000032.1, read on the forward strand.
TCGAATTTAATTCATCCAATGACACTTGATTTAGCTCACCGTTTTTATTTAGAACCATCCATTTTTCGGTATACCTTATACTTCGGACCTCATGATCATACCAGATAACCGTGGTTTCCGGCTTTATATTTTCCAAAAGACATTCAAGAAAAGATAATTGACTTTTCTTATCAAGCATAGCCAAAGGTTCATCCAGGATTAAGATTTGCGGATCGGTGATTAAAACCGAGGCTAAAGCCAGACGGCGCAACTCTCCACCGGAAAGTTGATTGATATTGTAATGACGTTTTGAAGTTAGATTAAACCTTTCAAGGAAATAATCTATAGTATTTTTTATTTCAATAATGGTCAAATTCTTAAGACTTAAACCAAAAGCCAAATCATCTTCTACAGTGGAACCCACCATTTGATGGCGGCTATTTTGAAATACAATTCCAATAGCCGATAGAATGTTGTTTCGGTAGATCATTCCCGAAGTGGGAGCTAATAGTCCGGCAATTAAGAGAGCCATTGTACTTTTACCACTACCGTTGGGCCCTAATATCAGAATTTGCTCTCCTTGAACAACTTCAAAATTTATCCTAGAAAGGATTGGGGCCTGCCCCGGATAACCAAAGCCGACCCCATTCATTGCAATTAATTTCTTCATCTACTTTAAATAAGCTCCAGGATAACCATGGGGGCGGCGTCTCCCCGTCTCGGACCAACCTTCATGATTCTGGTATATCCTCCGTTCCGGTCGCTGTAACGGCCGGCAGTTGTTTCGAACAGTTTTTGCAATACTTCCGGCTCGGTGATTACTTCAGCCGCTAAACGCCGAGAATGTAAATCGCCTTTTTTTGCCAGAGTGATTACTTTTTCAGCCATGGAACGAGCTTCTTTAGCCTTAATCTCGGTTGTTACTATTTTTTCATTGGCTATTAGTGAAGTAACCAATGCCCGAAACATAGCTTTCCTATGCGCTGAAGATCGTCCCAACTTTCGTTTCAGCATCTTTTTAATCCTCCTTAACTACACGAGCTTAGTCTTCCGACTTTCGTAGTGAAAGCCCCAAACTTTCAAGTTTTTGGTCAACCTCTTCTAAGGATTTTCGACCCAGATTTCTAACTTTCATCATATCTTCTTCTGTTTTACGGGTCAATTCTTCAACACTATTAATACCAGCCCGTTTTAAACAGTTATAGGAACGAACTGAAAGGTCTAACTCTTCGATGGTCATTTCTAAGATCTTGTTCTTAGACTCTTCCTCTTTCTCTACCATAATCTCGGTTTTACCCGCAGTCTGGCTAAGGTTGACAAATAACATTAGGTGCTCAGTCATAATCTTAGCAGCTAATGATACTGACTCGATCGGACTGATACTTCCGTCTGTCCAGACCTCTAAAATCAATTTATCATAATCAGTAATCTGACCGACTCGGGTATGCTCAACCACATAATTAACTTTGCTTACCGGAGAAAAATGAGCATCGACAGCAATGACGCCAATAATATTCTCAGCGTTTTTGTTTCGATCCGCAGTCATATAACCCCGGCCACGGTCAATGGTAATTTCCGCTTTTAAGACTCCACCGTCGGAAACTGTAGCAAGATAAAGATCAGGATTGAGAATCTCCACATCGCTTGTAACTTGGATATCCGCAGCAGTGACTCTTTTTGAGTCTTTAATATTCAAGTAAACTTTTTTCGGACAATCACCATGGACTTTCACTATTAGTTGTTTCAAATTTAAAATTATATCAGTGGTATCCTCAACAACCCCCGGAATCGTTGAAAACTCATGAAGAACCCCATCGATTTTTATTGATGTGACTGCATACCCCGGTAGGGAAGAGAGGAGGATTCGCCGTAGCGAATTGCCCAGTGTAGTTCCATAGCCTCTTTCCAAAGGTTCAACGACGAAGACTCCATAACGTTCTGGGTCATCAGTTTCTTCTATGGTAATTTTGGGCTTTTCAATCTCGATCAATAATTAACCCTCCTTCTTAAATTCCTACCCGTTAAATTTAAACAAGAACTCCCTTAAATTTAACTAAGTAGACGAAACTTTGAAAATACTTTAATTCTTACCGGGAATACAACTCGACGATCAAATGTTCTTGAACAGGAATATCAATTTGTTCACGAATAGGCAAATTCTTTACTTTACCAGAATGTTTGTTGAGATCGACTTCCAGCCATTCCGGAGCATTATGGCTCGCGGCGCTTTCTAAAACTTCTTTAATCTTTGGTGAATCCAGACTACCTTCTTTAATAGTAATCACATCACCCACTTTAATTAAAAACGAAGGAATATTAACTTTCTTATCGTTTACCTGGAAATGGCCATGTCTAACCAATTGCCTGGCTTCCTTCCGTGAAGCTGCAAAACCCAAACGATAAATTACATTATCTAGCCGGCTCTCTAGGATTTGAAGTAAATTTTCACCGGTAATCCCTTTTTTGCTTTCAGCCAATGTAAAATATCCGGAGAATTGTCGTTCCAAAATTCCATAAATTCGACGTAATTTCTGCTTTTCCCTTAATTGTAATCCGTATTCCGAAATTTTCTTTCGGTCCTGACCGTGTTGTCCAGGGGCATAACTTCGCCGTCCCACACTACATTTATTAGTGTAACAGCGTTCCCCTTTTAAATAGAGTTTCTCACCTTCACGGCGACATAATCTACAAACAGCCTCAGTATATCGTGCCATAGAGTCTCAAACACCTCCCAATTTATACTCGACGACGTTTTGGCGGACGGCACCCGTTATGTGGAATAGGAGTGACATCCTTAATTAAATTCACAAACAAACCTGCAGCTTGCAACGAACGAATCGCTGCTTCCCGTCCGGCTCCAGGCCCTTTTACATAAACTTCGACATTTTTCATACCATGGTCCATAGCAACCTTGGCAGCTTGCTCGGCAGCCATTCCCGCCGCAAAAGGAGTGCTTTTTCGTGAGCCTTTAAAACCCATATTTCCAGCACTTGACCAAGCCAACACATTTCCCGAAGTATCGGTAATGGTGACAACGGTATTGTTAAAAGTGGAATGAATGTGGGCCACTCCACTATCAATTTGTTTACGTTCCTTTTTGCGGGTCCGTACGCCTTTTTTTGCAGTAGCAGTCCTGGCCATTTACTCTTTACCTCCTTTATTTCTTCCGTTTGGCCCCAACAGTACGTTTAGGCCCTTTCCGGGTTCGCGCATTTGTTTTGGTACGTTGGCCTCTAACCGGTAAACCACGTCGATGACGTAAGCCTCTGAAACTACCGATTTCAATCAAACGTTTGATATTCATCGATTCTTCGCGACGCAAATCACCTTCTACTTTGTAGTCCCGATCGATAACTTCACGTAATTTAGTAATTTCTTCTTCGGTAAGGTCCCGGACTCGGGTATCTGGGTTAATTCCGGTTTTGGCCAGAACTTCGTTAGAAGTGGTACGCCCCAAGCCATAAATATATGTCAGAGCTATTTCAACTCTTTTTTCACGGGGTAAGTCCACACCTGCAATACGTGCCATCTCTATAACCTCCTCATTTACGTTTAAAGGGATTTAGTAGTAAATTGTTCTTTTTGTTATAATGGCCATCACCATTATTAACAAGCCTATTTACCCTTGTTTTTGCTTATGCTTAGGATTAGTACAAATTATCCGTAATGAACCTTTTCTTCTGATGATTTTACAATGTTCGCAAATGGGTTTAACGGAAGGTCTGACTTTCATGTAAAATCCTCCTTATTATGCCAACTTTATTAATTTCTATCTTAAACACAAGAGCAGGGTTGCGCGGATATACCAAATTATTTGTAGCGGTAAATAATCCGGCCTCTGGTCAAATCATATGGCGATAACTCTACGGTTACCCGATCACCGGATAAAATCTTAATAAAGTTCATCCTCATTTTACCAGAGATATGAGCTAAAACACGATGCCCGTTTTCCAACTCTACTCTAAACATTGCATTAGGTAATGGCTCAATAACGGTCCCCTCAACTTCAATTACATCCTGTTTAGCCATGAAACCGGCCCCCCTCCTCATGTTGATTTCTCAAACGTTCAATCGCTGATATTACCTGTGAATTATTCAATGATTCGCCTCTTGAAACACTTTCTTCAAAATTTTTATCAACACACATCGTAATTTTGACATGTTTGATATTCTTCTTTTTAGGCTTTGAAAACGGGTATTTAATCCCATCAACCAAAGATAGATATTTATCTCCGATTAGACCAGCAATAAGATATAACTGATGAGAATCTCTACCTTGAATAGACTCTACCATTTGGCCATAACGCAAGCCTTCAACTGTTTTAATCATCTTTTCGGAAGAAGCTCCGGTTTATAAAGTGTTAATATATCCGGCTCCCCATCGTTTACTGCAATGGTATGTTCGAAATGGGCTGAAAATTTCCGATCAATGGTCCGAACTGTCCAATTATCGATAGAATCCACCTCTACCTCATAATCGCCCTGATTGACCATGGGTTCAATTGCTAACGTCATCCCGGGCTTTAGTCTGGGATTAAAATCATTCCCTACAAAATTAGGAATTTGAGGCGATTCATGCATTTTCCGGCCGATACCATGCCCTACGAAATCTCTGACTACTGAGAACCCATTATTTTCGACATGTTCCTGAATGGCCCCTGAAATATCATAAAGTCTATTACCGCTTCTTGCCTTGTTAATCCCTTTGAAAAGAGCGTCTTTGGTAACTTGAAGTAACTTCTCCACTTCCACGGAAATTTCACCGACTGGAACGGTAATTGCCGAATCAGCATAAAAATCTTGGTAGATAACTCCAAAGTCAAGGCCAATTATATCTCCAGATTTTAAACTACGACTTCCCGGAATCCCATGGACCACTTCTTCATTAACCGAAGCACAAAGAGAAGCTGGAAATCCATTATATCCTTTAAAAGCAGGTATTGCTCCAAAACTATTAGTCAATTCTTCTGCTTTTTGGTCAAGTTGGTATAAATGGATTCCCGGACGAACCATACTTCTCAATTCCTCGAGTACTGCGGCCACGATACTTCCTGCAACCCTCATGATCGCAATTTCTGAAGAGGATTTGAGAATTACCATCTTATTGCCTACCTTCCAAAGCTTCACATATTTTCTGAAACAAAATCGTGATCGGCTCTTGACCATCAAAACTATCCAACAAATTTTTCTCTCGATAATAGTTAATCAACGGCTCGGTTTGACTTTGATAAACCTGAAGACGTTTTTTAACTGTCTCCGGTAAATCGTCATTCCGTTGATAAATCTCACCACCGCAATGATCACATACTCCGGGCGACTTCTCACGCTTATTCTGAATGTGATATACGGCGCCGCAATTCCGGCATACCCTTCTGCCAGTAATTCTAATCATGAGTATTTCAAAATCTACTTCGATATTAATAACCGCGGTAATTTTCCGATTTTGACTATTTAAAAATCCTTCAAGCGAATCTGCTTGAGGAATGGTCCGCGGAAATCCGTCAAGCAAAAACCCATTTATACAATCGTTTTGTTTTAACCGTTCTTCAACGATTCCAACAACAATTTCATCCGGTACCAATTGCCCGCTGTCTAAAAAACTTTTTGCTTTGACTCCGAGTGGAGTACCTTCTTTAATAGCGGCGCGAAAAATATCACCGGTTGAAATATGTGGAATATTGTACCGTTCAATTATCAATTCAGCCTGAGTACCCTTACCGGCGCCCGGAGGGCCTAGAAGAATCAGATTCATCAATTGCCCTCCTTATTTAAGAAATCCTTCATACTGTCTCATTAGAAGCTGGGCTTCGATTTGTTTCATAATGTCAATTGCAACTCCAACTGCAATTAACAGCCCTGTACCGCCAAATTGAATCTGCATACCCCTAAACCCGGGAATGAAATCGATTAAATATGGAAGTAAGGAAACTACGGTCAAAAAGAGCGCTCCAGCTAAAGTAATCCTGGTTAATACCCTGTCTAAATATTCGGCGGTAGGTTTTCCCGGTCTAATTCCGGGTATAAAACCGCCATATTTTTTCATGTTATTGGATACTTCCAATGGATTAAAAGTTACAGCCGTATAAAAATAAGTGAACACAAAAATTAATACGGCATATAAAAACAAATATAATCCTCGTCCCGGATAAAAAACGGACAAAAACTTATATAACCAATGGGTATGCGGTAACCATTGCCCAAGAGTCGGTGGAAAAGCTAATAAAGACGATGCAAAAATTATCGGAATAACACCGGCTTGATTAACCTTCATCGGCAAAAATGTGGAACCGCCTCCGTACATTTTACGCCCAACTACTCTTTTGGCATATTGAACCGGAATTTTACGTTCACCTTGGGTAACGAATACTACCCCCGCAATAATTGCGATCCCTAAAATTAAGAAAGCGATTATACTGATAAAGGAAGTACCCACACCTTTAGAACCCACCGTGCTTAAGGTAGCTATTCCGCTAGGTATGAGTTGAGCGACAATACCCCCAAAGATTAACATCGAAATCCCGTTACCGATACCTCGTTCGGAAATGACTTCCCCTAACCACATTAAAAAAACAGAACCAGCAGTTAAAGTAGACACTATTAATACAAAATCCCAAGTTGTCGGATTCTGTAAAGCCCCTCTTAAACTTAAGGCCATTGCCGAACCTTGAATAAGCGCCAATATTACTGTACCATACCGGGTATATTGTGAAATAATTTTGCGACCTTCAGCGCCCTCTTTGGCTAAAGCTTCCAGTTTAGGAATTACCATGGTCAAGAGATTCATGATAATCGACGCTGTGATATAAGGATTAACACTCATCGCAAAAACTGACATTTTCCGGAGAGCTCCTCCGGCCATTAAATCAAGCAATCCAAAGAGATTATTATCGCCGCCAAAAATATTGGCCAGACCTTCAGGATCCCACGGGCCCGGAACCGGTATATGGGTCCCTAATCTGAAAATTCCTAATAAGGCAAGGGTCCAAAGCATTTTCTTCCTTAAATCAGGAAGTTTAAAAGCGGTTTTAATCGCTTCCAGCAATTAAATCACCTCCGCTTTACCGCCGGCTTTTTCAATCTTTGCAATTGCCGATTTACTAAATCCATTACTTTTGACGGTCAATTTTTTAGTGATTTTACCATTACCTAAAATCTTGACTCCATCCGCTATCTTTTTAATAATGCCCTTTTCCAGTAAAACCTCTGGAGTTACTTCAGTTCCATTATCGAAAAGATTTAGTTTTTCCAAATTAACCTCTACCAATTCACGTCTAAACTTGTTATTAAAACCGCGTTTTGGTAGTCTGCGTTGGAGCGGAGTTTGACCCCCTTCAAAAGCAGGTCCTTTGCCTCCACCTGATCGGGCCTTTTGACCTTTATGCCCTTTAGTGGAGGTTTTCCCCATTCCGGAGCCTATTCCCCGGCCAACACGCTTCGGAGCTTTTTTTGCTCCCTCAGCTGGTTGCAATTCATATAATTTCATCAGAGGATACCCCCTACGCCTCTTTTACTTCTACTAAATGTTCAACAGATTTAATCATACCACGGATTGCTGCATTATCAGGTTTCTCAATGGTTTGATTCAATCTTTTAAACCCTAAAGCCTTAATGGTCTCTTTTTGTACTTGAGTACGACCAATCGCACTATGTTTTAATGTGATTTGAATCATTTTGCCGTCACTTTTTTTTCTTGCCATTAAACTCCCCTCCTAACCGAGGATCTCTTCTACAGCCTTACCGCGGGTCGCAGCCACTTGTTCGGCCCTCTTAAGACCTTTTAATCCGGTAATCGTGGCATTAACCACATTAATCGCATTTGAAGAACCAAGTGATTTGGTAAGAATATCTCTAATTCCGGCGGATTCTAAAACCGCGCGAACCGGTCCTCCCGCAATAACACCAGTACCAGGCGCAGCGGGCTTCAAAAGAACTTTACCGGCTCCAAAATTACCTTCAATTTGGTGTGGGATTGTAGTACCTTTTACAGGAACTTCAATTAAATTCTTTTTAGCGTCTTCAATCCCTTTACGAATAGCTTCCGGTACTTCAGCGGCTTTACCAAGACCGGTTCCAACATGGCCTTTACCATCGCCGACAACTACCAAAGCGCTAAAACTGAATCTTCTACCACCTTTAACAACTTTGGCAACCCGGTTGATATGAACAACCCTTTCGGTTAATTCCAGTTGTGTAGGGTCGATGCGTTTCATATAAATTCACCCCTTGCCTAAAATTCCAGGCCGCTTTCTCTGGCGGCTTCCGCCAAGGCTTTAACCCGGCCATGATAAATTTGACCACCCCGGTCAAAGACAACCTGTTTGATACCTTTTGCCATGGCTTTTTGGGCAATCGCAGAACCTACGGCCTTGGCCGCCTCAATGTTCCCACATTTACCCTTTAACTTACTTCTTAATTCCGGTTCAACTGTTGAAACCGTCATTACTGTAGCACCAATTGAATCATCAATTAATTGAGCATATATATGGTGTAAACTACGGAACACACTTAACCTGGGTCGTTCAGCAGTTCCGGAAATCTTTTTACGCAAACGCACGTGACGTCTTACTCTAGCGGCACGGCGATCGGGTTTATGGAACACGTCATTCACTCCTTTCCCGAATCTTATTTCTTCCCGGCTTTACCGGCTTTACCGGCTTTTCTCCGGATTACTTCGGACTCATATTTGATGCCTTTGCCCTTATAAGGCTCAGGTTCCCGTACGGCTCTTATTTCAGCCGCCATTTGACCAACAGCTTGTTTGTCAATTCCCTTAACCAATATTTTATTGGGAGCGGGAACATCAAACTCAATACCTGGTAACGGTTGAATTTCTACCGGATGTGAATATCCAATTGTCAAAACCAAGTTTTTACCTTGTTTCGCGGCACGGTAACCTACACCATTAATATCTAATCCCTTTGTATAACCATTAGTTACACCATTTATCATATTGGAAACCAAAGTACGAGTCAATCCGTGTAACGAACGATGTTTCTTTTCGTCAGTCGGTCGTTCAACTTTGATTGTTCCATTATCTTGAGATACCTTTATCTCGGGATGCACAACTTGTTGTAGCTCACCTTTAGGGCCTTTAACCTTAACAGTATTTCCCAAAATATCTACTTGTACTCCCTGGGGTATAATAATAGGTTTTCGTCCAATACGAGACATCAATAACACCCCCGATCTTTTCAGTTGTCAGTTAACAGTGTCACTGTTTATTGATAATTATTTTACCATAAATAACAGATAACTTCACCGCCGACCCCTTCGGTCCGGGCCTTTCGGTCAGTCATGATTCCCTTGGAAGTAGATAATACGGCAATTCCTAAACCGCCTAAAACCTTAGGAATCTCATCCTTTTGAGCATAAACCCTTAAACCGGGTTTACTAATTCTTTTTAGTCCTGATATTGCATTTTCTTTCCCGACATATTTTAAATGAACTCGAATTGTTCCTTGTTTACCGTTATCAACAAACTCTTGGTCAAGAATATAGCCCTCTTCTTTAAAAATCTTTGCTAATTCTTGTTTGACCTTTGAAAAAGGGATTTCAACGGTTTTATCTCTAGCGGTAGTCGCATTACGAATCCGAGTTAACATATCGGCAATTGGGTCAGTCATAACCATCTAAAGAAACCCTCCTTTCATAAACGAAAGACTCAGCACCACAACATAAAGCTGAGTAAACTAATAATAATTACCAACTAGCTTTAGTTATGCCCGGTAGCTCCCCACGGTGGGCTAATTTACGGAAGCAGATACGGCACATTCCAAATTTACGCATATAGGCATGAGGCCTACCACAGATTTGACAACGATTATGTCGCCGAACTGTAAATTTGGGAGTGCGTTTCGATCTGATAACCATCGAAGTCTTCGCCATGTTTAACCCTCCTTTTGGTTAAGCCCTAAAGGGCATTCCCATCAACTTCAAAAGTTCTAAAGCTTCTTCATCATTTTTGGCAGAGGTTACGATCACAATATCCATCCCTCTTAGTTTATCTACCTTATCATAGTTGATTTCAGGAAATATTAATTGATCGCGAACTCCCAGCGTATAATTGCCCCGGCCATCGAAGGATTTTGTTGAAGTCCCTCTAAAATCCCGAATTCTTGGTAGAGCAAGATTAAATAATTTATCAAGAAAATAATACATTCTTTCACCCCTAAGGGTTACTTTGCAACCAATCGGCATTCCGGCCCTGACTTTAAAAGCGGCAATCGACTTCTTCGCTTTTGTCACTACTGGTTTTTGACCGGAAATCGCAGTTAAATCATTCACTGCTGAGTCTATAGCTTTTGCATCTTGAGTGGCTTCGCCAACTCCCATGTTAATTATAATTTTTTTAATCTCCGGAATTTCCATTACATTCGAATATCCAAATCGGCTTTTTAAACCGGGTACTACTTCTTTTTGATATTTCTGTTTAAGCCGCGACACTGTCGCACCTCCTTCCGTTACTAATCCAAAGTCTTGCCACAATTACGGCAAATTCTTACAACAGCGCCATCAACCGCCCGTTCCCTACGTAACCTAGTCGGTTGATTACAACCTGAACATACTACCATTACTTTAGAAGTACTTAACGGTAAAGCTTTATCAATTACTCCGCCCTGAGGGTTAGTTTTCGTAGGTTTGGCATGTTTCTTAGCCAAATTAATGCCTTCGATGATAACCCCTTCGGTATCAGGCAATACTCTTTGAATCTTTCCGCGGCGGCTTTTGTTTTTACCGGAGATAACTACAACTTCATCGCCTTTTTTAAAATTGCGGACTGACATGTAAATCCTCCTCTCGGGCCATTACAAAACTTCAGGGGCTAATGATACGATTTTCATAAAATTTTTGTCGCGAAGCTCACGAGCAACCGGCCCAAAGATACGTGTCCCTCTGGGATTCATTTGTTCATTTAGGATTACGGCGGCGTTATCATCAAACCGAATATATGAACCGTCCGGTCTTTTCGTTTCTTTAGTGGTACGTACCACTACAGCTTTCACAACATCTCCCTTTTTAACTCCAGCTGCTCCGGTACCTTTCCTGGCAGCGGAGGGAGGTAGAGCGTCTTTAACAACCGCAATAATCAAATCTCCAACCCTGGCATATCGCTTCTTTGAACCGCCTAATACCTTGATACACATAACTTGTTTCGCTCCGGAGTTGTCAGCGACATTTAAATAAGTTTGCGTTTGAACCACGGCCGGTACCTCCTTTCACGAAATTATTTTGCTTTTTCAATGATATTTACGACACGCCATCTCTTATCTTTACTAAGAGGACGGGTCTCCATTACCTTAACTTTATCCCCGACTTTACATTCGTTTGCTTCATCATGTGCTTTAATTCTGCTGGTGAGTTTAACAATTCGACCATAAAGCGGGTGTCTGACCAGTCGTTGAACAGCGACTACCACTGTTTTTTCCATTTTGTCACTAACGACCATACCTATCCGTGTTTTACGAAGCGCACGATCACTCATTACTAATCCTCCTTCTGACACCGGTCAATCAAGCCTGACCCGCTTTTAGTTCTTGTTCATGCAGAACTGTTTTTACACGAGCAATGCTTTTGCGAACATCTCTGACTCGCATTGGATTATCTAATTGTCCGGTAGCGAGTTGAAAACGTAGATTAAACAACTCTTCTTTGAGGCTAACTAATTGTTTTTGTAATTCATCTATAGTCATTTCTCTAACTTCTTTACTTTTCATGGACTTCTCCACCCGCTTCCTCTCTTTTTATAAACTTGCATTTGATCGGAAGTTTATGAGCAGCCAGACGAATAGCTTCTTGGGCAATTTGTTCCTCGACACCGGTTACTTCAAATAAAATCCGTCCCGGTTTTACTACAGCAACCCAGTGTTCCGGAGAACCTTTTCCACTACCCATACGAGTCTCAGCCGGTTTAGCCGTTACTGATTTGTCGGGAAAAATTTTAATCCATACTTTACCGCCTCTTTTAATATGTCTCGTTAAGGCGATACGGGCCGCTTCAATCTGAACGTTGGTTATCCAGCCAGGTTCTAACGCCTGTAAACCATAATCACCTTGGTTCAGTTGTGAACCCTTAATTGCTTTGCCTCTCATCCGGCCCCGATGCAATTTACGATATTTGACACGTTTTGGTACTAACATTTCATACTCCTCCTTCAGCTTTCGCTTTAACCCGTTTCTTAGCCGGGAGGATTTCACCTTTGTAAATCCAAACTTTAATGCCGATCTTACCATAAGTGGTATTGGCTTCGGCAAAACCATAATCGATATCTGCCCTCAAAGTATGAAGCGGCACTTTTCCTTCACTATAACCTTCGGTTCTAGCGATTTCGGCACCCATCAAACGACCGCTACAAGAGACCTTTACACCTTGAGCGCCTAATTTCATTGCCCGACCGATAGCTTGTTTCATTGTGCGTCGGAATGAAACCCGTCGTTCCAGTTGGAATGCAATATTTTCAGCCACTAATTGAGCAGTAAGTTCCGGAACTTTAATTTCAGCAATATTTAATTGAACTTGCTTGCCGGAAAACTTCTCGATTTCCTTCCGGATTACTTCTACTTCTGTGCCCTGCCGACCGATAACCATTCCGGGTCGCGCAGTATGAATTGTAACTTTAAGCCGGTTAGCAGCTCTTTCAATCTCAATTTTAGCTACTCCAGAAGCGTAAAGACGTTTTTTTACATAGTTTCGGATTTTTACGTCTTCCAGGATCAGGTTGGCATAATCCTGTTTCTTAGCAAACCAGCGGCCGTCCCAATCCTTGATAATTCCGACTCTTAATCCGATGGGATGGACTTTCTGACCCATATTAGCCCTCCTTCTCCGCCACAACAATCGTAATATGGCTGGTTCGCTTGTGAATTGCCGAAGCGCGACCTTGAGCCCTAGGCATAAACCTTTTCAATGTTGGGCCTTGGTCAACATATGCTTCAGAAACGTACAAGCTTTCCCGGTTCATTTTGTGATTGTTTTCAGCATTGGCAATTGCCGAATTTAATACTTTTCCAATGATTTCCGCTGCAAATCTAGGTGTAAATTTCAAAATTGTTTGCGCATCGCCCACCTTTTTTCCCCGAATCATATCGATTACTTGTCGGGCTTTCCGGGGAGCTATCCGCGAAAAACGAACAACTGCTTTAGAATTCAAAACATATCCCTCCCGCTAAATCCAGGTAAAATTCATTTTACGGCTGTAGTCTTTTCCGAGTGAGAACCATGACCACGGAAAGTACGGGTGGGAGCAAATTCTCCCAATTTATGCCCAACCATATCTTCAGTGATATAAATCGGAACATGCTTTCTGCCGTCATGTATAGCAATTGTGTGTCCCACCATCTCAGGGAAGATAGTCGAACTTCTGGACCATGATTTTAATACTTTTTTCTCACCTTTTGAGTTCATATCCGTAATCTTTTTTAAAAGACTGATTTCAACAAATGGACCTTTTTTCATCGAACGTGACACTTTGTTCCCCTCCTAACTCCTTACGCCTATTTCGTCCGCCGTTTAACAATTAGGCGGTCAGAGGCTTTATGCTTACGGGTACGGTGTCCCAAGGCCGGTTTACCCCAAGGAGTAACCGGAGCTCTACCAATTGGAGAACGACCTTCTCCACCGCCATGAGGATGGTCAACTGGGTTCATTACAACACCACGGTTAGCTGGTTTTATTCCTTTCCAACGGGAACGACCTGCTTTGCCGATTGCAATATTCTCATGTTCGATATTACCCATTTGACCGATAGTAGCCATACAGTTTACTGGAACTAAACGCATTTCACCCGATGGGAGCCTAACATTGGCATAATCGCCTTCTTTAGCCATTAACTGTGCTCCTACGCCTGCAGTTCGAACTAATTTTCCACCTTTATTCCTGATAAGTTCGATATTGTGAATAATCGTACCAACCGGAATATTAGTAAGTGGTAAGGCGTTTCCGGGTTTAATATCAGCATTAGGTCCAGCTATAACGGTATCACCGACATTTAGCCCTAAAGGAGCTAAAATATAACGCTTTTCCCCGTCAATATAATGCAAAAGTGCAATTCTTGCCGAACGATTAGGATCGTACTCAATAGCCGCGACTTTTGCAGGAATATCGAACTTATCACGTTTAAAATCGATGATCCGATACATCCGTTTATGTCCGCCACCACGATGACGGACAGTCATCTTTCCGGAAGAGTTGCGTCCTCCTTTAGATTTCAACGGTTCTAATAAAGATTTTTCCGGTACGCTCTTAGTAATCTCCGCAAAATCGGAGACTGTCATAAATCTTCTGCCAGGCGAGGTTGGCTGGTATTTTCTTACCGGCATCTTCCTGACCTCCCAACTAAACTAGTATTAATCTGAATAAAATTAACAATATCTACTTAAAATAATCAAGTTCCTTCAAAGAATTCAATCCGGCTTCCGGCTTCCAAAGTAACAATCGCCCGTTTCCAACTAGGCCGGCGCCCTTCTTTTCGCCCCATCCGTTTGATCTTTCCTAATCGGTTAAAAGTGTTGACTGTTTTAACTTTTACCTTAAAAATCTCTTCAATAGCTTGTTTAATCTGAGTCTTGTTGGCTTTAGGATCGACCAAAAAGCAGTACTTGTTATCTTCCATTAACTTGGTTGTTCTCTCAGTAATCAACGGGCGTTTGACAAGTTCTCTAGCTTCCATTACGCCAACGCCTCCTCAACCTTACTTACAGCATCTTTAGTAATAACCAAATGATCATGCGCGAGTAAATCATATACATTAATGCCATCACTGGTAAGTGTAAGCACACCAGGAATATTTCGCGCCGATTTATCGACGGTATCTTCATGTTCAACCGTGACAATAATCGCTTTATTGGCTTTTAATTTTTCTAAAATGCTTACCATTGTTTTAGTTTTTGGTTCTGAAATCGGTAGTGAATCAATAACAATTAATTCACCGGCCTCTACTTTGGCTGATAAAGCGGACCGTAATGCTTGTCGACGCGCTTTCTTGGGTAAATTAAAATCATAATCGCGAGACATCGGACCAAAGATTATACCGCCACCAGTCCAGATCGGCGAACGTCGGCTACCATGTCTAGCCTGACCGGTTCCTTTTTGACGCCAAGGTTTACGGCCACCGCCTCTTACCATGGACCTAGTTTTAACAGCCACAGTACCAAGCCGCCGTGACGCTAATTGCATAGTTACAGCTTCATGCAATAAGGCCTTATTGACCTTTGCGCCAAAAACCTGATCGTTTAAGGCAATTTCGCCTACCTGTGAGCCTTGAATATTATAAACAGGTACGGTCGGCATCGTTTTTCCTCCTCGTTACAAGATAAAATCGACTAATTTTTAGCGCGAATTACAGTCTTTTTTACAATAACAAAAGATCCGTTGGCGCCAGGAATTGCTCCCTTAATCAATAACAGGTTCCGCTCCGGATCAACTTTTGCAACTTGTAAACCTTGAACCGTAGTTTTTACGCCTCCTAAGCGTCCGGGAAGTTTTCGACCTTTAAATACCCGGGCCGGATCGGTAGCGCCAAGAGAACCTGAACGGCGATGATACATAGAACCATGGGTCATTGCAGCCCGGTTGAAGTTCCAGCGTTTAATAACACCGGCAAATCCTTTTCCTTTAGAAGTTCCAGTTACATCGACAAACTCGCCTTCACTAAAAACATCAGCTTTTATTTCTTGACCAAGATCATAATTCTCACCGGAGTCTACCCGAATCTCATGTAAAAACCGCAATGGTTTAACTCCAGCTTTATTGAAATGACCCTTCATCGGTTTATTTACTAAACGCTCTTTTTTCTCAGCAAAACCTAGTTGAATAGCGTCATATCCATCAGTTGTAATAGATTTTTTCTGAGTTACAACGCATGGTCCGGCTTCAACTACTGTGACCGGAATCGCTTTCCCTTCGGAACTGAAAATTTGTGTCATTCCGATTTTTTTGCCTAAAATGCCTTTGGCCATTTCTTACACCTCCTTACAGAAACCCATTATAATTAAAGCTTAATCTCAATATCAACGCCAGCCGGAAGATCAAGTCTCATTAAGGCGTCTACTGTTTTTGAACTAGGATCCAAAATGTCGATAAGCCTTTTATGAGTCCGCATCTCAAACTGTTCCCGAGAGTCCTTGTCAATATGAACCGACCGGAGAATGGTATAGATGTTCTTTTCGGTTGGAAGTGGAATCGGTCCGGAAACATAGGCACCGGTCCTTTTCGCCGTCTCGACAATCTTCTCCGCTGACTGGTCTAGTAATTTATGATCAAACGCCTTAAGGCGGATTCGGATTTTCTGAGTGGCCATAAACGTTCCCTCCTCTTAGTGACGGTTTATTTCAGCATTAAACCGTTTCAATATTAAAGCAGGCATACCTGATAACTACCTTTTGCAGGCATGCCCACCCGCAAAATCATTCAATAACTTTAGTAACAACACCGGCGCCAACGGTACGTCCGCCTTCACGAATAGCGAACCGCAAGCCTTCTTCCATCGCAATCGGGGTGATCAATTCAATCGTCATTTTGACGTTGTCACCAGGCATGATCATTTCAGTACCCG